>JANMJI010000286.1:0-63871 GCA_031371275.1 Betaproteobacteria bacterium
GCCTGCGTGGCCGCCTTGACCTGCGGGTTCAGCGCCACGCCGCCCGTGCCGCTGCGGTCGGTGAACATGCTGTGCGAACCGCCTTCATACACCGCCAGCCATTTGTGCGGGCCGTGCGGGCCGCCGGTGGCGTCAAACACCTTGACGCGGTCTTCGGCGCCGCTGTAGTAGCCGGGGATGCGAATGATGTCTTGGGTGGCCGTCACATGCAGGCTGGGCACGGCCACGCTGGCCAGTATCTTGACCGGGTCGGCCGCACCATAAAACGGTGGCGCCGAGATGACGATGGCGGCCCGCACACGTTCGTCGTGCAGGTCGATGACATGCCCATCACGCGGCACACGCGCGCCGCTGGCCAGCAGCGTGGTGTTGGCGCCGTAGCTGTGGCCGGCGGCGACGATGCGCTGCGCATTGAGGCGCGGCGCCAGTTCGCTGGCCAGCAGCGTGTCCAGCGCAAAGCGCATGTCGTGGACGCGGGCGGTGGCCTCTGCGTCCTGCGCTGCGCCCTGCAGCCGGCCGACCAGGTTGAAGACATTGCCGGCCCACAGGCTGCGGTCGCTGCCCACATGCTGCGGGTGCAGGCTGGCGATACCGTGGCGCGCAAAGTGCTGGCCCAGCCAGCTGTAGCCCTGGCGTGAACCGCCAATGCCGTGTGAGAAGACGACCAGCGGCACGCTGGATGAGGACGCCGGCAGGTACAGCCGCACCGGCACGGCACGCTGGCGGGCGGTGTCGGCCCAGTCCATGTCCAGCGCCTGGAAGTGCGCTGCGTCTGCGGCCCTTGCCAGCCGTGCCACACCGGCCGCGGCCAGCGCCGCGGCCACACCCAGCCTCAAACACTGGCGGCGTTGCAGCTTCATCATGCGGCCTCCACGGCGGTGGCGCCCGGCTTGCCGCCGCGGCGCAACAGCCGGCCCGCAGCTCGGCCCATCCACCGAATCAAATCATCGACCAGCGTGAACAACACCGGTATCACCAGCAGGCTCAAGAAGGTGCTGGTGATGAGCCCGCCAATGACCACGATGGCCATCGGTGCGCGGAAGCTCGGGTCGGTGCCCCAGCCCAGCGCGATAGGCACCATGCCCGCGCCCATCGCGATGGTCGTCATGATGATGGGCCGGGCGCGTTTGTGGCAGGCGTCGAGCACGGCTTCAAGCGGGCCCAGGCCATGGTCGCGTCGCGCCAGGATGACGTAGTCGACCAGCAGGATGCTGTTCTTGGTGGCAATGCCCATCAGCATGATGAGCCCGATCATGCTGGGCATGCTCAGCGCCGTGTGGGTCATGAACAGCGCCAGGAAGGCGCCGGGTATCGACAGCACCAAAGCGCCCAAGATGGTGGCCGGCTGCACGAAGTCTTTGAACAGCAGCACGAGCACGATGTAGATACAGAGGACACCCGTCAGCATGGCGAGGCCGAAACTGGCGAACAGCTCAGCCATGGCCTCGGCATCCCCGACCTCGGTTTGAATCACCCCCGGCGGCAGGTTCTTCAGGCTGGGCAGCGCCAGCGCGGCGTCTTTCACCGCGCCCAGCGGCTGCTGGTTCAACTCGATGTCGAAGTTGACATTGCGCAGCCGGTTGTAGCGGTCGATCTGCGCCGGCCCGCTGTCTATCGCCAGGCTGGCCACATTGCCCAGGGCCACCGGCCCGGCTTTGCCCGGCACCGGCAGGCGCGCCAGCAAGGCCAGGTCGGTGCGGGCTTGCGCCGGCAAGCGCACGACGATGGGCACCTGGCGCTGGCTCAGGTTCATTTTCGGCAACTGCTGGTCGTAGTCGCCCGAGGTGGCAATGCGCAGCGTGTCGGCAATCGCCGCGGTGGTCACGCCCAGGTCGGCGGCGCGCGCGGCGTCGGGCCGCACGATGAGTTCGGGCCGCACCAGGCTGGAACTGCTGGTCACGGCGCCGATGCCGGCAATGCCGCGCAACTCGCGTTCCACCACCGCGGCATGCGCGGCCAGCACCGCGCCGTCTTCACCGGCCAGCACCAGCACGTACTTTTCGCTGCTTTGGCCAAAGCCGACGTTGACGCGCGCGCCGGGCAGCGCTTCCAGTGCTTCACGCAACTGCCCTTCCACCGCCTGTTTTTTCAGGCCACCGCGTTCGCCGCGCGGCGTCATGTTGATGGTCAAGGTGGCCTTGCGCACGTCGGCCAGGCCGCCGCCGGGCTCGAAGGTATTGCTGCCGGTGCTGCCCCCGCCTACCGCCGTGTAGACCATCTTCACATGGGGGTTCTGCTGCACCAGCAGCCGCGCCTGCTCGGCCGCGGCCAGCGTTTGCGTGTAGTTGCTGCCGGGCGGCAGCGTCACCGTCACCTGGGTCTGGCTCAGGTCGTCGGGCGGGATGAAGCCCGTCGGCAGGTAAGGCACGAGCATGAAGCTGCCGATGAAAAACACGCCGGTGGCGGCCATCGTCAACACGCGGTGTTTCAAGCACCAGCCGGCCCAGGCCAGGTACTTCGCCATCCACATCGGTTCCTTGTGCGCCTTCTGCGGCGGACGCAGGATGTAGGCGGCCATCATCGGCGTCAGCACGCGCGCCACCACCAGGCTGAAGAACACGGCAATGGCTGCCGTCCAGCCGAACTGGACGAAGAACTTGCCCGGCACGCCGCTCATGAATGCGGTGGGCAGAAAGACGGCGATCAGCGTGAACGTGGTGGCGATCACCGCCAGGCCAATTTCATCGGCCGCCTGCATCGCCGCATCGAAAGGCGATTTGCCCATGCGCAAGTGCCGCATGATGTTTTCGATCTCGACGATGGCGTCGTCGACCAGGATGCCGACCACCAGCGACAGGCTCAGCAGCGTCACCGTGTTGAGTGAAAAACCGAACAGGTAGTGCATGGCGCCGAACGTCGGCAGCACCGACAGCGGCAGCGCGGTGGCGGCCACCAGCGTGGCGCGCCAGTCGCGCAGAAACAGCCACACCACCAGCACCGCCAGCAGCGCGCCTTCGATCAGCAAAATCATGCTGCCGTGGAAGTTTTCGACCGTCGGGTCGACGAAGTTGAAGGCCTCGGTGACTTCCACATCGGGGTGCTCGGCACCCAGCTTTTGCAACGCGGCACGCACGCCGTCGGCGACATCGGTTTCACCCGCGCCGCGCGAACGCACGATCTCGAAACCCACCACCGGCTTGCCGTTGAGCAGCGCACCACTGCGCTGCTCGGCCACGGTGTCGGCCACGCTGGCCACCTGGTCCAGCCTGATGCGTCGACCGTCGGCAAGCGCCACTTGCAGCTGGCCCAGTTCGGCCGCGCTCTGGACGGTGGCGATGGTGCGCACGCTTTGCTCGATGCCGCCGACATCGCTGCGGCCACCCGATGCTTCTTGCTGCACAGCGCGCAGTTGGCGCGAGATGTCGGCCGCGGTGGCGTTCAGCGCCAGCAAGCGCGCCGGGTCCAGTTCCACCCGCACTTCACGCGCCACGCCGCCGACACGCGCCACCGTCCCCACACCGCGCACCGCCAGGATGGCTTTGGTGATGTTGTTGTCGACGAACCAGCTCAGCGCTTCGTCGTCCATGCGCGTCGAAGCCACCGTGTAGGTGAGGATCGGTGAACCCGACAAATCCATCTTCGCGATGACCGGGTCGCGCAGTTCGGCCGGCAGGTCGGCACGCACGCGCTGCACCGCGGCACGCACGTCGTCCAGCGCTTCCTGCGTCGGTTTTTCCAAACGGAATTCGACCGTGACGATGGTCGTGCCGTCTTGCACCTTGGTGTAGATGTTCTTCACGCCCTGCAACGAAGCGACGGCGTTTTCCAGCTTGCGCGCGACCTCGGTCTCCATCTGCGCCGGCGCGGTGCCGGGCAGGCTGGCGGTGATGCTGATGGTGGGCAGGTCGATGTCGGGAAACTGCTGCACCTTCATCTGCTTGAAGCCCATCAAGCCGACGACGGTGAGCATCACAAACAGCATCACCGCCGGTATCGGGTTGCGGATGCTCCAGGCTGAAACGTTCATGGTGCTGCCCCCGTTTGTCTGGTGGCCATGGCGTTGGCAGCCGGCGCGGCTTGCACCACGCGCACCGTGTCGCCATCGGCCAGGAAGCCGGCGCCGCTGGCCACCACGCGGGCGGCGGGGTCGAGCCCGCCGGTGATCTCGATGCGCTCGCCCACACGCCGGCCCACCTGCACCTTGGCCTGCACCACCTTGTTGTCTGCGCCCAGCTTGAAGACATAGCTGAAGCCGTCGCGCAGCAGCACCGCGCTTTGCGGCAGCGTCAGCGCGCTGGCACTGCCGAGCACAAAGTCGCCACGCGCAAACATGCCGGCGCGCGCGGCGCCGGGCTGCAACAGGTCGACATAGACCAGGCCGTTGCGTGTGGCAGCGTCCACGGTGGGCGCCAGCATGCGCACTTTGCCTGTTAGCACCGCACCGCCGGCAGGCGTCAGCTTGACGACCATGCCGGGTTTGATCTGGCCCAGCTCCGAGGCTGCCACTTCGGCGCGCCATTCCAGCCGGCCCTGGCGGATCAGCCTGAACAACTCTTGCCCGGCCGGCACCACCGCACCCAGCGTGGCGCTGCGGGCCGAGATGACGCCGTCGTCGGGCGCCAGCACCCGTGTCTGGCTCAGCCGCAGTTGCTGCACCTGAGCGCTGGCGCGCAGCGCTTGCAGCCGCGCCTGGGCGGTGCGTTCTGCCGTCAGGTACTGGTTGATCTGCTGCGCGCTCAGGGCGCCGCTGGCCTGCAGTTCACGCGCCCGCTGGGCGTTGGCAACGGCGTCAGCCAGCGTGGCCTCGGCCTCGGCCACACCGGCCTTGCTTTGCGCCAGGTCGGCGTTGGCCATGTCGGCCACGAAGCGGGCCAGCACCTGGCCGCGCTTGACGACATCGCCGACGTTGACGCGCACCTCGGCCAGGCGCCAGCCGTTGCTCTCGGCGCCGACAATGGCCTCTTGCCAGGCCGCGATGCTGCCGCCCGCACTGACAGCGCCCGCAATGTCGGCGCGCTGGGGCTGGATCACCGTCACCGTCAGCGCGGGTTTGGGTGCGGCTGTCTTGGTGGCACCGTCGGCAGCGTTCACGGCCCAGCTGGCTGCGCCAGCCCCGGCCAGCACGGCCAACACAGCCAGCACGGCAAGGCGGGGTCGGGGTCGGAGTGTGGTCATTGCATGCTTTTGAAACGTTATGCCTGGGACGCAGGCACGGTCAATGCGCCGCCGCAGTGTTCAGGGCGGCAGCGTCAAAACCACCACCCAGGGCCCGGTACAGCGCAATCCACGCCGCCACGCGTTCGCGCTGCAAATCGGTCAGCGCACTTTGCGCGGCCAGCGCGCTGCGCCGCGCGGCTTCCAGGTCGAACAGGCTCGCCAGCCCGCCTTTCTGGCGCGCTTCTGTGGCCCGCAGCGACGCCTCGAAGTCTTGCGCGGCGCTGCTGGCGTCAGCCTGCCGTTCGCTGCTGGACTGCAGCGCCAGCAGCGCGGCTTCAACCTCGCGCAGCGCGCACCGCACCTGGCCCTGGTAGACGGCCACGGCGGCGTCGTATTCGGCACGCGCAGCGCTGGTGGCGGCCGCCGCGGCACCACCGTCGAGCAGCGGGAAGGTCACCGACAGCGGGCCGATGGCCCAGGTGCTGCCGGTGGTGGTGGCGCCGGCGCTGCGCAGCGTGGCAGCGGCCAGCGCGCCGCTCAAGCTCAGGCGCGGGCGCTCGGCGGCCTGGGCCTGCACGCGGTCGCCGGCGGCGGCCAGCACGTTGCGTGCGGCTTCGGCCAGATCAGGCCGGCGTGACAGCAGCGCTGCGGGCAGCGTGGGCACGGCCAGCGTTGGCGGCACCGGCACTTGTGCGGTGCGCCCGGCCAGGCGCTGGCGCAGTTCGGCCTCCGGCGTGTCGGTCAGTTCGACCAGCGATTTGAGCAGCGTTTCGCAGGCCGCGCGCTGGCTGACGGCCTGGTTGCGGCCTTGCGCGGCGCTGGCACGGGCCAGCGCCGCGTCGGCCGGCGCGGTGAAGCCGGCGCGGGCGCTCAGGTCGGTCAGGCGTGCGGTCTGGGCGCGCGAATCGGCGTCGGCCTCGGCCTGCGTGCGCTGGGCTTCGCAAGCGCGCAAGCTGGCGTAGCTGGTGGCCACTTCGGCGGCCACCGAAACTTGCGCATCGTGCCAGGCCGCCTGCGCGCCTTCCAGCCGGGCCTGGGCGGCGTCACGGCCAGCCGCGCCAGCGCCAAACAGGTCGATTTCCCATGCCGCCTGCAAACCCAGGCTGGTGCTGCCGGCCACCGGCAGACCCAGGGCACGCCGGCCCAGGTTGGCGCTGCCGACGGCGTTGACGCTGGGCAGCAACGCGGCGCCGGCAGCGACGCGGGTGGCGCGTGCGCGTTCGATGCGCGCCGCAGCGCTGGCCAGCGTCGGGCTGGCGGCTTGCGCGGCGCGCACCAGCGGTGGCAGCAGCGGGTCGTCAAAGCGCTGCCACCAGCGCGCGATGTCGGCGTCGATGTCACCCGCACCGGCAGGCAGCGGCGCCTGCCAGCGGTCGGCCAGGGCCTGCGGCGGGGCCGGCGGTTCTTGCGGGCCGGTGCCTGGGGTGCTGGCGCAGCCACTGAACGCCAATGACAGCGCGAGCAGTGAAGGCAGTGACCGCGGCAGTGACCGCGGCAGCGACCGCGGCGCTAGCGCCGCCGGCAGCGACAGGCGCCTGTGGCCCAGGCTGTATTTCAAGCGCTTTCTCCTTCCAGTGTGACGCCCCGGCGGCTGGCTTCTGCCTGCACCAGCGCCAGGCCGTAGCGCACCAGCGCGTCGGCCCAGTGTTCCAGTGCGCGGGGGCCGTTGTTCAGGCCCGGCGCCACCTCGTCGGCGATGTCGTGGCCCACATGCAGGTGCACTCCCAGCCCGCCCAGGCACACCGCCAGGCGCGCCACTTCCAGGTCGGGCCTGGCCAGGCCCAGGTGGCCCGCCAGCACGCCGGCCATGGCGTCGTGCATGGGCTTGATGCCGCGCGCCAGCTCTTCGTCCCACAGGCCGGTGGGTTCGAGGATTTCTCGAAAGTGCAGCTTCATGCACAAACGCATCTGGTCGCCTTCGCGCAGCGGCGCCACAAAGGCCTCGAAAAATCCGCGCAGCGCCTGTTCCAGCGGCAGCCCGGGTTCAGCAAAGCGCGCGATGTCTTCCTGCACCCCGCCCTCGGGGCCGAAGAAAACGGCGCGGTACAGGCCCAGCTTGTCGCCAAAGTAGTAGCTGATGGCGGCCACGTTGACCTGCGCCGTCTCGGCCAGTTCACGCGTCGATGTGTTGGCAAAACCCTGCTGCGCAAACAGCCGCAGGCCGGTGTTCAGCAGGCGCTGGCGGGCGTCTTCGGCGGTGGGCTCGGCAGCACGGCGGACATTCATGCAGCGCACTGTATGCGCATGAATCAAACGTTTGATTCAGCCGGTTGATTGGCCCATCACGGGCAGGGTCTTGCAAGCGCAGACGGTGGCGGGCTGACAGCGGCCTCACCCCTTGGCGCGGCAGGCTGCTTCAGACCGGCAATGCAGCCCCGGCATAACGCGCCACCAGGGCCAGCAACTCTTCTTCTGAATAGGGCTTGCCCAGGTAATGGTCGACGCCCAACTGGGCGGCGTAGTCGCGGTGCTTTTGCGCAATGCGCGAGGTAATCATGACCACCGGCAGGTTCTTCAGCACCGGGTCGGCGCGCACGTTGCGCAGCAGGTCAAAGCCGTCCATGCGCGGCATTTCGATGTCTGACAGCAGCACCGTGGGCCGTTCTTCGGCCAGGCGTTCCAGCGCGTCCAGGCCATCTTTGGCGGTGACGACGCGGTAGCCCTCGCGCACCAGCAGGCGCTGGGTGACGCGGCGCACGGTCAATGAATCGTCGACCACCATGACCATCGGCGCTCGCGCCACCACGGGCTCGCTGAACAGTGCCGCCACCGGGGGCTGGGCTGCGCCTGCAGCGGCATCCGCGGTGCGCTGCATCTGGGCACGCGCTTCTTCGCCATACAGCGCCGCCAGCGCCACCGGGTTGTAGATCAGCGACACCGCGCCCGATGGCAGCAGCGTGACGCCGGCCAGGCCGGGCAGCCGCGCAAGTTGCGGGCCGACGTTCTTGACCACCACTTCCTGGTTGCCGACGACTTCATCGACATGCACGGCGACGCGCTGCGCGGCGCTGCGTATGACGACCACAGTCTGGTTGCGGCCAGCCACTTCGCCCCGCGAGCCATGGCGCAGCAAAGCGCCCAGCCAGTAGAAGGGCACGTCTTCGCCGGCGTAGGGCAACACCAACTGCTCGTAGGCGCGCATCACATCGGCACTGGGCACACGGCGCACGATTTCGATCAGCGGCGAAGGCACCGCCACTTGCAGATCACCACAGCGCAGCATCACGACCTGCGTCACCGCCGTCGTCAACGGCAGCAGCAGCTTGAAGCGCGTGCCCTTGCCGGCATCGCTTTGGGTTTCGATGCGTCCGCCCATGGCGTTGACTTCAGCGCGCACCACGTCCAGGCCGACGCCGCGGCCGGCCAGCTCTGTCACCGTCTCTGCCGTGCTGAAGCCGGGCTTGAAAACCAGCTGCGCCAGATCGGCTTCGCTGGCCACTGCGTCGGCGGCCAGCAGGCCGCGTTCGACCGCGCGCTGGCGTATGCGCACCAGGTCCAGCCCGCCGCCGTCGTCGGCAAATTCCACCGCCACTTCATTGCCGGCCTGGGCCACAGTGACGGTGACCACACCGCCGACTTCCTTGCCGGCCTTGGCGCGCGCAGCCGGTGCCTCAATGCCGTGGGCGACGCTGTTGCGCAGCAGGTGCTCGAAGGGGCCGGCCATGCGTTCGAGCACACCACGGTCGATTTCGATGGCGCCGCCGACGATGTCCAGCCGCACCTGCTTGGCGGTTTCGCGCGCCGCCTGGCGTGCCGTGCGGTGCAGGCGGTCGGCCATGCTTTCGAACTCGACCATGCGCGTGCGCAGCAGGTCGTCTTGCAGTTCACGCGTCAAGCGCGCCTGCATCGCCAGTTCGTCTTCGCTGCTTTGCAAGGTGCGCTGCAGGCTGCGCTGCAGCGTCGCCACGTCGTTCACCGATTCGGCCATGAAGCGCGTCAGTTCCTGAAAGCGCGTGAAGCGGTCCATCTCCAGCGGGTCGAAACTTTGCGCCGCGGCCTTGGCGGCTTCAATGCGCGTGCTGATCTGCGTTTCGGCCTGCAGTTCGATGTCGCGCAACTGGCGGCGCATGCGTTCCAGGCTGTCGGTCAGCTCACCCAACGCGCCCTGCAACTGCTTGACGTTGCCGTCGATGCGGGCACGCGTGATGCTCACCTCACCGGCCTGGTTGACCAAGCGGTCGAGCAGGCCAGCGCGCACCCGCACGACGGCGTTGGCGGCGGCGGCGCGGTCGGTGGCAGCGGCCTCGGGCGCTTGCCCGAGGCTGAAACGCGGCCAGTCGATTTGCGCCGGCGGCGCCGCCGGTGCGGGCGGCTCGACGGGCAGCATGATGTCCACGCCGTCATCAGCCAGCAGCGCCTGGGCGGCTGCGGCGACGGCTTCGACCGAGGCGGCGGGCGCTTGCAGCTCGGCCACGGCGGCGTCGTGCTCAGCGGGCTCAGCGGGCTCGGCGGGTTCGGGCTCGGGTTCGGCCACCGGCAGCGGCGCTTCGGCCAGCTGCAGCGGCTCGGGGATGAGCACCGGCTTGGCCACCGGCGCAGCGGCGCCGGTGCTCGCACCCGCGCCACGCAGCGACTCGAAAGCCACGCTCATGGCGTCGGCCTGGGCCAGCAGCGGCTCGATTTCGTCGCCTTGCGCATCACCACGCGCAGCCAGCGCCTCGATGGCGGTTTCCAGCCGGTGCGCCAGCTCGCCCAGGCGCATCGCACCGGCCAGCCGCGCGCCGCCCTTGACGGTGTGCAGCGTGCGCATGCAGGCCATCGGCGCGTCGGCGTCGGCGGGGCGGTCCAGCCAGTCACGCAGACGCGACTGCAGCTGCGGCAACAACTCGTCGGCCTCTTCTTCGAAGATGGGCAGCAGCTCGGCGTCGATGTGGTCGCTGATGGTCTCAAGATCGGCGTCTTCACCGGCATCCAGCGCGTCCGTCGCGTCCAGCGCGTCCAACAGCATCGGCGCTTCACTGTCCAGCAGCGGCAAGCGTTCATGCGCTGCCAGGCGTTCCATCAATTCGGGCACCACCGGCCGCAGGAAGCCGGCGGCAAACTGGTGCAGCAGCCGGCGTATTTCTTCGGCAGCGTCGTTGAACAATTGCGGCTCGCCGCTGCGGCCATGGCCGGCATCGTGCGAACGCATCAGCGCGTGTTCCAGCGCACGCGCCAGCGCCGACAGGTCGCTGTAGCCCACGGTGGCCGAATTGCCGGCCAGTGAATGGGCCAGCGCCACGGCCGTTTCAGGCACCGGATGGCGCAGCGATTCCAACGCCCATTCGGCCAGTTCCGTGACCAGCCGGCGCGACAACTCATCGGCTTCGTTCAGATAGATGTTGAACAGCGGAATGCTGATGCGCAGCGGCCCGATGAGCTTGACCTGTTCGTCATCGTCGGCGGGCTCTGGGGCGGCCATCGCGGGCTGCAATTCGGCCGCCGTCTGCTCGGGCGCTGGCGCAAGCGCAGGTGCGTCCAGATCGAAGGAAAACGCCGGCAGCGACACGGCTTGCGCGGCAGGCTCGGTTTCGCGTTGCAGCGTCGGCAGTGCCACCGTGTCCAGCACCGAAGGCGCCCCCGGCACAAAGCCCGCCTCGGGTGCGGCTTCGGGCGCAAACAGCGCGTCCAAGTCAGCCAGGTCGATCTCGAGCGCCTCGCCCTCGGGCACCGCCTGCGGCAGCGCTTCGGCTGCGCTTTCGGTCTGCGGCGTGTGCAGCGGCAGGTCGAGCAGGTTGATCGGTTCTTGCAGCGCCGGCAGGGGCGGCAGCGGCACTGGTTCGGCGTCGTCCAATGCGTTCAGGTCGAGGTCGAAACTGGGCAGATCGGCAACGCCATCGGCCGCTGAAGACGCTGGCACGACGGGCGCCACGAAACCCAGATCGAGGTCGGCCGCGCTGGGCAGTTCAGGCACGCGCGCCGCCAGCGTGTTCATGACCAGGGTCGGTTCTTCGACCGCGGATTGCGGCTCTGGCTCGGGCTCTGTCTCTGGCTCGGCGTCGGCGACATCAAACGACAACTCCAGCGGCGGCGCTTGCGACAGCCCGCTCTGCGCAGGGTCCGGCAGACGGCGCGGCAGGATCAGCGTCGGGGCTTCAGCCGGCACGGGGGTCGCGGCAGGCGTTTCGTCCAGCGGCTCGAACGCCAGTTCGAGCAGTTCGGCCAAGGGTTCGGTGGTCAGCGCGGCTGGCTCGGCAAGCCGTGCAAACGGGTCGGGGTCGAGCACCGCTTCGGGCTCCACCGGCGTGGCGGCTTTAGCGGCAGGCGCCGGCGGGCGCAGAAAGATAACGGTCGGTGTTTCGGCCTGCGCACCGGTGTCGGCCGACGCAGCCGGCCGACGCGGCGCGGCAATCGGCACGCGCGGGCCTTCCAGGCGCAGCGCGTCGGCGGCGCGGCTCAGGTCGGCGGCGTTGTGGCCGTGGTCGACACCAGCGGCAATGGCTTCGGTCCAGTCGCCCAGGTAATTCAGGGCTTCGACCGTGAACTGGCGCAGCGGGTTGTCCATGCGCGACGCTTGCGCCAGGCGGGCGTTGTATAGCTGTTCGCAGGCCCAGCCGCCATCGCCGAATTCACGCAGGCCGACCATGCGCGAACTGCCTTTGAGGGTGTGGAAGGCGCGGCGCACTGCCGTCAGGTCGGTGGCGTTGTCGGGCGCGTCGGCCAGGCGTTCCAGCGCGGCCTGGGCGTCGGCAATAACCTCGCGCGCTTCCTCGATGAAGATGTCGCGCATCTCCGCATCGTCTTCCAGCCCGGTGCTGCCGGCAACGAGGGGCCGGTCAGGCGGCAGCGGCGCAGGCGCGGGGGCCGCCGGCAAGGCGGGTGGCGACAGCGCGGCCACGGCAGCGGCCAGGTCGGCGCGCACAGCGGCGCGTGCGCCTTCATCGGCCGCGCCGCGCAGCGTGGCCTCGGCGTCAGACAGCAGGCGCGCCAGCTCTGGCTGTTCGGCGGTGGTGGCCTGCTGCGCCAGCGCTTCCAGCCGAAGCGCCAGGTCTGCGTCGGCGACGCCGGGCTCGGCGGCCAGGCGGGCAACATCGTGCAACTGGTCCAGCAGCGGCGCGGCCGCCGGCAGGGCGGACACGGGCGCGGTGTCGTCAAACGCGGCAAAGGCCGAGACCCTTTCGCTCTGCCCCATCACGGCGGCCAGGTTGCCGGTTTCTGGGTCGAAGCGGAACAGGCTCTTGGCCAGCGCCGGCTGCACGCTGAGCATGTCGATGAGGAAGCTCAAGGCGCCCAGGTTGTCGGCCAGGCGGTCGAAGGTGCCGGTTTGCACGGCGCGCTGCGGGTCAACTTCGGTCTGCGCCAGCGCATCGACATCGTCGCGCATGTGCAGCGCCGCGGCCGAAGCCTGGTCCAGCCCCAGCACCGACAACACACCGCGCATGGCCGACAGTTGTGCCGGCACCGGAATCAGCAACTGGCGCTGCGTCGGATCCCGAAAATACTGGTCGATCTGCTTTTCGATTTCCGACAGCGAAGCGCGCAGTTCCTGCACCACGCTGCCCATGGTCTGGCGGTCGCTGACGCGGCGGTACAGCTCTTCCATCCACACGTCCAGCGGCTGCGGCTCGGCGCCGATGCGCACGTCGTCGATGCGGCGCGCCAGGTGCTGGATGCGTGCGGCCAGCTCAGGATGATCGAACTCGCCGTCTTCGAGCGAAGCGTCCAGGTACAGGATGCCGGTGGCCACTTCCATGGCCAAAGCCGCCGGAGGTGAAGCCTGCGACGCCACCGTTTGCGACACCGCGGCCTGCAGTGCCTTGGCCAGGTGTTCGCCATGCGGCAGCAGGCGCTGCAAGGATTCACCGACCAGCGTGAACTGGTCGGCCAGACCGTTCATGCGGTGCAACTCGCCGCCGGCCACCGCCGACCAGGCATCTTTGGCCGCCGCCACACGCTTGCGGGCGAGTGCCATCACAGCCGGGTCGAAGCGGCCCAGGCGCGGGGTTTCGTAGTCGGCCGTGGGCTGCGCGTCGAGGTTCCAGGCCTGGCGCACCGCCGCCAGGCGAGGCGCCGGATGTTGCGGTGTGGGCGCCTTGGCGTGGCTGCAAAAGAACAGCAGGTCTTGCGCCAGCCGGTCTGACAACTCGGCCTGCCCGCGCACGCGCATGCGCAGTTGCGCCATCAGCCGTGAAGCCAGGCGCTTGACGTAGACATCACCGGCCAGCAAACCGCTGGCCTGGGCCTGGAAAACGGCTGCGGCCAGTTGCCAGAAGGTGGCCAAGTGCGCCAGTTGCGTCAATTGCATGGGCGCGCCGCCCGGGCTGGAACGCCGCGCGCCGGCGCCCAGGCTGGCGCACAGGTCGCTCATGCGGTCGAGCGCGCCGCGGCTGTGGTCGCCGCTGGGCTGGCGCATCAAGGCCAGCACCAGCGTTTCCATCTCGGTGCGCGCTTCGTCGTCGGCGTTCAGTGCCTTGGCGCTGGCGTCATGCGGCAATTCACGCCATTGCCACTCGATCTTCCAGAGGTCGGCCGGGTGTACGCGGTCAGCGCCGGCCAGTTGCAGCACCTGGCGGTATTGCGGGAACAGCATCACCGGGCTGACGGCCTTGCCGGCCAACTGCCGGGCCAGAAAATCAAGCAGCGCGAAGGACACTTTTTCGATCGTGTCCACCGCCGCGGCGTCCACCGTGGCCGGGCGCGCGACCATGCGCTGCACCGCGGCTTCGCTGGCGCGCAGCACGTCGGCGACGGCCGGCAGGCCGACCAGCTCCAACGCGCCCACTCCCTGGTGCAGCTGGTTGCGAGCGGTGCGCAAAACGGCGGGGTCTACGGCGTCCAGGTCGCTGCCGCTGGCGGCTTCGGCTTCCCTCAAATACCGGCGCAGCGCCTTGTTCGCCGTTTCCAGCGAACGGCGCAACTCGCCATGCACCCAGGCCAGGGCGCTGAGGTCGTCACCGGCCAATGCTCGCGTGCCTTCGCCTGCGGTATCCATTGCTTTGCCGAGTTAATTTGCCGTGTTAATTTGCGCTGTCAGTTCAAGCGATCTTGAACCGCGCCACCGAGGCCTTCAACTCTTCGGCGGTGCGCGACAGTTCACGCACCATCTGCGCGGTGGAACGTGTGCCTTCTGAAGTCTGCTCTGTCACCGCAAAGATATGCTGGATGTTGGCGGCCACCACGTTGGCCGATTCGGCTTCACGCAAGGCTTCTCTGGAAATGCGGCCGATGAGGTCTGACAGCTCGCGCGTGACACGGTCGATATCGCCCAACGCAGTGCCGGCGGCGTCAGACAAACGCGCGCCTTCCACCACACCCTGGGTGCTGCGTTCCATCGCGCCCACGGCATCCTGGGTGTCGGTCTGGATGGTGCGCACGATGGCCGCAATCTGCCGCGTGGCGTCGCCCGAACGCTCGGCCAGCCGCTGCACTTCTTCGGCCACGACAGAGAACCCGCGGCCGGCTTCACCGGCGCTGGCGGCCTGGATGGCGGCATTCAGGGCCAGCACGTTGGTCTGCTCGGTAATGTCGGAAATCAGCTCGGTGATCTCACCAATTTCTTGCGAGCTTTCGCCCAGCCGCTTGATGCGCTTGGATGTTTCCTGGATCTGGTCGCGGATGGCGTTCATGCCGCCGATGGCGTTCTGCACCGCACCCAGGCCGGTTTCGGCCGCGCGCAAGGACTGGCGCGCCACCTGGGCGGTTTCCTGGGCCTGTGCCGAGACATCATTGATGCGCCCGGCCATCTGCAACACCGAGTCACCTGTGGCGCGAATTTCGCGCAACTGTTCGGTCGATGCGGCCAGCAGTTCGGTCGACGTCTGCTCCACCTGCGACGTGGTTTCCGTCACCCGCCCGACGGTGTCCTGCACCTGGGCCACCAGCGTGCGCAACTCTTCCACGGTGTAGTTCACCGAATCGGCAATCGCGCCGGTGATGTCTTCCGTCACCGTCGCCTGCTGCGTCAAATCGCCTTCGGCCACGGCCTGCAATTCGTTCATCAAACGCAAAATGGCGGCCTGGTTGGCGTCGTTCACGCGCTTGGCTTCCTGCTCCTGGCGTTCGGCTTCCAGGCGCTGCGAATCGGCGGCACTGGAACGGCTGGTCTGGTCGATCACAAACAGCTTCAGCAGGCCGTAAGCGCCGGCCGCCAGCAGCAGCAAGGACAGCACCAGCGCCGCCAGCCGCAGGCCACCAAAACCACCTTCGCTGGCCAGGCCTTGCTGCAGGCTGTCGAGGCCTTTGCGCAGCGGTTCAGAGTCGTTGACGATGGTGGTTTGCGCCTCGCGCGCGGCCACCAGGCCTTGCAGGTTGCCCAGAATGGCGCTGGCTTCGGTGCGCGTTTGCTCGTACTGCTGCAACAGCTGTTGCAGCTTTTCCTTGACCTGCGGGTCGCGTGTGCCGGGCAGGCGCAGGTCGGCATTGCCGGCAATCACGCCTTGGGCAATTTCGCGGAAAGAATTCAGGTCTTTGCCGAGCAGGAACACGGCCTCGGCGCTGACACCCTCTGTGGTCAGAAACTCGTTCGCGCTTTTGCCGATGCGCTGCGTCAGCATCACGAGCTGGCCCACCGCAGAAAGCTCGGCCGCTGAAGCGCCGCCTTGCAGCTTCAGTGAAGACACGGTCTCGGCCGTTTCCAGCAGATCGGCGCTTTGGCGGTTGATGGCGCGCAGGGCCTGGCCGACCTGGGTCAGCGTCTTCTGCTGGCCCAGCACCACGCCGGCGCTTTTCTCGGCCTTGTCGACCAGCGGCAGCAGCTTGTCCAGATCGTCTTGCAGCGCGCCGGGGGCGGCGGCGATATCGCCTTCACCGCTCTTCAGGCTGCGCACGTTGCGCGCCAGGATGTCGATGCTTTCCTTCACTTCAGGGAAGGCCGTGCTGTTGCCCACCAGCGCCTGCGACACCGACTTGGCCAGCCGTTGTGACTGCGTCGATGCCTGGCCCGCTGCACCGACCTGCCCCGAGCCGCGGTTGCTGGCCGTCACCGATACAAAAGCCGTGACCAGCAAACCCACCAGGCCGACGATGAACAACACCAGCATCGCGCGCTGCTGGCGTGCGATGGGCCAGCCGCCCACCACCGGCAAGCCGCTGCTGAAACCTTCGGCCACGCTGCCGGGGGCGGGGTGCGGGTTTTCGGCGTAGTCGGCCGCCAGCTCTGAAGGCGCGGCTTCGGAAATGATGGATGAATCGCCGGTGTCGCCGGGCTCGCCAGAATGCGGTGGGGCCAGCGTGCTGTGGCCCAGACGCGCGGTGGCTTCCATCGGGTTGACCGGGGCTGCTGTCTCATCGAAAGGCGCGGTGTGGGCCGCGACATCGGCGTCAGGCTTGGACTGGCCCTTGCCTTTGAACTTGTCAAGGAAGCTCATCTCGTCCTCGTCATGGCTGGTTGCGGGCCTGCGGCAGGTGCCGGTGCGGCGGATTGCGGGAAAACAATGAATGGCAAACGTTCATGCAGAGATGGCCAGGAACTGCGGATTGCGGGCCAGCGCCGCGAGGTCTATCTCTTGCCAGACGCGGCCGTCGGCATCACACCAACGGGCGCCGGCAAAAGCCGGCCTGGTTTCTTCGGCGGCTGCGGCCTGCGCCGTCAACTGGTCGGCGCTGCGCAGGCCGGCCAAACGGTCAATCAGCACGGCACAGTTGGCGCCCTGGCGGGCGTTCAAGGACAACAAGCGCGCCTGTTCACGCACCGCTTCACGGGCGATGGGCGCGCGCAGGCCCAGGAACGCGGCCAGATCCACCACGCCATGCAGGCCGCCGCGCAGGTTGGCCACGCCCATGAACCAGCGCTGCGTGTGCGGCACCGGCAGCAGCGTGCCCACCGCAAATATCTCACCCGCGGTGGGCAGCGGGAAGAGCAGCCCCAGCCCGGCACATTCCACCGCCAGCCACGACACCACACGCACTTCGGTGCGTGCCTGCTGCAGCCGTTGGGCCAGCCGGCTTTGCAGTTCGCGCAGGGCTTCGCGTTTGGCCATCAGTGGATGCGTGGCGTGGCTGGCATGGCGGCTGACACGGCGGCAGACATTCAGTCAAACGCCTTGATCTTGGCGATCAGCTCGTCGGTGTGCACGGGCTTGACGATGTAGTCGCGGGCGCCTTGCCGCATGCCCCAGACCTTGTCGGTTTCCTGGTTCTTGCTGGTGCACATGATGACGGGCACGTCTGCAAAACGTGGGTCGCGCGTGATGCTGCGCGTGAGCTGAAAGCCGTTCTGGCCCGGCATCACCACGTCCATCAAGATCAGGTCAGGCTTTTCTTCGCCCAGACGACGCATCGCTTCTTCGCCGTTCTCTGCGGTACGCACGCTGTAGCCGCGCTTGCCCAGCAGTTCTGACAGGTGGTGCAACTCGGTCTTCGAGTCGTCAACGATGAGGATTTTCTGGATCGGCATCAAAGGCTCTCAGGTCGTACCGCGGCGGTAGGCATCGACAGCGCGCAGCAGCTGTTCCTTCGTGAAGGGCTTGGTCAGGTAGTCCTCAGAGCCCACCATGCGCCCGCGCGCTTTGTCAAACAAACCGTCCTTGCTCGACAGCATGATGACCGGCACATGTGCAAAACGGGGGTTGCGCTTGATGATGGCGCAGGTTTGATAGCCGTCCAGCCGCGGCATCAGGATGTCGCAGAAGATCAACTCTGGCGCGTGGTCGTTGACCTTGGCGAGTGCGTCAAAGCCGTCTTCGGCGAGCACCACTTCGTGCCCGCCCTGGCGCAAAAAGATTTCGGCGCTGCGCCGGATGGTGTTGCTGTCGTCGATGACCAGCACCTTGGCGCCCGTCGTGGCGCCCAATGCACCGGCCACAGCGGCGGCGCCTGCTTCGACCGTTTGCAGCCCTTGAATTTGCGGCCCCTGAATCTCCAAGCGCTGTTCTCCTCAAACAAGCCACTGCGCACGGGCCGTGCGCAGCCACACCGGCTTCAGATCTGGACCATCTCGAAGTCTTCCTTGCGCGCACCGCATTCGGGGCATGTCCAGTTCATCGACACGTCGGCCCATGCGGTGCCCGGCGCAATGCCATGCTCCGGATCGCCATCGACTTCGTTATAAATCCAGCCACAGATCAGGCACATCCAGGTACGCGCTTCGCTCACGATGAGACTGTCACCTCACTACAATGGACGCGGATTGTAGCCACGCAACCCCGGCGATTTCCGAGGAATTGTGAGGACCTACATCACCTTCTTCAGAGTTCGCTGGAGGTTCTGCGGCAACGCCGGCGCCCCCAACGACCGCACCGCGACATGCTCGCGTTCAGGCCAGAGCCCATGACCCCCGACCCCATTCCGGCCACCGCCACAAACAAGTGCCCCCAGGCGGCGGCTTCGCCACCACCGCCCCCCGAGGGGGTTGCCTCAAGTGGCGAAGCCACATTGAGTCAAGACCCCTCAACCGAACCGCCGCCGCCAGCGTGCGTGATGTGCTTCAACGCCAGCGACCCCAGTGGCGCCGGCGGCATGGCCGGTGACGTGGCCACCATCGCGGCGATGGGCGCGCACTGCCTGCCGGTGGTGACGAGCATTGTGATGCGCGACACCGCCGACACTTTCGATCAGCACGAGATCGACGCCGACGCCGTGGCCGAACAAGCGCGCACGATTCTTGAGGACATCACCATCGCCGGCTGGAAGGTCGGCTTTTTGGGCACCGCCGACAACGTCAGCGCAGTCGCCGAAGTGCTGAGCGACTACACCGAAATACCGCTGGTTTCCTATCTGCCCAACCTGAGCTGGATGGAAGACGACGCGCTGCAACCCTACCTGGACGCCTTTCGTGAGCTCATCTTGCCGGCCACCGAAGTGCTGGTGGGCAGCCACAAGACGCTGCAAGACTTTCTGCTGCCCGAGTGGGACAGCGAACGCCCACCGTCAGCGCGTGAACTGGCGGTGGCAGCCGGTGAACACGGCACCCGCTATGTGCTGGTCACCGGCGTCATGCTGCCGAGCAAGGCGGTCAAACAGGGCACGGCCGAGCAGTTCATCGACAACGTGCTGGCGTCGCCGCAAGGCGCCATCACCGGCGAGAAGTTCGAACGTTTCGATGCCGGCTTCCTGGGCGCCGGCGACACGCTGGCCGCTGCGCTGGCCGCATTGCTTGCAGCAGGCAGCGAGCTGCAGCCCGCGGTGGGTGAGGCCCTGAGCTTCCTGGACCAGAGCCTGGACGCGGGCTTTCGCCCCGGCATGGGCCACATCGTGCCCGACCGCTTTTTCTGGGCCTTGCCACCGCCCGAAGAAGGCGAGGAAGGCGAAGGGGGCATGCCCGAACCCGAACCTGAAGACCCCAAGAGCAAGGGCGCGCAGCGCCGCGTCCACTGATTCACCTCTCAAGCAGCAGCAGAAGCATTGCCGCGCCATGACCACCAACGAAGACCTCTTTGCACGCGCCCAGCGCGTCATTCCCGGCGGCGTGAATTCCCCAGTGCGTGCTTTTCGCGCGGTAGGTGGCACGCCGCGCTTCATACAGCGCGGCCACGGCGCCTACATCTGGGACGCTGAAGACAAGAAGTACATCGACTACATCGGCAGTTGGGGCCCGATGATCCTGGGCCACGGCCACCCGGCGGTGCTGGAAGCGGTGCAGAAGGCGGCGCTGGACGGCTTCAGCTTTGGTGCGCCCACCGAACGCGAAATCGAACTCGCCGAGGCCATCATCGCGCTGGTGCCCCAGGTCGAGCAGGTGCGCCTGGTCAGCAGCGGCACCGAAGCCGGCATGAGCGCCTTGCGCCTGGCGCGCGGCGCCACCGGCCGCAGCAAATTCATCAAGTTCGAAGGCTGCTACCACGGCCATGCCGACCCGCTGCTGGTGAAGGCGGGCTCGGGCCTGGCCACCTTCGGTTTTCCGACCAGCGCCGGCGTGCCGGCCGAGGTGGTGCAGCACACGCTGGTGCTGCCCTACAACGACGTCGCGGCACTGGAAGCGGCCTTTGCCGAACACGGCAACGCGCTGGCCTGCGTGATGGTCGAACCCATCGCCGGCAACATGAACTTTGTGCGCGCCAGCGTGGCTTTCATGCAGCGCATGCGCGAACTGTGCACGCAGCATGGCGCGCTGCTGGTGTTTGACGAAGTGATGTCGGGCTTTCGTGTCGCACTGGGTGGCGCGCACAGCGTCTACCAGGGGCTGATTCCGGGTTTCCACGCCGACGTTTTCGTGTTCGGCAAAGTCATAGGCGGCGGCATGCCCTTGGCGGCTTTTGGCGGCAGCAAGGACGTGATGGGCCAGCTGGCACCGCTGGGTGCGGTGTACCAGGCCGGCACCCTGAGCGGCAACCCGGTGGCCACGGCCTGCGGGCTGGCCACGCTGAAGGCCATCAGCCAGCCTGGGTTCTTTGATGCACTGGCGGCCCGTACCCGCGCACTGGTGCAAGGCCTGAGCGGCGCCGCCCGCGAAGCCGGCGTGGCTATGGTCGGCGACAGCGAAGGCGGCATGTTCGGCTTTTTCTTTGCCGATGAATTGCCGCAGAACTACACCGCCACCATGGCCACCGACAAGGAGCGTTTCAACCGCTTCTTCCACGCCATGCTGCGGCGCGGCGTGTACCTGGCGCCAGCGCTGTACGAGGCCGGGTTTGTCAGCGCCGCGCACAGCGCCGAAGACATTGCGGCCACGGTGGCCGCTGCACGCGAAGCCCTGGCTGGCTGAAAACGCCGCCTGAAAACGCCGCCTGATAACGCCCCGGCGTAGCGGTGTCGCTGCGCAGCGGGCCATCCCGGCACTGTCGGCCGGCTTGACAGCCGTCCCGCCCAGGCGCCCGCAGCAAGGCACAAGCCCAGCCAATCCATGGCGCAAGTCCTTGTCGGACTTGGCATTCCTCACCCTAGGGGGGATAGTTGGCACGAAGCCTGCTGAAGTCCTTGCGACGGCACTGCTGGGAAACCTGCCGCCGCCCGGCTTCATCTTCCGCTTCTCATTTTTGGAGATTTTCTTATGCGATATCTCAGTTTGATCAAAGGCCTGTTGGGCTTGGCAGTGGCCACTTCGGGCGTCGGCGCCCATGCGGCCGCGACCTTGATTTACGCCAACCACGCTTGCAGCGGCACCTGTGCGCTGCAATCGTTCAGCGCCACCACCGGCGCCAACGTCGGCAATTTCACGCAGAGCAAGGGCAACGGGCGCGGCGTGGTCACCGTCGGCGACATCATTTACTACACGGTCGCCGACAGCGGCAACATCTTCAAACGGCGCATCAGCGACAACGCCGATCTGGGCGTGGCTTTCGCCGTCGCCGGGGCCAGCGGCTTGCAGGCCATTTCTTTCGACGGCACGAATTTCTGGGTCGGCGATTACTCGGGCACCAACAACGCCTACCTGGTCAACGGCACCAACGGCAACCTCATCAAGACGGTAAAGCTGGCCAATGCAGCAGGCTTTTACGACGGCCTGGAATACTTCAACGGCAAGCTGATTGCCAACCGTTTTGATGGCGGCTTCAGCGGCGCGCAAACCTACGATGTCTACAGTGCGGTCGACGGCAGCCTGATCACAGCAAACTTCATCAACACCGCAAGCCATGGCAACGGCACCGGCATCGCCTTTGACGGTGCCGAATTCTTCGTCTCTGACATCTTCAACAACCGCATCACCGTCTGGGACGGCATTACCGGCGCCTTCAAGCGCAACATCGTGCTCACCGGCGACCCGATCAACCTGATCGAAGACATTTCGGTGGATTTTGCTGACCGTATGGACACCTGTGGCGGCCCCAACCAGCCACCTTGCAACAACATCCCGACGCCGGCCACGCTGCCCTTGGCAGTGTTGGCGCTGTTTGCCGCTTTTGCTGCACCGCGGCTGCGCAACCGGCAAGGCTGAAGGGCTTCAAGCAGCGCTGAAGACCGCGCCGCCGCCAAGCATTGGCTGCAGCACAGAAAGCTGAAGTGACCGCCCCGCCAGCCTGGCGGGGCGGTCTTTTTTTGGCCTCAGCGGTGGTGCTTCAGCCCTGCACTTCAGGCCGGCGCCGAACGCAGGCCGTAGGTCTTGCCACCGAAGAACAGATACTCGGCGCGCAGCACGGCCTCGCCTTTTTCTTCGCTGAAGGCAAAGCCCAGCAGGGCCAGGCTTTCACCGGCCTTGATCTGCGGCACCTTCCAGGTGTCCATGCGTGTGATGGGCGCGAGCTCGATCTCCCAGCGCCGGTTTTTGCGCGTCGGCAGGCGTGCGGCCTTGAGCAGCGCCAGGCCGTCGACGCCAGCGCTTTGCGCCGGCAGCGCTCGCAGAGCCAGGTCGGCCGGCAGCTGTAAATCTGCCGCCACATCCAATTGCACCTCAACGTGCGGGTTGCCCCATTTCACCTGGGCGGCCTTGCCTTGCAGGTAGATCGGGCGCGTCTGGTCGAAGCTGCTCCAGCCGTGGTGGGCCCAGGCCGAGGGCAACGCGAGCAGGCTGGCGGCGGCGATCAAGTGGCGTCTTTGCATGGCGTTTCTCACTGGTAAGCAATCCAACGGCCGCAGATGATGACGGCCAACCACAACCCCATCGACAACACGGTCTGCACGCGCGCCGTACGGTCGGCCTTGAGCAGGCTGCCGCGGGCGTGGAACATCGCCGCATTCAAGCCGGCAAACATCACCAGCCCCATCTTGATGACAAAGCTGCGGTTGGCCAGCAGCTCACCCGGGTGGGCCGCAAACATGCCCAGGCCACTGCAAGCCACGAGGGCAAAACCGAATACCGACACCGACAAACCCAGCCTTGCCAGCGCCTGCAGGGGCAGTTCTGGCGCCAGGCCCCAGACGCGCAACTCCACCAGCACCAGGCTGCCCAGCAGCAGCGCAATGCCGGTGATGTGCAGCACCTCCAGCGCCGGGTAGGCCCAGGGGTTGCTAGACAGCCAGGCAATGCCTGCAAAACCGCTCGCTTGCATGAATGGTTCCTGGTTGCGCCCAAATCTAAACTCTCACGCCATGCATCTTCACATTCTGGGCATTTGCGGCACCTTCATGGGTGGTCTGGCCGCCCTGGCGCGCGAAGCCGGCCACACCGTCACCGGCTGCGACGCAGGCGTCTACCCGCCCATGAGCGATCAACTCCGCGCCATGGGCATCGCATTGACCGAAGGCTTTGGCGCTGAGCAACTGGCGCTCAAGCCCGATGTTTTTGTGGTCGGCAACGTCGTCACCCGCGGCTTCCCTTTGATGGAGGCGCTGCTGGACGCTGGTGCGCCCTACACCAGCGGCCCGCAGTGGCTGGCCGAACATGTGCTGCACCCTGCGTCAAATTCGCGCCATGTGCTGGCCGTGGCCGGCACCCACGGCAAGACCACCACCACGGCGATGCTGGCCTGGATACTGGACCAGGCCGGCCTGCAGCCGGGGTTTCTGGTGGGTGGCGTGCCACTGAACTTCGGCGTGAGTGCGAGGCTGGGAGATGTCGAAAGCTGCTCTGCGGGCAGCGTGGGCAGCCCCTTCGTCATCGAAGCCGACGAATACGACACCGCGCTGTTCGACAAGCGCAGCAAGTTCGTGCACTACCGGCCGCGCACCGCGGTGCTGAACAACCTGGAGCTGGACCACGCCGACATCTTCCCAGACCTGGCGGCGATAGAAACCCAGTTCCACCACCTGGTGCGCACCGTGCCGGCCAGCGGGCGGCTGGTGGTGAATGCGCGCGACGAAGCGCTCAAGCGTGTGCTGGCCCGCGGCTGCTGGAGCGAGGTGCAGCGCTTTGGCACCAAACGTGAAGAACCCGGTGGCCTGTGCGCGCGCGGTGACCCGCAAAGTTTTGACGTGCTGCGCGGCAGCCTGAAGCTGGGGCGCGTGGAATGGGCGCTGCTGGGTGAGCACAACCAGATGAACGCGTTGGCGGCCATCGGCGCGGCCGAACATGTGGGCGTGGCGCCTGACGCCGCCTGCGCGGCACTGGCCCGTTTTCAAAATGTGCGCAGGCGCCTGGAGTTGCGCGGTGAAGTGCGCGGCATCAAGGTCTATGACGACTTCGCCCACCACCCCACGGCCATGCGCACCACGGTCGATGGCCTGCGCCGCAAGGCCGGCCACACGCAGCGCATCCTGGCGGTGTTCGAGCCGCGTTCCAACACCATGAAGCTGGGCGCGATGAAGGCCCAGTTGCCGTGGGCGCTGGAAGAAGCCGACCTGAGCTTTTGCCTGCAAGGAAACTACGGCTGGAGCGCCGTTGAAGCACTGGCCCCGCTGGGCAAGACGGCCGTGGTGGCCGACAAGGTCGAAGCGCTGGTGGCCGCCATCGTCAAGGCCGCACAGCCCGGCGACCATGTGCTGTGCATGAGCAACGGCGGCTTCGGCGGTGTGCACGACAAGCTGCTGGCCGCGTTGGCGGCTGGCGCTTAGCGCCCTCTCCCGCCGGGCGGGAGAGGGGCCCGACCTCAGCTCCGCTGCAAGGTCGCGCGCAGCGCCTCTGTAATCAACGCCAGCGCATCTTCCAGGTGCGCCCGGCTTTCCACCGAAGTGCTGCGCCGCGCCACCGCGGTCTTCAGCTGCGCTTGCAGCTCTACGGCCTGCAGCCGCGCCAGGCTCACCGCGTCGGCCGGCAGCGTTGGTGATGGGCGTGTCAACAGGCCTTGCAGGCGCTTCAAGTGTTCACGCTGAAGGCTGCGGCGCAGCGGCTCGATGTCCCTGCCGGTCTTCAGTTCGCTCCACACCGCGCCCTGCACCGTGGTGTAGACCTCGTTCAATGAAATCGCGCCCTTGCGCTGGCCTTCGGGCAGGTAGTTCGTCAACTCCAGCAGCCGCGTCGCGGTGCCGGGGCTCAGCAGGCGGTCCAGCGCCTGGGTCTGCAGCGACAGCACGGCGCTGGGCACCGACAGCGGGCCCGAGCGGAAAAACTCGATGTAGTCGGGCGACAGGCTGGACAAGAACTCGGGCTTGAAGCGGAAGCTGTCGTTGCTGAACATCTCTTCGGTCAGGAACTTCAGCGCCTGGCGTTGCTGCGCAGGATCCACCGGGCGGAAACCGGGTCGGCCGCTGCCAGGCAGGTCGCGTTCGGTGTGCATGCCGCCGACATACTTGGCTGCCAGCGCCGGCAGGCTGCCCAGTTGCCTGAAGCCGGCCAACACGCTGCGCCGCGCCCGTTCTGGGTCGTCACCGGCTTGTGGCTTGCGCTGCTGCACACGCGCCCACAGCTCTTTGGACAAGGCCAGCCGGCGCTGTGCGTAGGCCAGCGGGTCGTCGCCCAGGTCGAACAGGTTGACGAGCGGGTCAATGCCGTCGCCAGTGGCGCTGAAGGTGTCGCCGTCGTCGGCGAAGACCAGCGCGCGGTCGGTCTGGCTGCGCGCGGCAATGTCGCGCAAGGCCGCCGTTTCACCAGCAGCGTCCAGCGGCTTGTAGCCGTACTCGATGGCCCAATAGTCATAGGCGCCGATCGTCACCATGTTGTATTCGGCCTTGGCCTCACCGGCCAGCGGCAGGTTGAAGGCGTTGTAGTCCATCACCGAACCGCTGATGCCATGGCTGCCGGCGAAAGCCTTGTCTTTCAACTGTTCACGCGTGATGCTGGTGGAGGCCTTGAAGTTGTGGCGCAGACCCAGCGTGTGGCCCACCTCGTGGGTGATGACGTCCTTGATGTAGCTCTGCACGAAGGCCTCGGTCTCGGGGCTGTCGGGCTCGAGTTCACCGCGCGCTTCCAGCAGGTCGAGTGCAAAGGCCATCTCATTGGCGCCGTCGGCGGCATAGGTGCAGGTGTCGCCGAACCCGGCCTGGCCCATGGCGTCGCCACCAGCGCGCCAGGCCGGCGGCTGCGTGCCGCTCAACATCGATGTTAGCGGCGCGCCCAGGTCATCACGCGCCTGGCGCCGCGAGCCGCGGCCAAAGACATCGCTCATGCCGATGTCGGCGTCAAGAATCTCGCCAGTGCGCGGGTCCGAATGGCTGGGTCCGATGGCAAAGCCCACGTCGGCGCCGACAAACCAGCGTATCGAAGCGTGCTGGGCGTCCATGTTGTTGAAGTCGGCGTCGTCGGCCTGCTGGCGCACGGCGATGGCGTTCTTGAAACCGATGCGCTCGAAAGCCTTGTTCCATTCGAGGATGCCGGCTTCAATGCTGGCGCGGTAGCGCTTGGGGATGTTGCGGTCGAGGAAATAGGTGATGGGCTTGACGGGCTCGCTCATCGCCGCGGCCGGGTCTTTCTTTTCCAGCCGCCAGCGCTTCAGGTTGTGCACGCGCGGGTTGGCGCGCAAGTCGTCAGACAAGTCGGTGTAGCTGTCGGTGAAGTAGCCCACACGCGGGTCGGCCGGGCGGCCGGCCATGGGCTGCGCCGGCAGTTCACGCAGGTTGTAGACGAAGCCGATGAACAGGCTGCGTGCGTCGGGCGTGGTGGCAGGCGGGGGCGGCGTGGGCGGCGCGGGAGCGCCTGGCGGCAGCAGCGGCGGCGCCGGGATGCGCGGCACGAAGTAGTGCACCTTGGTGGCCAGCGTGGTCAGGCCGGCTTCGGCGCGCGTGGCCTCGAAGTAGGAATTGGCGCGGTCCACCGCAAACGGCAGCCGGAAGGCCTGTTCGAGCCGCGTGCTGTAGCCCATCAGGTCACCCAGCAAAAAGCTGGCGTCGACGAGCACACTCTTGCGTTCAGGGTGGTCGGCACTGGCCACCGGCGAAGAAGCAATCAGGCTTTCACTGAAGCCTTCGGCCACGGCGCGGTTTGAAGCCGGGTCGCCCGGAGCGCGAAAAGCCAGTTGCTTGGCGACCATCTGCATCTGGTTGCCGACGCGGCGGAATTCGACCAGCCAGCGCGGCCCCATCTGGCTGCCATACAAGCCCCGTTCACCCACGCTCTGCGCGATGTTGACGCTGAACAGCAGCGGTTTGCCCATGCGTTCTGGCGAGATTTCCAGCCACACCTTTTCGTCCTTGCGCCACAGCGGCACGAAACCGTCTTGGCGGCTGGCGTCTTTGATGATCTCGGCAAAGGGCTTGGGCGCAGCGGGGTCGGGGCGGGCCGGCGACGGTGCCGAGCCGGCAGGTGCAGATGCGGCAGCAGCCGCGGCGGCAGCCACCACCGCGGGCGAGACCGGCGGGGCGGCAGGGGCCGCTGCGCCGCCCGGGGCGGTGGCGCAGCCGGCCAGGCTCAACGCGGCCAAAGCAGCCAGCGTGACGTGCGCCAGCACGGTCAGGCGGCCAGGGAAGGTGGGGGAGGATGTCAGCACAGGCAGGTTCATGCGAAGGGTGTCCGGCGGGGAATACGAAGTCGCGCATTTTGCGCCGCCGGCCCGGCCTTTGCTGGCGGCAATGCACCCACCCCAGCGCCGTGCGACGAACTGCGATGCCGGCGGTACGAACGGCCTCGGCCGCGCGACAGGCCGGCCGGGCCGCCGCTGGACTGCGCGCCCCACACGCCCCAGCCGACGCCGCACACCAGCCCAAGGAAGATGCCGGCGTCCATGCCTTCTGGCCGGCGAAGATGCCGGCTGCAGCAACGGTGCTGTCATTGAACTCTGGGGTGGCATGCGGGTGTGGTCCGGCCGGGCGCTCGCCAGCGGCGACAATCCGGCCGATGTATGCACTGTTCGATGACGCCGGCAAATTCCACGCCGGCCGCGTGATGTCCGAGGCCGAAAGCTCGTTGCAGATCGAGCTTGACTCGGGCAAGCGGGTGAAGGTGAAGGCGGCCAATGTGATGCTGCGCTTCGACAAGCCAGCCCCTGCGGCGCTGCTGGCCGGGGCGCAGGCGCTGGCCGCCGAGATCGACCTCGACCTGGCCTGGGAATTTGCGCCCGCAGGCGACTTCGCTTTCGCCGACCTGGCGCGCGAGTACTTCAGTGCCGCCGCCGGCACCGAGCAGCAGGCGGCCACGCTGCTGCGCTTGTTCGACGCACCGCACTACTTCCGCCGCCTGGGGCGTGGCCTTTTCAAGAAGGCGCCTGAAGAAACCGTGAAGGCCGCGCTGCTGGGCATCGAGCGCAAGAAGCAGGTGGCGGCGCAGATCAACGCCTGGGCGGCCGAATTGGCCGCCGGCAGTTGCCCGGCGCCGGTGCGTGAACAGCTTTACCGCATCCTCTTCAAGCCCGACAAAAACGGCCCTGAATACAAGGCCGTGGTGCAGGCGTCGAAGCAGGCGCAGCGCGCGCCGCTGGACTTGCTGACGGCATCGGGCGCGATTGCCAGCCCCTACCAGTTCCACTGGCAGCGCTTTCTGTTCGACCAGTTTCCCAAGGGCACCAGGTTCGCACCCGGCCTGGCGCCGCCGCCTTTGAAAGACACGCTGCCCACCGCGACAGTGCAGGCCTTTTCCATCGACGATTCGGCGACCACCGAAATTGACGACGCGCTGTCGGTGCAAGGCCTGGGCACGGGCACGGTGGTCTTCGGTGTCCACATCGCCGCGCCGGGCCTGGCCATCACACCCGATTCGGCGCTGGACAAGGTGGCGCGCGAGCGTTTATCCACCGTCTACATGCCGGGCTGGAAGATCACCATGCTGCCCGACGACGTGGTGCAGGCCTACACGCTGGCCGAAGGCCGCGCCTGCCCGGCGGTGAGCCTGTATGTGACGCTCGACGAAGCCACGCTGGAAGTGCGCAGCAGCGAGACGAAACTGGAACGGGTGCCGATAGCGGCCAACCTGCGCCACGACAAGCTCGACGCGGTGGTCACCGAAGCGTCGCTGACCGGCGAGGCTTCGGCCGACAAGCCCGCCGACTACGCCTTCGCGCCCGAACTGGCCTTCGCCTTCCGCCTGGCCAAGGCGCTGTCGGCGCGGCGCGAGGTGGCGCGTGGCAAGCCCGAGAACTTCAACCGTCCCGACTACAACTTCCGCCTGAGCGGCAACGAAGGCGAACCGGCGGGCCACGAGCCGGTGCAGATCAGCACGCGCCAGCGCGGCGCGCCGCTGGATTTGATCGTCGCCGAAGCGATGATCCTGGCCAACAGCACCTGGGGCGGCTGGCTGGCCGAACACGGCGTGCCGGGCATCTACCGCAGCCAGGCCAGCCTGCTGCCGGGCGTCAAGGTGCGCATGGGCACCAGGCCTGCGCCGCACGCCGGCCTGGGTGTGGCGCAGTACGCGTGGAGCACCAGCCCTTTGCGGCGTTATGTCGATCTGGCCAACCAGTGGCAAATCATCGCCTGCGCCCGCCATGGCCGCAGCGCGGCGCTGGTGGCGCCCTTCAAGCCCAAGGATGCGGCGCTGTTTTCGGTGATCTCGGGCTTCGAGTCTGCATACACCGCTTACAACGGCTTCCAGCAGGGCATGGAACGCTACTGGACACTGCGCCATATCGAACAACAAGGGCTGACCGAAATCGACGCTGCAGTGATGAAGGACGGCCTGGTGCGCGCCGAGACGCTGCCGCTGGTCTTCCGTGTGCCCGGCACCGAAAGCCTGCCGCGCGGCAGCCGCGTGCGTGCGCGTGTGACGGGCATCGACCTGCTGACGCTGGACCTGCATGCCACGCTGTCGGCAAGGCTGGATGCGCCAGTCACCGAGCTTGACAAGACGGCCGATGAAGAGGGCGGCGAAGACGAGGCAGAAGCCACCGGCGCGCTGCAAATGGCCATCAGCCTGGACGACGGCGCCGAGGCCGCGGGCGCGGCCACCGTGGCGAGCGAACTGGCGGCGGGTGCGGCGCGTGCGGCCGATGCGTCAGATGCGGCCGACGCCGCGGCCTGAGCACCGCAGCACGCCAGCCCCGGCCCGATGAACTGGCGCCATCTGTCGACCTTGCAATGGGCGCTGCTGCTTTCCGGCGCCGTGCATGGCGTGGCGCTGACGGTGCGTTTTGTCGATCCGCAAAGCCTGAACCGCGTGCTGCGCGACACGCCGCTGGAGGTGATCCTCGTCAACGCGCGCAGCCAGCAAGCACCGGCGCAAGCCCAGGCCATCGCGCAGGCCAACCTGGCCGGTGGTGGTGAGGCCGACAAGGGCCGCGCCACATCGCCGCTGCCCTCGGCCGCGACCATGCAATGGGGCGACGCGGCCGACGATTCACGCCGCCGCATTGACCAGCTGCAGCAGCAACAACAACAATTGCTGGCGCAGATACGCCGCGAGGTGGCTGCGCTGCCGCCGCCCGACCCGCAGCGCGAAAACGGCAGCCCCAAAGAACGCGAGCAGGAAGACCACCGCAAGCAACTGCTGCGGCTGCTGGCCGAGATAGAAAAGCGCGTCAACGACGAAAATGCGCGGCCCAAAAAGCGCTACATCAGCCCGGCTACGCGCGAAGAAGGTTTTGCGATGTACTACGACGCGCTGCGGCGGCGCATTGAAGAACGCGGTACACGCGATTTTCCTGAATCCAATGGCAAGAAGTTGTATGGCGAATTGACGATGAACGTCACCGTCGACACCAGCGGACGCGTCGTCGACGCCGAAATCGTGCGGCCTTCAAAATCACGCCGGCTCGACCAGCAGGCCATGGCCATCGTGCTGGCCGCTGCACCCTTTGGCCCCTTCACGCAGGGCATGCGGACGCAGACCGACCAGATCGTCGTGACGTCGCGTTTTCGCTTCACCCGTGAAGACGGGCTCGAAGCCACGCCCTTGAGCGCACGCTGAAGCGGCCATGGCTTCGCTGCACAACCCCGACCGCTACGCCGTGCTGGGCAACCCCGTGGCGCACAGCCGCAGCCCGGGCATCCACGCCGCGTTTGCGTTGCAGACCGGGCAGGCGCTGGTCTACGAACGTCTGCTGTGCCCGCTGGACGGTTTTGCGGCCACCGTGCGGGCCTTTGCAGACGCCGGTGGGCGTGGCTGCAACGTCACCGTGCCCTTCAAATTCGAAGCGCTGCGCACCGCCGCGCTGTGCAGCGAACGCGCACGTCTGGCCGGTGCGGCCAATGTGCTGCGCTTCGATGAACAAGGCTGGTGGGCCGACAACAGCGACGGTGTCGGCCTGCTGCGCGACATCGAAGACAACGCCGGTGTGCCGCTGGCCGGGCTGCGCGTGCTGCTGGTGGGCGCGGGCGGCGCAGGCGCCGGTGTGCTGGGCCCGCTGTTGGCCGCAGGGCCCGCGCAGGTGGTGGTGGCCAACCGCACGCTGGCCAGGGCGCAGGCGCTGGCGGGCAGCCACGCCGCCTGGGCCAAGCGGCATCACGTTGGCCTGCATGCGAGCGCGCTGCAAACGCCGGGCACCGCCTTCGACGTGCTGGTGAACGCCAGCGCCAGCAGCCTGCAAGGCGCAGCATCGCCGGTGCCCGCCAGCGTGCTGGCGCCCGGCGCGCTGGCCGTGGACCTGATGTACGGCGCCGCCGCCGCGCCCTTCCTGGCCTGGGCGCAGGCAGCCGGCGCGACGGCGCGCGACGGCCTGGGCATGCTGGTCGAGCAGGCGGCAGAGGCCTTTTTCGCCTGGCGCGGCGTGCGTCCGCACACGGCACCGGTGCTTCAAGCCTTGCGCCTGAAACTCGCCAGCCCGGACGCGGCATGACGATGAAACCCCGCCCGACCTGGCAAAAACACCTGCTGCGCGGCTTGTTGCTGCTGCTGCTGTGCACCGCCGCGCTGCAGTGCGTGTTCGTGGCGCGCATTGCGCTGATGGCCGTGCTGGCGCCACAGTCCACCAGCTTTCAGCGCAGCGAAGCCTGGCGGCTGCTGATCGACAAACACCAGATCGCCTGGAGCCAGGACTGGGTTGATCTGTCGCGCATCTCGCCGCAGCTGCAGCGCGCAGTGATCGCCAGCGAAGACGCCAATTTCACCGAGCACAGCGGCATCGAATGGGATGCCATCGAAAAGGCCTGGCAGAAGAACCAGCGTGCCGAACAGCGCGTGGAAAAGATCAAGCAACGCCAGCCGGCCAAGGCGGTGCAAGCCAAGGTGGTGGGCGCATCCACCATCAGCCAGCAACTGGCGAAGAACCTGTTTCTGAGCGGCGAGCGCACGGTGTTGCGCAAGACGCAGGAACTGGTGTTGACGCTGGCGCTGGAAACGCTGCTGAGCAAACAGCGGCTGTTCGAGATCTACCTGAACAACGTCGAATGGGGCGAAGGCGTGTTTGGCGCCCAGGCCGCCGCGCGGCACTACTTCCGCATCGACGCCGCGCGGCTGGGCCCTGAGCAGGCCGCGCGCCTGGCGGTGATGCTGCCGGCCCCCAAACGCTTCGAGAAAAATCCCGCGTCGGCCTATGTCCTGGGCCGCTCAGTCACCATCGCCGCGCGCATGGGCGCTGTCGCCATTCCTTGAACCGGAAATGAACCCCGCCACCGAAGAAATAGCCGCGCTGGCCGCCCGCCTGGTGGTCGAAGAAGGCATGGAGTACGCCGCCGCCAAACGCAAGGCCGCGCGTGACTTTGGCGCGCGCGTGGAACTGCCTGCCAACGAGGATGTGGAAGACGCGGTGCGCGAACACATCGCGCTGTTCTGCGCCGACACCCAGGCCGCCGAATTGCACGCGCTGCGCGAAGCCGCGGTGCCGTGGATGCAGCGGCTGGCCGAATTCCGCCCGCATGTCTCGGGCGCCGTGTGGCGCGGCACCGCCACGCGCTTGTCGTCGGTGCACCTGGACCTGTATTGCGACGACCCCAAGGCCGCCGAGATCATGCTCATCAACGCCGGCGTGAACTACGACAGCGGCAGCATCGACCGCCCGGGCCGCCGTGGCGGCGGTGAACCGCTGCATGTGCTGACAGTGACCACACCCAGCCGCGCCTTGGGCGAAGGTGTTACCTTGCACCTGCTGCTGCACGACACCGACGAACAGCGCGGCGCACTCAAACCCGACGCCCGCGGGCGCAGCTGGCGCGGCAACCTGGCCGCGCTGCAAAAACTGATGGAAGCCCCAAGCCCATGAACAGAAGATTGCTGCTGCTGGGCGCCGCTGGCACGGCCGCCGCGGGCGCCGGCGTGGGCTGGCGGCTGTGGCAGCAGGCCACGCCGGCTGCCACAGCCAGCGTGCCGGACGCAGCCAGCAACACCTTCTGGCAGGCCAGCTTCACCCAGCCCGACGGCCAGCCGCTGGCCATGGCGGCACTGCGCGGCAAACCGTTGGTGCTGAACTTCTGGGCCACCTGGTGCCCGCCCTGCGTCAAAGAAATGCCCGAGCTGGACCGCTTTGCGCGCCAGTTCGCCGGCCGCGGCGGCCAGGTGCTGGGCCTGGCGGTGGACAACCCGACAGCGGTGCGCCAGTTTCTGGCCCGCACACCCGTCAGCTACGCCATTGGCCTGAGCGGCTTTGACGGCAGTGAGCTCAGTCGCAAGCTGGGCAACACCACCGGCGCCCTGCCCTTCACCGCCGTCTTCAACCGCGCCGGCGTGCTGGTGCAACGCAAACTGGGTGAAACCAGCTTCGACGAGCTGGGCCGCTGGGTGCAGGCGCTGTAGTCCGCAGCCAGCGCCCTCGGGCGTAGCTCACAAAAGCCTGCCGCCGTCAAGTTCAGCCCAATTTGCCGTCAGCCGCCTTGATCGGCCTTCAAAACGCGTAAAGTCCGCCCTTCCGGAGCTTTGCGACCGGCTGACTTCATGCCCATTCTCGTCATCAACGGCCCCAACCTGAACCTGCTCGGCGCGCGCGAGCCGCAGGTCTATGGCAGCACCACCTTGCCGATGATCGAAGCCGAACTGGGCCAGATGGCGGCCGATGCCGGCGCGGCCTTGCAGTGCTTTCAAAGCAACCACGAAGGCGCGTTGATAGACCGCATTCATGCCGCCCGCGGCGACGGCACCCACTTCATCATCATCAACCCCGGCGGCCTGACGCACACCAGCGTGGCGCTGCGTGACGCCCTGGCTGGCGTGGCCCTGCCCTTTATTGAAGTACACCTCAGCAACGTGCATGGCCGGGAAGCCTTCCGCCGCCATTCCTATATTTCAGAAATCGCCGTCGGTGTGATCTGCGGCCTGGGCGCCAACGGCTACCGTCTGGCGCTGCAACACGCCTTGTCACTGCGCCCGGCCGCGGCCAGCGCCTGACGATCTGTTTCGCGATCTCTCTCCGATCTTTCCCCGATCTTTCCCGCTGCACCGGCACCGTACCGGCGCCAGACCCTGAGGACCTTGCCCCGATGGACCTGCGAAAACTGAAAACCCTGATCGACCTCGTTTCCGAGTCGAACATCTCAGAACTGGAAATCACCGAAGCCGAAGGCAAGGTGCGCATCGTCAAGGCCAGCCTGCCCGCGGCGCCGATCTACAACATGGCTGGCATGCCGATGCAGGCCGCACCCTTGGCCGCGGCCCCGGCCGCCAGCACCGCAGCGCTGGTTGAAGCGCCGGCGGCACCCGAGGGCAAGCTCATCAAGTCGCCGATGGTGGGCACCTTTTATCGCTCGGCCAACCCGGGCTCCAAGCCCTTTGCCGAAATCGGCGACAACGTCAAAGAAGGCCAGGCCGTCTGCATCATCGAAGCCATGAAGATCATGAACGAGATCGAAGCCGACTGCGAAGGCAAGGTGCTGCGCATCCTGTGCGAAAACGGCCAGGCGGTTGAATTCGGCCAGCCGCTGTTTGTCGTTGAATAGGCGCGGCGCGTGTTCAAGAAAATACTGATTGCCAATCGAGGCGAGATCGCCCAGCGCTTACAGCGCGCCTGCCGCGAAATGGGCATCAAGTCGGTGATCGTCTATTCGGAAGCCGACCGCGAAGCCAAGTACGTGAAGCTGGCCGACGAAGCGGTGTGCATTGGCCCGGCATCTTCGGCGCTGAGCTACCTGAACATGCCGGCCATCATCAGCACCGCCGAGGTCACAGACGCCGAAGCCATCCACCCCGGCTATGGCTTCTTGAGCGAAAACGCCGACTTTGCCGAACGGGTGGAAAAAAGCGGCTTTGTGTTCATCGGCCCGGCGCCAGAAAACATCCGGCTGATGGGCGACAAGGTGTCGGCCAAGCAGGCCATGATCAAGAGCGGCGTGCCCTGCGTGCCGGGCAGCGAAGGCGTCTTGCCCGATGACCCGAAAGAGATCATCAAGATCGGCCGCACGGTGGGCTACCCGGTCATCATCAAGGCCGCTGGCGGCGGTGGCGGGCGCGGCATGCGCGTGGTGCACACCGAGGCAGCGCTCATACACGCGGTGCAGACCACGCGCGCCGAAGCCGGGGCGGCTTTTGGCAACCCGCAGGTCTACATGGAAAAATTCCTGGAGCGGCCACGGCATATCGAAATTCAAGTCCTGGCCGACACCTTCAAAAGCGCGGTGTGGCTGGGTGAACGCGATTGCAGCATGCAGCGCCGGCACCAGAAAATCATCGAAGAAGCGCCAGCGCCGGGGCTGCCGCGGCGCGTCATCGAACGCATTGGCGACCGCTGTGCCGCGGCCTGCAAGAAGATCGGCTACCGCGGCGCCGGCACCTTCGAGTTTCTCTACGAAGACGGCGAGTTCTATTTCATCGAAATGAACACCCGCGTGCAGGTGGAACACCCGGTGACGGAGATGGTCACGGGCATCGATATCGTGCAGATGCAAATACGCGTGGCGGCCGGTGAAAAGCTGCCCTTCACGCAGCGCCAGATACAGATGCGCGGCCATGCCATTGAATGCCGCATCAACGCCGAGGATCCTTACAAGTTCACGCCGTCGCCGGGCCGCATCAGCCTGTGGCATGCGCCGGGCGGGCCGGGCGTGCGGGTGGATTCACACGCCTACACCAACTACTTTGTGCCCCCGAATTACGACTCGATGATCGGCAAGATCATCTGCCACGGCGACACCCGTGAACAGGCGCTGGCACGCATGCGCACCGCGCTGAGCGAAACCGTGGTCGAAGGCATCAGCACCAACATCCCCCTGCACCGCGAACTGATGGTGGACGCCAAGTTCATCGAAGGCGGCACCAGCATTCACTACCTTGAGGGCTGGCTGGGCCAGCACCGACGCTGATGTTTGAGCTGGTGTTGCGCGCCCCGGCCGCGGTGGTGGAAGCGCTTTCAGATTTGCTGATGGACGGGCTGCAAGCCCTGTCTGTCAGCGTCGAAGACGCCGATGCCGACACCGACGCAGAACACGCGCTGTTTGGCGAGCCCGGCATGCCGGCGCCGGCGGCGGGCTGGGCACGATCGACACTGACAGCCTTGTTCGATACCGAAGCGGCTGCCACCCAGGCCGCCACGCTGGTGCTGGCGCGCCATGGCAGCGAAGGTGCCCATGTGCAGGCGCTGCACACGCTGGCCGAACAAGACTGGGTGCGGCTGACGCAGTCGCAGTTTGCGCCGGTCGAAATAACACCCACGTTTTGGGTGGTGCCGAGCTGGCACGAAGCGCCGGCCGCGGCGCAGCAAGTCATACGGCTGGACCCGGGACTGGCCTTTGGCACCGGCACCCACCCCACCACGCGCATGTGTTTGCGCTGGCTGGCCACGCACCCGGCCCGGCTGGCGGGCCAGCGTGTGCTGGACTACGGCTGCGGCAGCGGCATCCTGGCCATCGCCGCGGCGCTGCTGGGCGCCGTGCACATCGACGCCGTCGACATCGACACCGCCGCCGTGCAGGCCACCCGCGACAACGCGCTGCACAACGGCATTGCGCCAGAACGCCTGCGCCCCGGCCTGCCTGCGCAGGCGAGCGGCGCGTACGACGTGGTGCTGGCCAACATCCTGGCCACGCCCTTGAAGCTGCTGGCGCCGCTGCTGGCCGGCCATGTGGCACCCGGCGGCTGGCTGGTGATGGCAGGCGTTCTGGAACGCCAGGCCGAAGAACTGAAGACGGCCTACGCGCCGGGGCTGGACGTGCAGGTGGCCGATCAAGAAGATGGCTGGATTCTGCTGTGCGCGCAACGCCGCGCCGCGGCCTGAAACGCACCCAACAAAGACCCACATGGCAACCGGCATGGCCACCCGCTGCAGCGCCTGCGGCACCGTCTTTCGTGTCGTGGCCGACCAGTTGCGCGTGTCAGAAGGCTGGGTGCGCTGCGGCCGCTGTGCCGAAGTCTTCAACGCCGCCGAAGCCTTGCTCGACCTTGAAACGGGTGCACCGCGCCGATTCAACGAAGAAGCCGCGGCGCCGCGGGCGATGGCGCAATTCACCTCGGCCCGGCCGCTGGAAAGCCAGTCCACCGCCGCCGCGCCCACGGCGTCATCGGATCAAGCCCACAGCTTCGGCCACGGTGTGCCGCCGCCCGTTGCAGCGCCGCCGATGCCGGTGGTGGACGAAGCCGAATCGCGTTTTGCCGATGACGCCGCAGACAGCGCGGCAGGCAGCCTCGCAAGCAGCCTCGCAAGCAGCGCCGACTTCAGCGCCGAACCGCGCAGCGAAACGCCGGCCACACCATCCTTCGTGCGCCAGGCCGAACGCGCCGCGCGCTGGCGCCAGCCCCGTGTGCGTGCCGGCCTGCTGGTCGCGGCCCTGCTGGCCAGCCTGTTGCTGGCCGCGCAGGTGGTGTTCGAATACCGCGACCTGGCCGCCGCCCGCTTCACCGCCACCCGGGCTGCGCTGCAACAAGCCTGCGACTGGCTGGGCTGCACGGTGGGTGCGCCGCACCTCATCGAAGGCCTGCTGGTGGAAAGCAGTGGCCTGGTGCGGGTTGAAAAGTCCAGCATCTACAAGCTGAGCGTGGCGCTGCGCAACCACGCCGGGCTGGAAGTGGCCTTGCCAGCGCTGGAGTTGTCGCTGACCGACAGCCAAGGCAAGCTGGTGGCCCGCCGCGTGCTGAACGCTGCCGAACTTGGCGCGAACCAGGCCACACTGGCCGCAGGCCGCGACCTGGTCCTGCAAGCCACACTGCAATCCGCCACCGCGCCGGTGGCCGGCTACACGATCGAACTCTTCTACCCCTGACGGCGCCGCCGTCTTTTGCCCCCTGGAGCAGCCATGCCCGCCTTGATTTGCGGTTCCCTCGCCTTCGACACCATCACCACCTTCCCGGGGCGCTTCGCCGAGCAGATCCTGCCCGACCAGGTGCACATCCTGAACGTCAGCTTCCTGGTGCCGACGCTGCGCCGCGAATGGGGTGGCTGCGCCGGCAACATCGCCTACAACCTGCAGGCCATCGGCGGGCAACCCGTCGTGCTGGCTGCCGTGGGCGTGGACGGCGGTGAATATGTGGCCCGCATCAAAGGCTGGGGCGCCGACACCGCGTTCATCCACCGCGACAAGGAACTGCACACCGCGCAGTGCCACATCACGACCGACCGCGACAACAACCAGATCGCCGCCTTTCACCCCGGCGCGATGAGCCACGCCCACCAGATGAAGGTGCCGGCCAAGGCCCAGCGCGGTGACATCGCCATCGGCATCATCGCGCCCGACGGCCGCGATGCGATGTGGCAGCACGCGCACCAGATGCACGAAGCGCAGATCCCCTTCATCTTCGACCCCGGCCAGCAATTGCCGCAGTTCAACGGCGAAGAACACCGCGAAATACTCGGCCTGGCGCGCTGGGTGGCGGTCAACGACTACGAAGCCCGCATGCTGGAAGAACGCACCGGCGAATCGCCAGCAGCGATATCGATGCGGCCCAACATCGAAGGTGTAGTGGTGACGCTGGCCGAACACGGCTGCGCGTTGTGGCTGCGCGGCGAACGCACCGTGGTGCCCGGTGTGAAGGCCGCGCAGGTGGTCGACCCCACGGGCTGCGGCGACGCCTTTCGCGCCGCTTTGCTCTACGGCCTTGAACGTGGCTGGACGCTGGCCCGCTGCGCCGCTTTGGGCAACCGCCTGGGCGCTTTGAAGATCGCCGAGCGCGGGCCGCAGAACCACACGCTGGACGCGGCGGTGATGGCTGCTGTCTGAAGCGCAACGCCCGAACGAGAACGGCCGCCCGAGGGCGGCCGTTTGCTTGCGCGCTCAGCGCACTCACTTCACGCGTTACTGCACCGTTTGCGCCAGTTCACCACGGGCATAACGCCGCGCCACTTCGCTCAAGGTCACCGGCTTGATCTTCGGCGCCTGGCCTTCGCAGCCGAATTCAATGTAGCGCTGCTTGCAGATCTTGTAGGCCGCTTCACGCGCCGGCTTGAGCCATTCGCGGGCGTCGAATTTCTCTGGGTTCTCGGCCAGGAACTTGCGCACCGCGGCCGTCATGGCCAGGCGGATGTCGGTGTCGATGTTGATCTTGCGCACGCCGTACTTGATGGCTTCCTGGATCTCGCTGACCGGCACGCCATAGGTCTCGCGCATCTTGCCGCCGTACTGGTTGATGATGGCCAGCAGGTCTTGCGGCACGCTGGAACTGCCGTGCATCACCAGGTGCGTGGTGGGTATGCGGCGGTTGATTTCCTTGATGCGGTCTATGGCCAGGATGTCGCCCGTGGGTTTGCGGCTGAACTTGTAGGCGCCGTGGCTGGTGCCAATCGCTATCGCCAGTGCGTCGAGTTGCGTGCGCTTGACGAAATCAGCCGCCTGCTCGGGGTCGGTCAGCAGTTGTTCACGCGTCATCGTGGCTTCGGTGCCGTGGCCGTCTTCCTTGTCGCCCTTCATCGTCTCCAGGCTGCCCAGGCAACCCAACTCGCCCTCCACCGTCACGCCGGTGGCGTGCGCCATGTCCACCACCTTGCGCGTGACTTCGACGTTGTAGTCGTAGCTGGCAATGCTCTTGCCGTCGGCTTCCAGGCTGCCGTCCATCATGACGCTGGAAAAACCCAGGTTGATGGCGCCCTGGCACACGTCGGGGTTCTGGCCGTGGTCCTGGTGCATCACCAGCGGCACCTGTGGCCACTGCTCCAACGCGGCCTGGATCAGGTGCTTGATGAAGGGCTCACCGGCGTATTTGCGCGCGCCGGCGCTGGCCTGCAGGATGACGGGCGCGCCGACCTCGGCCGCGGCCATCATCACGGCCTGCACCTGTTCCAGGTTATTGACGTTGAAGGCCGGTATGCCATAGGTGTGTTCGGCGGCATGGTCGAGCAACTGGCGCATCGAAACGAGTGGCATGGCGGTCCTTTGAAAATGGCGTGTCGGTGGCGGGCGCGGGGGGTGCAAGCGGGGTGGCAGGCGTGGCCGCTAGAGGCCACTGCAAGGCCCGTTATTTTAGGGCCACGCAGATCAAGTCCCGCGCGCGGCGCGCATCCCTCAATCCACCTGGCAAACCTTCAGCATGTTGGTGCCCCCCGGGTAACCCATCGGTTCGCCGCAGGTGATGGCGTAGGTGTCGCCCGGCATCAACACGCCGCGCTCCACCAGCAGCGATTCGGCCTTCGCCAGCGCTTCGTCGCGTTCGGTGAACTTGGGCATCAGGATGGGCTGCACATTGCGGAACAGCGTCATGCGGCGCTCTGAGTTCACCTGCGAAGTCAATCCGTAAATCGGCACCTTGATGTTGTGTCGGCTCATCCACAGCGCCGTTGAACCTGATTCGGTGAGCGCGATGATGGCTTTGCAGCCCAGATGGTGGGCGGTGAACAGCGCGCCCATCGCAATGCTCTGGTCGATGCGGCCGAAGCGTTTGTTCTTGAAGTCGGCGTCCAGCATCACGTCTTCGGCGCGTTCGGCTTCTTCGGCAATCTGCGCCATCTGCTCCACAGTTTCCACCGGGTATTTGCCGGCCGCGGTTTCGGCGCTGAGCATCACCGCATCGGTGCCGTCGAGCACCGCGTTGGCCACGTCGCTGACTTCGGCGCGGGTGGGCACCGGCGCCAGGATCATGCTCTCCATCATCTGCGTGGCCGTGATGACGACCTTGTCCATTTCGCGTGCCATGCGGATCATGCGTTTTTGCAAAGCCGGCACCGCCGCGTTGCCCACTTCCACCGCCAGGTCGCCGCGCGCCACCATGATGCCGTCACTGGCGCGCAATATGGCTTCCAGGTTCGGTATGGCTTCGCTGCGTTCTATCTTCGCTATCAACGCCGGTTTGTGGCGCGTGGCTTCACCGGCCACATAAGCCAGTTGACGCGCCATTTCCATGTCGGTGGCGCTTTTCGGAAAGCTCACGGCCAGGTATTCACATTGAAAGGACACCGCGGTTTTGATGTCCTCCATGTCCTTGGCCGTCAGGGCCGGCGCGGTCAGGCCACCACCGGCTTTGTTGATGCCCTTGTTGTTTGACAGCTCGCCACCCAGCACCACACGCGTGTGCACTTGTTCGCCGCGCACCGCTTCAACGGTCAGCTTGATGAGGCCGTCGTTCAGCAACAGCGTGTCGCCGGGGCGCACGTCGCGCGGCAGTTCCTTGTAGTCCAGGCCGACGGCGTCGATGTTGCCGGGCTCGGTGCGTTGGGCGTCCAGCACAAAGGCCGCGCCGGGTTGCAGCATCACCTTGCCTTCGCTGAATTTGCCGACGCGGATTTTCGGCCCCTGCAAATCGGCCATCAGCGCCACCGGCTTGCCGACCTTGGCGGCCATCTCGCGCACCAGGTTTGCACGGTCGATATGGTCTTGCGCCTTGCCGTGGCTGAAGTTCAAGCGCACCACGTCAACACCAGCGCGCAGCAGCCTTTCCAGCACCACAGGGTCGCTCGAAGCAGGGCCAAGGGTGGCGACAATCTTGGTGGCGCGGGTCATAGGCAAATGCTCCTGGCAAGGCAGCCAAGGATTATGGGTGGTGGGTCGGCTTGCGGGTTACAGCAGCGGTACGGCGCTTGCGCTTGACAGCGCCTGCCGCAGCGAAGCATCATGACAGCAAGTCAACTGCAATCATGATGCCATGCGAACCACCGTCACCCTCGATACCGATGTCCAGGCGCTGCTGAAGAAAGCCATGCGCAAGCGCGATGCCAGCTTCAAGCAGACCCTGAACGACGCCGTTCGCAAAGGCCTGGGCCGGCCAGCCGCTCGCACGACCAGGCCTGACGAGTTCGACTTCCCCACTTACCACATGGGCAAGCCCCTGGTGGATCTGACAAAAGCCAACGCACTGGCGGGCGAACTCGAAGACCAAGAACTGATCGCCCGCATGCGGCGCGGCGCATGAAACTGGTGGACACCAATGTCCTGGTTTATGCGGTCAACGCGGACGCGCGCCAACACACGGCTGCCCGCGCCTGGCTGAAGTCGACCTTGGCCGACCCGGCCGGTGTGGCGATGCCGTGGATATCGCTGTTGGGCTTCCTGCGCATCAGCACGCGCACGGGCATCCTGTCGCAACCCTTGGCGCCCGGTGACGCATTGGCGCTGATGAATGGCTGGCTTCGCATGCCCCACACGCGGGTTCCGGAACCAACCGACCTGCACGCTGCCCTGCTGGGCCGCCTGCTGCTGGGCGCGGGGACGGCGGGCAACCTGGTCAACGACGCCCATCTGGCCGCCCTGGCGCTGGAGCATGGCGCGACCGTGGTCTCGTTCGACCGCGACTTCAACCGCTTTGCCGGCGTGCCCTTCGAGTTGCTCAGCTGATCGCCGCATCGGCCACCGCCAGCGCCTTGTCCACCAGTTTCGGCCCGTTCAGCAACGCCGCGCTGCTGATGATGGCCGTGCCATGCTGGTCGTCATGGAACACCGGGATGTTCATGCGCTCGCGCGGCGATGCCCGGGGCGATTCACCCGGCCGCGTTTACTTCAGTTCTGCGCGGCGCGCCGGCAAAGAATCTCGAACGCCGGCAGCGTCTTGCCTTCCAGCATTTCCAGGAAAGCCCCGCCGCCGGTGCTGATGTAGCCCACGTCACCCTCGATGCCGTACTTGGCAATGGCCGCCAGCGTGTCACCACCGCCGGCGATGCTGAAGGCCGGGCTGGCGGCGATGGCGCGGGCCAGGGTTTCGGTGCCGTGCGAAAAGGCCTCGAACTCGAACACGCCCACCGGGCCGTTCCAGACGATGGTGCCGGCGGCCTTCAGCTGCTCGGCCAGCATCGCCGCGGTCTGCGGGCCGATGTCCAGGATCATGTCGTCGGCGGCCACGTCGGTGGCGGCCTTGACGGTGGCCTCGGCATCGGCCTTGAAGGCCTTGGCGACCACCACGTCCACCGGTATCGGCACCGCGGCGCCGCGCGCTTTCATCGCGGCCATCACGCTGCGGGCCTGGTCCAGCAGGTCGGGCTCGGCCAGGCTCTTGCCGATGGCAAGGCCTGAAGCCAGCATGAAGGTATTGGCAATGCCGCCACCGACGATCAGGCCGTCCACTTTGGACGCTAGCGCCTGCAGGATCGTCAGCTTGGTGCTGACCTTGCTGCCGGCCACGATGGCCAGCAGCGGGCGTTTCGGGTGCGCCAGCGCCTTCGTCAGCGCGTCAATTTCAGCCGCCAGCAACGGGCCGGCACAGGCGATGGGTGCGTACTGCGCAATGCCGTAGGTGCTGGCCTCGGCGCGGTGCGCGGTACCGAAAGCGTCGTGCACAAAGATGTCGCACAGCGCCGCCATCTTGCGCGCCAGCGTCTCGTCGTTCTTCTTCTCGCCCGGGTTGACGCGGCAGTTTTCCAGCAGCACCAGATGGCCCGGCGCCACGTCCACGCGATCCGTCCAGTTCGCCAGCAGCGGCACCTTGAAACCCAGCAATTCACCCAAGCGTTCGGCCACCGGCGCCAGGCTGTCTGCGGGCTTGAAGGCGCCCTCAGTCGGGCGGCCCAGGTGGCTGGTGACCATCACCGCCGCGCCCGCGTCCAACGCCATGCGGATGCAAGGCAAGCTGGCGCGGATGCGCGTGTCTTCGGTGATGTGGCCGGCGTCGTCCTGCGGCACGTTCAAATCGGCGCGGATAAAGACGCGCTTGCTGGCGACGCGGCCCTGGCTGATGAGGTCGGCAAAACGCAGCACGTTCATGGCGGTTCCAATCAAAGATGGCACGGTGAATTCTAGGCAGCGGTGTTACCAGCCCACCCCCAGGCGCAGCGGCAAAAACACCGCCATGCCGACAACAATGGTGCCCAGGATGCCGCGCTTCCAAGCGAAGAAAGCCGCGGCGGCGGCCGTGGCAAACAGCCGCGCGTCGTGCCAGCTGGAAATGAGCTGGCCTTGCTGCATCACGATCTCGGGTACCACCACCGCGGCCATCGCTGCCAGTGGCGCGTAACGCAGGCCCTGGCGCAGCCATTCGGGGATCGGTATCTCGCGTTCACTGATGAAAAAGAAACCGCGCGTGACGACGCTGATGACCGCCAGCCCGGCCACGGCGACCACGGACTCAAGCGTGCCCATGGTCATGCTCATGTCGCGTCGTCCACGGGCTTGGCCTGCTGCGGTGTGCTGTGGTCGATGAGCAGGCCCATCGCCACCGCCGCGGCAATGGCCACCACGATGTTCAGTTTCAGTGGCAGCGCATAGGCCGCCACAGCGGCGCAGGCAGCCACCGCGCCGGCCACCGCAGTGGCACGGTCGGTCAGCAGCGACAGGCCCACGCCCAGCAAAGCCAGCGTGCCGGCAAAACCAAAGCCCCAGTGCACGGGCACCGCATCAGCCAGGAAAATGCCGAGCAGCGAAGGCACCTGCCAGGCCAGCCAGTTGCAGGCCACGCCGCCCCAGAAATACGGCAGTTGTTCTGGCGCGGGCCTGGGCACCGGAAAGCGGCGCATGAACATGACGTAATTCAGGTCGGCCGTCAGATAGGCCAGGCGCAGCCGGTGCAACAACGGGTAGCCAATGAAGTAGCCGCGCCACTGCGCGCTGAAGATGACGAAGCGCAGGTTCACGCACAGCGCCGTGGCCCACACCACCCACACCGGCGCGCCGCTGCTCATCAATGGCAACACGGCCAGTTGCGCACTGCCGGCAAACACCACCAGCGACATGAAGACCATCACCGCCGCGGGCAGGCCGCTCTTGCCCATCGCCACGCCGGTGACCAGGCCCCAGGCGGCGATGCCGATGGCGGTGCCCAGCATGTCGCGGGCGCCGCGGGCAAATTCAGGGTGGCGCCAGGCGGCGATGGCGACAGGCGCGGCGGTGGCTTTGGGGGTGCTTGTCACCGCCCGGATTGTCGCCGCCTGGCGCGCGGCTTACTTGCGCGTGACGCTGCCGCTGCCGGCCACCGAACTCTTGACCTGTGCGGTGCCGGTGTAGGTGACATCGCCAGTGCCGGCGATGTTGACCTGCAGCGTCTTTTGCGCGTTCACCGCGGCGTCGCCACTGCCGGCGATGGCCACGGTGACATCGTCTGCACGCAGGTCGGCCAGGCGCACATCACCGCTGCCGGCGATGCTGACCTTCAGCTTGCCCGCCGTGCCTTTGCCGCTGACATCGCCGCTGCCGCTGATGCGTATGCCCAGGTCGTCGGTGGTCAAGGTTTCAAGCCGTGCATTGCCCGAACCCGACAGCGACAGTTGCAGCGCGGGCGTGCTGAAGGCTTCCAGCTGCACGTCGCCACTGCCGGCCACCGACAGGCGGGTGAGCTTGGGTGTGACCACCGTCACCAACACCTTGGCGTGGGTGTAGAGGCTTTGGCCTTTTTTCCAGCGCACTTGCAGCGTATGGCCTTCGACCACCGTTTCGAGCAGCGGCAGCAGGTTGTCGTCGGCCTGCACCTGCACCGAGGTTTGCACGCCCTGGCGCACCACCAGGTCCACCTGCCCGCTCAAGCCGATGGCCTGGAACTCGGCCACGGTGCGCGCTTCACTGGCACTGGTGCCTGAGCCCTGGGTGGCCGCCGCGCTGGGCGTGGGCAGCAGCGCCGGCACCAGAGCCAGGCAGCACAGCAGACGGGTAATGAAGGCAGCACGGCGGGCGATGTGGTTGAGGCTCATGGGGCTCTTTCGCGTTTCAGAAGCCCGCAATGTGCCGCGGCACCGCGCGACGCGGCCAGCGCCGGGCGACGTGCTGCGATTGCCGGCGATGAAGTGCAGCGGCAAGGCCGCGGCCGGCGTGCCGCAGGGCCGCCGCCGCTGCCGGGCTGTCAGTGTTTTTTGCTGGCAGCCTTGCCTGGCTTGGCGGCAGGCTCGGCGGCTTCGGTGTCGTCGGCTTCGGCGGCAGCCACGGTCTGCGGCGGCGGGGCCGGCATGGCGTCAATCTTGTTTTCGCGCATGTAGTCGTTCATCTCGCGCCAGCCGGCAAACATCGCCGCTTTGTCGGCGCGTTTGTTCAGCTCGTAGCACACCTCTACCGAACGCGCGGCGTGGCGGCAGCCAGCACCCACGGCCTTGCCTTCGCTCTCGCGCTTGGCGGCCGTGGAGGCGGGGGATTCGATGCCCAATTGGTCACAGCCCGTCAGCGCCAGGGTGGCGGCAAAAAGCAGGCTGAGGACGGCGTAACGGCGCATGGATTTCGATGGGTTGCAGGCGGTATATCGGCGTTGCGTGGCGCTGGCTTGAGCGCCGCCGCCGCCACCGCCGTTCAGGCCTGGGCCTGCGCGCGACGCTGCAAAAATTCGCGGGCGCTGATGCGCCGGCTTCCGGGCAACTGCAACTCCAGCAATTCCAGCGCGCCTTCGCCGCAGGCCACCACCAGCCGGCCCTCGCGGGCTTGCAGCAGTTCGCCCGGCCTGCCCTGCCCGGCCACCACGCGCCCGCGCCAGACCTTCACGGCCTGGCCAGCGATTTGTGCGGCGCCGCCGGGGAAGGGGTCGAAAGCGCGCAAACGACGTTCCAGCACGGCAGCGGGCTGCTGCCAGTCCATCACCGCTTCGCACTTGTCGATCTTGTGGGCGTAGCTGGCGCCAACGGTCGGCTGCGGCAGCGGGCGCAGCGCGCCATTCGCCAACTGCGCAAGCACCTGCAGCGTGAGCCGCGCTCCGATGTCCGCCAGCCGATCATGCAGCGTGGTGGCGGTGTCTTCGGCCGTGATCGGCGTGGCCTCGGTCAGCAGCATCGCGCCGGTGTCCAGGCCGGCGTCCATCTGCATCAGCGTGATGCCGGTCTGGCTGTCACCGGCCTCGATGGCACGCTGTATCGGCGCGGCGCCGCGCCAGCGCGGCAGCAGCGAGCCGTGGATGTTCAGGCAGCCGTGGGCGGGCGTTGTGAGCAACCACTCGGGAAGGATCAGACCGTAGGCGGCCACGACCAGCACGTCCAGTCTCGCGGCTTGCAGCGCCTGGCGGGCCGAAGCGGCTTGGTCGGGAAACTTGCCGTCCAAGCGCAGGCTGCGCGGTTGCGCCACGGCCAGCCCATGGTCCAGTGCCAGTTGCTTGACGGGCGAGGCCGCCAGCTTCAGCCCGCGGCCGGCGGGGCGATCGGGCTGCGTCAACACCAGCGGCACGGTGGTCCCGGCGGCCAACAGCGCCGCCAGCGCCACGCGCGCAAATTCTGGTGTGCCGGCAAAGCCCACGCGCAAACCTTGCGCGTGGGCTGCCTTGCTGTCTGCCTGACTACTTGTCACGCAACTCCTCGCGCGTCTTCTTCAGCATCTTGGTGCGAATGCGGTCACGCTTGAGTGAACTGAGGTATTCGACAAACACGCGACCCATCAGGTGGTCCATCTCGTGTTGCACGCAAACCGCGGCCAGGCCCTCGGCTTGCATCTCGAAGACCTCGCCGTCGCGGCCCAGTGCTCGCACCGTCACCTGGGCGTGGCGCTCGACCCGGTCGTAGACCAGCGGCACCGACAAACAGCCTTCTTCGTTGACCGCCATCTCGGCGCTGCGGCGCAGGATCTCGGGGTTGATGAGCACCACCGGGTGGTTGTGCTGCTCGGAGGTGTCGAGCACGATGACGCGTTCGTGGACATCCACCTGCGTGGCGGCCAGGCCCACGCCGTCGGCGGCGTACATGGTCTGCAGCATGTCGTCGACCAGCCGGCGGATGCGTTCGTCGACCGCCGCCACGGGCTGGGCCACGGTGTGCAAACGGGGGTCTGGATAGCGAAGAATATTCAACAGCGGCATGAAAAAGCTGAGCCAAAGGCAGGGCTGGCGAAACAGCTCGCAACAGCTGTGGATGGTGCGCAACGCGGGCCGGCGAAGGGGCCTGTGGCATGCCTCACGGCGCGGTGGTTTGTTTGCGGTATCAAGGGTTTACGGGCAAAATCTATGAAACCATATGAGCATTGTCGCCAATGTTCCCCGGGCTCTTCGGCCGCCGGGGCTATCACCCCAGGCCACGGTGTATTTTCGCACCGGCCACAGCGCGGCCACCGTCGCGGAGATTGAAGCGCCATGAGCATCAGCGAACGCCCAAGCGCCAGCCCCCGCAGGCAACGCCACTTGAACGCGATGGCCACGTTGCTGGGCGCTTGCGGCATGTTGTCGCTCGCGTCTGTCGCCAGTGCGCAAACCAGCCGTCTGCCCGTGACCCCCGAATGGCGCGACACCGCGGCCCGCGTGGCGCAGGCCGGCGTGCCACTGGAAGACCTGGCGCCGAACGCGCCCGATTCACACACCGTGCAGCGCGGTGACACGCTGTGGGGTATCTCCGGCCTGTTCCTGAAAAGCGCATGGCGCTGGCCCGAGTTGTGGGGCATGAACCTGCAGCAAATCCGCAATCCGCACCTCATTTACCCAGGCCAGGTGCTGGTGCTGGAAAGAAAAGACGGCCGCGCGACGCTGAAGGTCGGCCGCGGTGAAGCCGGCGTGCCCACCAACACCGTGCGCCTGAGCCCGCGCGTGCGTGGCGAGTTGCTCGACAACGGCGCCATTGCCGCCATACCGCTGAACCTGATCGGGCCCTTCCTGAACGAAGCGGTGGTCTTTGAGACCAATGCGCTGGACGTCGCGCCGCGCATCGTGGCCACCCAAGAAGGCCGCGTGTTTTTGTCGCGCGGCGAAACCGCCTATGTGCGCGGTGAACTCAACGGCGCACATGATTTCCGCGTCTTTCGCCAACTGGTGCCGCTGCTGGACCCCATCACCCGCGAAGTGCTGGGTTATGAAGGCCGCTTTGTGGGCACCGCCGAACATGTACGCAGCGGCGACACCGTGCTGGCCAGCAATGGCGCTGGCATGGTCGTGCCCGACACCTTCCGCATCACCAGCACGCGGCTGGAAGCCGGCGTCGGCGACCGCCTGAGCCCGGTGCCCCAGCAAGAGCTGGTGGCCTATGTGCCGCACGCCCCGGCCGCGCCGGTGGACGGGCGCATCGTCTCGCTGTATGGCGACGGCCTGCGCGCCGGCCAGAACCAGGTGGTGGCCATCAACCGCGGCGCGCGTGATGGCATCGAACGCGGCCATGTGCTGGCGCTGTGGCGCGCCGGCGCCGAAGCCACCGACAGCACCGGCGAACGCAAGGTCGCCATGCGCCTACCCGACGAAAAGCACGGCATGCTGTTTGTGTTCCGCACCTTCGAGCGGGTGTCCTATGCACTCATCCTGCGCGTGCAGGAACCGGTGCGCGCCGGCGACCGTTTCACCCAGCCCTGATACGCTGCTGATCGACTGGCGCTGACCCCGATGCGGCGCCCGCGTCCAGCGCGACGTCACACGCCATGACCGGCGACGAAGATTTCGCCGCCTGGTTCAGGCTGCTGCAAACACCCGGCCTGGGCCGCGACACGGCGCGCCGCTTGTTGGCTGCTTGCGGCACGCCCGCTGCGGTACTGGGCACCGCCCATGCCACGCTGCGCGAACTGGTGGGCCAAAGCGTGGCCACTGCGCTGCAACAAGCGCCAGCCGAATTTCAAGCCCGGCTTGACGCCGCACGCCGCTGGCTGGAAGGGGGTGTTGACCGCCACTTCCTGACGCTGGGCCACCCGGCCTGGCCGCCGCTGCTGCTGCAAACCGCCGACCCGCCGCTGCTGCTGTACGTGCAGGGCGCGCTGGCCCACCTGTCGGCACCCGCCGTGGCCGTGGTGGGCAGCCGCCGCCCCAGCCCGCAAGGCGCAGACAACGCACGCGCTTTTGCCGCCAGCCTGGGCGCGCAGGGCTGGGTGGTGGTGTCGGGCCTGGCCCAGGGCATTGACGCTGCCGCCCACGAAGGCGCGCTGGCCGCTGGCGCACCCACGGTGGCGGTGATGGGCGCCGGGCCCGACATCATCTATCCGGCCCGCCACCGCGCGCTGGCCCAGCGCATCGTGGCCCAGGGCGCGCTGGTCAGCGAATTTGCACCCGGCGTGCCACCGCTGCCAGAGCACTTTCCGCTGCGCAACCGCATCATCGCCGGCCTCACCCGCGGCACGCTGGTGGTGGAAGCGGCGCTGCGCTCGGGCTCGCTCATCACCGCGCGGCTGGCCAACGAAGCCGGGCGCGATGTCTGGGCCATTCCGGGGTCCATCCACGCCGCGCAGTCGCAGGGCTGTCATGCGCTCATCAAACAAGGCGCCAAGCTGGTGGGAAGCGCGCAGGACATCCTGGATGAACTGCAGGGCGGGCCGACGCCGCACCAGGCCGCGCTGCCGCTTGAAGACACCGCAGCCGACCCGCTGCTGGGCGCGATGGGCGAAGACCCGGTGACGCTGGACGCGCTGATGGCCCGCACCGGCGAAGCCGCCGCCACGCTGCTGGCGCGGCTGTTGGAGTTGGAACTCGACGGGCGGGTGGCGCGCCTGCCCGGTGGGCTGTACCAGCAGCGCCATGCAGGCTGACGAGCGGTTTGCCCCCCGGGCGCCGGGCGCCACCGTAGACCGCTCGGGTATAGTGGCTTGATGTTCGAAGTACTGGTCTATCTCTACGAGAACTACTGGCGTCCGGACGCTTGCCCGGAACCCAAGCAGCTATCGCGCAAGCTCTCCGCCGTGGGCTTCGAGCCTGAAGAAATCCAGGACGCGTTGCGCTGGCTGGACGGCCTGGCCAACAGCGCCGAATCCGTCACCGGCAGCCCGGTGCAGGGCAGCATGCGCATCTACACCGAAGACGAGCGCGAGGTGCTGGACGAAAGCTCGGTGGGCTTCATCACCTTCCTCGAATCGGCCGGCGTGCTGCCCGCACCGATGCGCGAAATGGTGATTGACCGCGCGGTGGCCGTCGGCGCCGGCACGATGGACCTGGAAGACCTGAAGATCATCGTGCTGATGGTTTTCTGGAGCCTGGGTGAAGAGCCCGACGCGCTGGTGCTGGACGAGCTTTTTGTCGATCCCGAAGACCGACTGATCCACTAGCCGCGGCTAGTTCAACAACCTCGACGCGTCGACATCCAGCTTGGCCAGCGCGCTGCGCGTGGCGCGCACGGTCAGCGCTTCGTCTTGCGCCGGCAGCATCAAACCGGCTTGCAGATAGCTGGCCAGGCGGTGCTGCTGGAACAGCACGCAGCGCCCCTGCGGTGTCACAAACAAACTGAGTTGCTTGCGCAGGCCGTGCCAGGCCAGTTGCACGGCTTCGCTGTGGCCGCCGCGGTCCAGCATGTACCAGCTACCGACTTGCAGTTCACGCGCCCAGGCGACCATCGCAGGGGTTGGCATGCTGCCGCCTTCCAGCACCACCTCAAGCTCGCTGCTCTGGTGGCCCGACAAGTCCAGCACCATCGACTCGTCGATGTCCACATCGGCGGCTTCCGGCAAGAGCTCTTCCAAAGTCTCCAGCCGCTCCATCAGTTCGCGCAGGCGGTCGTCGGGAATGACAGCGGCCTTGGCCGTGAAGGCCGCGGCCAGCGAGTTGTTGAGCTGCTGGATGTGTTCGTCCTGCTTGGGCGTGGCCATGTTGGCCGAATGCATGCCTTCGCGCAGGCTTTTCAGCAGCAGCGGCAGGCGGCGTATGACCTCTGCGCGTTCTTCGCGCGTGACCTTGGCGCTGGCGCTCCAGATCAAATCGGCGGCGGCGCGCTTCATGGTCTTGGTCTGCACACTCTGGTTGCCAAAACGCACCGCGGTGGTGGCCAGCACATCGGCCCAGACGTGGAACAAAAACTGGCGCACGCCTTCCTGCACCGGCACTTCATTGAGCATGCGGCGAAGCTCAATCGTGTACTGAATGGCCAGCGTCTCGCGCTGCTCCACCTGCTGCGCCAGGCTGACACCGCGCTTGGTGGCTGGGTTCTCGGTGCTGAAGTAATGCTCCAGGAACTTCTCGAACTCGGTCAGCACGGTCTGGAAGACCCGGCGGCCGGTGTCGGGGTAGGCCTCCACCACCTGCACGATGCGCTTGATCTCTTTTTCCAGCGGCTGGTCGGGGTTGCCGGCGACGCTGCTGCCGGCGCTGTCAAAGCCCATCACGCAGGCGCCCATGCGGTCGATGAGCCGGCGCGCCGGGTGGTCGATGGTGGCGAAGAAATCGGGTTCGGTGACGGCCACCCGCAGCACCGGCATCTGCAGCCGCGCAAACCACACCCGCACCGTGGCCGGTATGCGGTCTTCGGTCAGGATGCTCTGGAACAGCAGCGCCACGATCTCGATCGTGGCGCGCTCTTCGGGTGTCGCCGCGGCCTTCTTCAGCAGCTGCTTGCGCTGGTGCAGCTCTTCCAGCATCACCGGCGCGGTGACCCCGGCTTCGCCTGAACGGGTGGTCGGTGTCAGGCGCTGGCGTATGCCTTGCTGCGCGGTGTCTATGGCCCGCGCCAGGCCGGGCGACAACACCGGCGGCGCTTGCGGCGCCAGGCCCTGGGCGCGCGTGGAATGGCCGAAATCGGGCACATGGCGGCCGATCAGCCGGTTCAGCCGGCCGAGCACCGCTTCGGCATGTTCGCGGCTGCGCGCCAGCGGTGCGGCGCGGGTCATCAAGCGGGTTTCTTCGCCCACCGCGCCACGGCCACCAGAACTGGAATTGCCGCCGCCAGCCCAGGCGCCAAAGCCAGCGCCCGCGGCGCCACCCCCAAGCCCGCCGGGGCTGCCATAGGCGGTGCTGGGCCCCAGCGTGGCGGCGTCGCTGCGCGAAGGGCTGAAGCCCTGTCCCAGGCCAGCCTGCCAGCCCACCGGCGCGTTGGGGTGGGTGTGTGAGCGGCGTATGAAGGGCCGCAGGTCGACTTCGGCCAGCACCTTGTGCTCCACCAGCCAACGGTTGGTCTCGTGGTAGGCCTCTTCGACCAGCAGCGCGAATTCGTCGTGCAGCACCGGCTGCAGTTCGCGCCAGCCTTCCAGCGTCTGGCCGGCGCCGCGCCAGGCGTCGAAAACGATGCGCGCCAACACATGGGCACGCAGCATGTCGTGGGCATCAAGCTCGCTGCGGCCTTCCAGGTGGGCAACGCGCGACCGCAGGTCGGAAAATTCCCAGGAGGCGCGGTCCATCATCGCCAGCGCCAGGCGCGACGTGACGATTTCCAGCTCGATGGTGTCGTCAGGCACCAGCGTCAGCGCATCGCGTGAACTGCCAGGCTGCGGCAGGTCACCGGGGCGCGAGGCCGAGACGCCATGCATCAACACCTGGCGCAGCCCGCTGACGATGCCGCGGTGCCAAGCCTGGGCGCCGGCCATCAGGCTTTGCAGCAGGTCGCGGCGGCGGTGGAAGACGGCGTGCTCTGAAGGCTTTTCCAGCAGGTTGCGCGCGTTGTCTATGGCGGCCTGCACCAGCCCCACCAAACCCTTGACCAACTCTTCGGTGTAGAGCCTGCGCGCCTGGCCAGCAAGGGAATCGGGCGACGCGCTGGTGGCCATGTCAGCTTGCTGCTTCGGTCGGGTTGGCTAAGCAAACCACTCTACACCACCGCCCCGGCATTGGGATCGTTGGGGTCCTGTTCCTTGCCCTCTACCTTGACCAGGTCGTTGCGCTTGACACCCAGCCACATCGCAATGCCGGCGGCCACGAAGATCGACGAGTAAATGCCGAACAGGATGCCGATGGTCAGCGCCACCGCAAAGTAATGCAGCGTGGGGCCGCCGAAGACCAGCATCGAAAGCACCATCATCTGCGTGCAGCCGTGGGTGATGATGGTGCGGCTGGTGGTGCTGGTGATGGCGTGGTCTATGACCTGCGGCGTGGTCAGCTTGCGAAAGCGCCTGAAGGTCTCGCGGATGCGGTCGAAGATGACCACCGATTCGTTCACCGAATAACCCAGCACGGCCAAGATTGCAGCCAGCACGGCGAGCGAAAACTCCCACTGGAAAAACGCGAAGAAGCCCAGGATGATGACGACGTCGTGCAGGTTGGCAATGATGCCGGCGAGCGCGAACTTCCACTCGAAGCGCACCGCCAAGTAGGCCATGATGCCCAGCACCGTGACCAGCAACGCCAGCGCGCCGTTTTCATACAGCTCGGCGCCGACGCTGGCGCCCACGGCTTCGGTGCGGGCCTGTGTCAGCGGCTCCTTGCCATCGGCCTGCGTGCACGAAGGCCGGCTGACCTGTTCACCCTGCGGCGTGGTGTAGGCCTTGGTGCCCACGCTGCCAAGTTCTGCCGCGCACAGGGCGCCAAAGACACGGCCGGCGACATCGGTCTGCTTCACGTCGCCACGCACCGGCAGGCGTATCAGCACGTCGCGGCTGGTGCCGAACTTCTGCACCTGGACTTCGCCAAAGCCCAGCTTTTCCACCGTCGCCCGGGTGCGGTTGATGTCGGCCGATTGCGCGTAAGCCACCTCGACCAGCGTGCCGCCGGTGAATTCGATGCTCAAGTGCAGGCCGCGCGTGGCCAGGAAGAACACTGCCAGCGCGAAGGTGATGAACGAGATCACGTTCAGCACCAGCGCATGGCGCATGAACGGGATGTCTTTGCTGATGCGGAAGAATTCCATCTGTGTGCTCCCGATCAGGCTTCAGAAACTTGCGTACCGGGCTTGGCGCCATCAGGCCGCCACACCTGGCCGATCGACATCGCCTTCAGCTTCTTCTGGCGGCCATACCAGAAGTTGACCAGGCCGCGCGAGAAGAACACCGCCGAGAACATCGACGTGACGATGCCCAGGCAGTGCACCACCGCAAACCCGCGCACCGGCCCCGTGCCAAAGGCCAGCAGCGACACGCCGGCAATCAGCGTCGTCACGTTGCTGTCCAGAATCGTGCCCCAGGCGCGTTCATAGCCGGTGTGTATGGCGGTCTGCGGTGGTGCGCCGCCGCGCAGTTCTTCGCGCACCCGTTCGTTGATGAGCACGTTGGCGTCGATGGCCATGCCCAGCGTCAACGCGATGGCCGCGATACCCGGCAAAGTGAGTGTGGCCTGCAGCATCGACAACACCGCCACCAGGCAAAGCAGGTTGAAGGCCAGCGCGATCGACGAGAACATGCCAAACAGCAGGTAGTAGGCGCACATGAACAGCGTGATGGCGGCAAAGCCGTAGATCACGCTGTTGAAGCCCTTGCTGATGTTGTCGGCGCCCAGGCTGGGGCCGATGGTGCGTTCTTCGATGATCTCCATCGGCGCGGCCAGCGCCCCGGCGCGCGTCAGCAAAGCCAGGTCGGCGGTTTCCTGCGGCGTGAAGTTGCCGGTGATCTGGAAATCGTTGCCGAATTCGCCCTGGATGGTGGCCACGCTCAAGGCCTCGCCCTTGCCTTTTTCGTACAGCACGATGGCCATCGGCTTGCCCAGGTTTTCGCGCGTTGTGTTGCGCATCGCGCGGCCGGCGACATCGTCCAGCCGCACGCTGACCGCCGGGCGCTGGTCTTTGTCGATGGTGGCGCTGGCCTGCTTCAGCTGCTCGCCGGTGGCGATCGCGTCGCGCTTCAAGCCCACGCTGCCACCGCCGCGCGTGGGCACCACCTCGGCCGCGGTGGCGGTGTCGGTATCCACCAGCCGGAACTGCAGTGTCGCCGTGCGGCCCAGGATGATCTTCGCGCGCCCCGGGTCTTGCACGCCGGGCAGTTGCACCACCACGCGGTCTTGCCCCTGCTGCTGAATGACGGGTTCGGCCACGCCCAGCTCATTCACGCGCTTGTGCAGCGTTTCGATGTTCTGCGCCACCGCCTGGCCCTGGATGTCGGCAATCGCCTTGGGCGACAGCCGGCCCACCACGCGCAGTGAATCGGCCTGGCCCTCTTGCGTCCAGGTCATTGACGGCAGGCGGTCGAACAGCAAATCGCGCGCCTTGGTGGCTTCAGCCGCATCGGTCAGCGCCACCGTCAGGCCATTCGGGTCGCGCGTGATGCCCGAGAAGCGCACGCGCTTTTCGCGCAGCGCGTTGCGGGCGTCGCTGCCGTAGGTGTCCACGGCCTGCTTGAGCGCGGCGCGCAGGTCGACCTGCATCAGGAAGTGCACGCCGCCGCGCAGGTCCAGGCCCAGGTACATGGGCAGCGCGCGCAGCCGGATCATCCAGTCGGGCGTGCGCGACACCAGGTTCAGTGCGACGACATAACGCTCATCCGCAGGGTCAGGGTTGAGCGCCTTGGCGAGCGCGTCACGGGCGCGGAACTGGCTGTCGTTGTCGGCAAACCGTGCGCGCACCGAAGTGCCGTCGAAGCGCACGAAATCGGCTTGCAGCTTGGCCGCCGCCAGCGTCTGCTGGACGCGTTCGACCATGCTGCTGTCGACCTTCACGGTGGCCTTGCCGCCCGACACCTGCACCGCCGGCGCTTCGCCATAAAAGTTGGGCAGCGTGTACAGCAGGCCTATCAGCAACACGACGCCAAGGATGGCGTACTTCCACAGCGGGTAGCGGTTCATTCGGGAATCCTTGGGCGGGCTGCGGCCCCGGGCCGCGCCAACATCAAACGCAGGCAGCCGGGCAGCGGCCGCCGCGGGTTATTTGTAGATGCCTTACTTGAACGTACCTTACTTGAACGTACCCTTTGGCAGCACCTGCACCACGGCCGCGCGCTGCACCTGCAGCTCCACGCCGTTGGCCACTTCCACATGCAGGTAGCTGTCGCCCAGCTTGGCGACACGGCCCAGCAGGCCGCCCGCGATGACGACCTCATCGCCCTTGGCCACGGCTTCGACCATGGCCTTGTGTTCTTTCTGCTTCTTCATCTGCGGCCGGATCATGATGAAGTACAGCACCACGAACATCAGCACCAGCGGCAGCATGCTGAGCAGCGAGGAATCAGCGCCGCCAACAGCGGCGGTCTGGGCATAGGCTTGGGAGATGAACACGTTCTGGGGTCCTTGGCGCGGCGCCTGGTGATTGCCAGGCGAAGCGCGCATTTTAGGGCCCTGGCGGGTTCTTCAAGCCGGGGCCAGCCCGAGGCTGGCGCGCGTGCCGTGGCGCGGGCAGGGCCAGCGCCACGGCCAACAGCAGCAGCGTGAGCAAGGCCACGCGGGGCATGTCCAGGATGCTGTCGACCAGCCCGACCACCCACAAGGCCACCAGCGCAGCGGCCAGCGCCGGCGCCAACGGGTGCTGCCGCGCGGCGCCGCAGGCCGTGCGCCAGAGCGCGGCGCCAAACACCAGCAGCCAGGCACCCAGGCCCAGCAGGCCTTGCTCGAACAGCAGGTGCACAGCCAGGTTCTTGGCGTGGAAGGGCAGGTGGTAGCGGTCGCTGGAGAAGTACCAGTGCGCCAGACCCTGCTCGAAGTCGCCATTGCGCAGCAGTTCGTTGCCAGCAGCGTCAATCAATCGCAGGCGGTCGATTTCGACGCGGTCGAGGTTGCGCCCCAGGCCGATGGAAAACACCAGCAGCCGCGGCGCGTACCAGGCGCCGCGGGTGGGTGGGTCGCCCACCAGGCGCAACTCCACCGCCTGCCAGGCACCGGCCTGCGAGGCACCCGTCTGCGAGGCCCCGGCCTTTGGCTCGATGTGCTCCTCCACCCTCGCACAGTCTTCCGGGTAGAGCAGGTGTTTGGCGCAGACCTCCACTTCCAGCTTCGTCATGCGCGGCGAGCGCACGTCCAGGCGCAAGACCAGCGGCCCGTGCAGCGGGCTGGCCAGCCGCTGCGACAGGCGAAAGACCTCGCCCCAGCCCAGTTCATGACGGCCGCTGGAAAGCACCACCGCGGCGCTGTCGCGGCCGTCGCCCGCGGGCAGCAGGCGGTAGTCGCCAGTGTGGTCGTCGGCGCGGTCTGACAGCAGCTGGCTGGCCCAGAAACGGCCCAGGCCCTTGCCCCACAGCCAGTCGCTGCCGTGCAGCATCGATAGCGCGTGGGCCCAGTGCGCCTGCCGGCCTTTGCCGTCCTCGCCGGAGCCTGCCAAACGGTGGCCCATGTAGGTGCCGCCGCTGAAGACGCCGACCACCGCAGCCACCGCCACCAGGCCGCCCAGCAACTGGCCTTGCCAGCGTGTGTGGCTGGGCCACAGCGGCTGACGCCAGGCGCTGGCCGCAAGCGCGACGACCCCCAACACGGCCGCCGCGCCCAGGCCCGGCGGCAGCGCCGCCGCACCGCCCCAGTGCAGGGCCACACCGACCACGCCCGCCAGCGCTGCGCCAAACGCTGCACTGGCCACCAGCGTGGCCCCAGCAGCCGCAGCGCCGCGCCCGGCCCACAGCGCTGCCGCGCCCAGTGCCCAGGCCAACGCGGTGGCGACATACGCGCCCTTGGGCACCCAGGCCGCCACCGCGGCGGCCCCGCCCATGGCCGCCAGTGCGCCCAACGCCGCCATCACGCGGTGACTGGCCTGCAAACCGCGCCAATGGGCGCCCAGCGGCAACAGCAACGCCACCGCGCCGAGCAGCGCCAGCAAGCCGCGGTAGCCGCTGGACGGGAACATCCACAGCGCCAGGCCCGCCACCCCGGCCAACCAAGGCAAGGCCGCCAGCATCGGCCGCACCGCCACACCGCGGCCCCCGTGCAATGCCCGCAAGGCCCACCACAGCGCCACACCCAGCGGCACCGCGGCGTAGACGATGCGCGAAAAAGTCGCCAGCGCCGCGTACAGCGCCAGCACCAGCACGAAAGCGGCGCCGCCCCAGCGCAGCGGCGTGGTGGCGCTGGCCAGCGCGGCCACGGCAAAGGGCAGCGTCAAGGCCAGCACAGCGTCCAGGCCGGCGCCGCCGATGTGCATTTCCCAGAAGGGCCCGGTGGCGCGGTAGTCGGTGCTGAAGTTGGCCAGGCCGGTGAAGGCCAGGCGTTCCCACACCACCCACACCGCCACGCCCAGCAGCAGGGCCTGCAAAGCCAGCACCAAGTGCTGGCCCGCGGCGCGCTCGTCGGCACGGCAAGCCGCCAGCCACAAGGGCAACAGCAAGAGCACCTCGAGCACCGGCTTGAGCAGGCGCAGGCTGTTCAGCGGTTCGCGGTAGCCCTGCCACCAGCCCAGGGCCCCTGCACCCAGCCCGCCGGCGTCGGCCACGCCGACCCACGCGCTCAGCAAGGTGGACAGCAGCAGCGGCGCCAACCACAGCAGCAGCTTGGCGCCGCTGCGTGTGCGGGGCGCACCTTCCACCCAGCCGCCGGCCAGCCGCAGCCAACCCCCGGCGGCGACTGCCAGCACGGCGATGTCCATTTCTTCAACGATGAGCCAGCCGGTCCACGTCATCAGCCCGACCAGCGGCAGCAGCGGCAGCAGCCACAGCGGCCAAGGCGCGGGCTTGGCGAAAGTCAGTGCGGCCAGCACCCCGACTGCGGCCAAGGCCAGCGCCGGCGCCAGCGGGTGGTGCGCCGCCAGCCAGCACGCCAACGCGGCGCTGGCAGCAGCCACCAGGGCCTGGCCGGCACGGCGCGCCAGCATCACTTCAAACCAGCACTTCCACGCAAGCCGGATGACCCAGAAACCCCTGCGGGCTGGCGCTGGGCCCGTAGGCGCCGCTCTGCAACACCGCCACCAGATCGCCCACCTGGGCGACGGGCAGGTCCATGCGGTCGGCCAGCAAATCCAGCGGCGTACACAGCGGCCCCACCACCGAGGCTGTTTCGCGGCGCGCGGCATTGACGCAGGTGGCCACCGTCACCGGGTAGTTCTTGCGCACCACCTGGCCGAAGTTGCCGCTGGCCGCCAGCGCATGGTGCAGGCCACCGTCGGTGACCAGATAGACCTGGCCGCGCGAGACCTTGCGGTCGACGACACGCGCCACGTACAGCCCGGCTTCACCGACCAGGTAACGCCCGAGCTCGATGACGATGCCGGCCTGTGGCAGATCGTGCGCGGCACGCTCGACGATGGCCGCCAGGTTCAAGCCGATGGGCGCCAGGTCCAGCGGCTGTTCGCCCGGAAAGTAAGGGATGCCAAAGCCACCACCCAGGTTCAAAAACTTCACCGGCGTGGGTGCGAACGCGGCCAGGCGCAGCGCCAGTTCGTAACTCTTGTGCTGCGCCTCGCAGATGCTGTCGGCCTTCAGGTTCTGCGAGCCGGCGAAGAGGTGGAAACCTTCGAAGGCCAGCCCCAGGCGGCCGATCTCGGCCAGTGCTTCGGGCACCACCTCGGTGTCCAGCCCGAACTGCTTGGGCCCACCGCCCATCTTCATGCCCGAGCCCTTCAACTCGAAGTCGGGGTTGACACGCACGGCCACGCGCGCCGGCAGGCCCAGCGCTTGCGATGCCGCTGCTAACACCGGAAGTTCACGCATCGATTCGACGTTGACCAGTACGCCGGCGGCCACCGCCTGGTGCAGTTCGATATCGCGCTTGCCCGGCCCGGCAAAACTGATCTCGGCCGGGTGCGCGCCGGCGTTCAGCGCCACTTGCAATTCACCCGCCGAGGCCACGTCGATGCCTTCCACCAAACCCGCCATCAGCCCCACCACCGCGGGCATCGGGTTGGCCTTCATCGCGTAATGCAGCTTCACCGCCGGGGGCAGCACGGCGCGCAGTTGCGCGACACGGGCGCGAATCAGGTTGCGGTCGTAGGCATAAAACGGCGTCTGCCCGACGCGGGCGGCCAGCCGGCTGATCTTCTGGCCACCGACCAGCAGTTCGCCGTCTTGCACGGCGAACTGGGTCATCGGTGCGTGGACGGGTTTGGTGGTGGTGTTCATGCGGGCGGCCGGCTGTCAGGTGGGCTGGCGTTCATGCCAGGCCGCAGACAGCAGCTTGCGGTCGATCTTGCCGTTGGGGTTGCGCGGCAGCGGCCCGGCCATGCCTTCGATGCCGGCCGGCACCATGTAGCCCGGCATCTGCGCCTTGCACAGGGCCAGCAACGCGGGCTGGTCGAGCGCGGCGCTGCCGTCGGACGCGGTGGCGATCACCTGAATGGCCTGGCCCCAGGTGGCGTGCGGCACGCCAAAGGCCACGCATTCACCGACCAGCCGGCTGGCGTACAACACCTCTTCGACCTCGGTGGGGCTGACACGGTAGCCCGAGGTCTTCATCATCTCGTCGCGGCGACCGATGAAGTACAGAAAACCCTCGGCGTCGCGCTTCACGGTGTCGCCCGAGAAGACCGCATATTCAGGCAATTGCAAGCCCGCCTCGCGGCCGGGCAGCAGCTTGTAGCGCTCGGCCGTTTTCTCTGCGTCGCCCCAGTAGCCCAGGCCCACCAGCGCGCCGCGGTGCACCAGTTCACCGGGCTCGTCGGCGGCGCATTCGGTGCCGTCTTCGCGCAGCACCAGGATCTCGGCGTTGGGGATGGCTTTGCCGATGCTGTCGGGCCGGCGGTCGACTTCTTCGGGCGGCAGGTAGGTGCTGCGAAAGGCCTCGGTCAGGCCGTACATCAGAAACGGTTTCGCCGCCGGCACGCGCTGGCGCAACAGCGTCAGCGTTTCACGCGGCATGCGCCCGCCGGTGTTGGCGAAATAACGCAGCCTTTCGTTGATGGCCGCGGGCCATTCCAGCGCCGCCAGTTGGATGTACAGCGGCGGTACCGCCGTCAGGCCGGTGACTTTTTCGCGTTCCAGCGCCTTCAGCACGTCACGCGGCAGCAGGTAGTTCAGCAACACGACGCGGGCGCCGGTGTGGAAGGCGGTGGTCAGCTGGCTGAAGCCGGCGTCGAAGGACAAGGGCAACGCAGCCAGCAGCGTGTCGTCAGCACAGTTTGCAAGGTAGCTGGCCACGCTCTTGGCGCCGGCCACCATGTTGCGGTGGCTGAGCACCACGCCTTTGGGCTTGCCGGTGCTGCCGCTGGTGTAGAGGATGGCGGCGATGTCGGTGTCGATGACGCGGTGGCCCCCGCATTGAGGAACAGACGGCGGGTGCAGCAGCTCGGTCCAGCCCACCACCTTGACATGCGCCGCATGCGCCGGCAGGGCCGGCAGGGCCGGCAGCGTGGCCGGTTTTTCTGTCAGCACGACATGGCGCAGCGCCGGGCAGGTGGCCAGCACATCGCCCAGCGTGGCCAGGCGTTCTGGCGATGTCACCAGCACCCGCACCCCGCAGTCTTGCGCGATGAAACCCACCTGCTCAGCTTTGAGCAACGGGTTCATGGGCACGAACACACCGCCGGCCGCCGGGGCGCCAAAACTGGCAACCACGGTCTCCACTCGCTTTTCAAGGTAGATGCCGACACGCTCGCCGCGTTGCAGGCCCAAGGCGCGCAAGCCGCCAGCGAAGCCCGACACGGCGGCCTGCAGCGCTGCGTAAGACAAGGTCTGCGCGCCGTGGGTCAGCGCAGCGGCGCCGGCATTGCGCCGTGCGGCCACGCTGACGAGATCGTGCAGCAAAACAGATTCGTGCATGGGCCGCGGTGTGATGGGGCCGGGGCCCGCGATCTTCTGGCAATGGAAACGCAAAAAGTATGTCACACGGCCCTGCCGTGCCAGCCCACGCGATGGGCACGGGCGCGCAGTTCGCCACGAAAGCGCAGGCCGGGGCGCTGACACAATCCGCCGCCTGCAATGCCCGCCGCCCTGACAACCTCGCCGCGCCGCGCCCTGATGTGGTCGCTGGCCGAGCGCTATGCCAATTTCGTGCTCGGCCTGGGCAGCACGCTGGTGTTGGCGCGCTTGCTGACGCCGGGCCAGGTGGGCGTGTATTCGGTTTGCGCGGCCTTTGGCACCATGGCCGCCATCCTGCGCGACTTTGGCGTCAGCGAATACCTGATTCAGGAACGCGAATTGACGCGCGAAAAAATCCGCGCGGCAATGGCCGTGGCGCTGCTCACCGCGTGGTCATTGGGCGCGCTGGTTTTTGTGGCCCGACAACCGCTGGCGCAGTACTTTGCCGAGCCCGGCGTGGCACAGGTGCTGGCCGTCACCACGCTGCACTTTCTAATCCTGCCTTTGTCATCGCCGGCCTTCGCGCTGATGAACCGCGAGCTGGCCTTCCGCGAGCTGTTTTTCGTGCAGACGGCCTGCAACGTGGCCCACGCGGCCACGGCCGTGACACTGGCCTGGATGGGTTACGGCTTCATGAGCCTGGCCTGGGCGCCGGTGGTGTCGGTGGTGGTGCAGACACTGCTGCTGGCCTGGCGGCGGCCGGCCCACACCTTTGTCATGCCGGCACTGCGAGAAGCCGGCGCGGTGCTGCGTTTTGGCCTCGCCTACATGAGTTCACGGACCATCGAAACCATCGCGCAGAACGTGCACGAACCCGTCATTGCCAAGGCCTTCGGCTTCCCCGCTTTGGGCCTGTTCAGCCGCGCCGTCGGCATGGTCGAGATGTTCCGCAACAACGTGGCCGATGCCATCACCCGCGTCGCCACACCGGCCTTCGCGGCCGAGCACCGCGCCGGCCGGCCGGTGGCGCAGCCGCTGCTGCACACCACCACGGTTTTTTCTGCGCTGTCGTGGCCCTTCTTCGGCTTTGTCGCGCTCGCGGCGCAAGAAATCATCGCCGTGCTGTTCGGCCCGCAATGGGGTGCCGCGGCACCGCTGGCTTCGATGCTGGCGGTGGCCGCCTGGCCGGCCGGCTTGTATGAATTCGTGCCCCAGATGCTGTCGGCCACCGGCCATGTGAAGCGGCGGCTGCAGGTGTCGCTGTGGGTCAGCGGGCTGCACATCGCCAGCGTGCTGCTGGCAGCGCGCTTCGGGCTGCTGGCGGTGGCTGCCGCTTCGGTGTTGAGCGGGCTCGTGATGCTGGGCTTGTGTGCCTGGCATTTGCGGCAGGCGCTGGGTTTGCCGATGGCGGCGCTGTTTCGCGCCGGCCGTGGCAGCGCGCTGGTGGCGTTGGCGTCGGTGGCCGCGCAGGCTGCTGCCTTGGCGGGTTGCCGGGCCTGGGCCGCGCCGGCGCTGGCGGTGCTGGTGGCCACGCTGGCCGCAGGTGCTGCGGCGTGGCTGCTGGCCGCGCGATGGCTGCATCACCCGGCGCTGCTGGAACTGGCGCAAGCCTGGCAGTCGGTTCGCGGCCGTGCCGCTGCGCCGCCTTGAACCCCGGCACCGCCGCAGCCGGCGTTGGCGCGCACTTCGGCACGAAGGCCGCCTGCGTCAGCCAGCGCCGGCCAGCACCCGCCACCGTGTCAGCGCCTAGAATTTTCTGTTGATCGCAACCCACACCGACCAAAGGCCCCGGATGAACGTGCACCAGGAAGTGCTTCGTGTGCTGGACGAAACCCTCAGCCTGGGCGGTCGCAGCGCCAGCTTCACGCGCGACACCGCGCTCTTGGGCGCCATCGCAGAACTCGATTCGATGGCCGTCGTCACGCTCATCACAGCGCTGGAAGAACAGCTGGGCATCACGGTCGACGACGACGACATCGACGGCGACACCTTTGCCACCGTCGGCGCGCTGGTCGATTTCGCCAGCAGCAAGCTGGCCGCCTGATCGCGTGCCGCCGCGGGTGGAGCCGTTTTTCCTGCCCGCCGCAGACGGTCAACGGCTGTGCAT
>JANMJI010000312.1:0-10301 GCA_031371275.1 Betaproteobacteria bacterium
GCCGATGGCCTGCGCGCCGTGGCCGCGCGGCCGGTGCTGCGGGCGCTGGCCAGCATCGAAGCGCTGGTGGCTTTTGCGATGGCCTTGTTTGGCACCAGCTACATGATCTTCGCCAGCCGAGACCTGGGCCTGCCCACGGGCGAGCTGGGCTTAGTCTTTGCGCTCGGCGGCCTGGGCGCGCTGTTCGGCGCCGGCCTGGCGCCGCGCCTGGGCCGGCGCCTGGGCCCGGGCCGCACCATCGCGCTCGGCCTGGCGCTGTTCGCGCTGGGCCTGGCCTGCGCGCCGCTGGCCTACGGTGCGGGCTGGGCGGCGCTGGCCGCGCTGCTGGCACAGCAAATGATGGGCGACGCCGGCCATGCCGTGTACAGCGTGCACGACCGCACGCTGCGCCAGACGGCGGTGCCCGCGGCGCTGCTGGCGCGGGCTGACGCCGGCATCCGCAGTGCCGGACAGCTGGCCACGCTGGCCGGTGCGCTGACCGGCGGCGCGCTGGGCACGGCCTTGGGCACGCGCAGCGTGTTGTGGCTGGCGGTGGCCGCCGCTGCTGCTGCGGCGCTGTGGGCGGGGCTGCGTCTGGGCCGCACTGCTGCAAACCCGGTGTGACCCGGCCACCGCCGCCCGGCATCATTCAAGGCACGAACACGCAGCCCATGCCCCGCATCGTTTTCACACCGCAGTTGCGGCGCTTCACCACCACCCCCGAAGTGCAGAGCACGGCCGCCACCTTGGCCGCGGCGCTGGAAGACGCCTTCGCGCAGAACCCTCAATTGCGGGGTTATGTGCTGGACGACCAGGGCCATTTGCGCGCCAACGTGGTGGTGTTCATAGACGGCCAGCGCAACACCGACCGCATCGCGCTCGGTGATGTGCTGGCACCCGACAGCACGGTGCATGTGCTGCAAGCCTTGTCCGGAGGATGACGACCATGACGACCCCGACGACCCCGACGACCCCGACGACCTTGGCCACAGCCAGCCCTGCCAGCCGTGCCTGGGTGGCCACGCGCAAAGGGCTGTTCGAGTTGCAGCGCGAAGGTGGCGGCTGGCGCATAGCCCGCACCAGCTTCCTGGGCGAGCCGGTGACGATGCTGTTGCCGCCCGCTGCGGCAGACCCCCAGGGCCGCATGCTGGCGGCGCTGAACCTGGGCCACTTCGGCGTCCACCTGCACCGCTCTGAAGACGCCGGCGCCAGCTGGGCCGAAGTGGCCACGCCCACCTACCCGCCGCAGCCGCCCGAGGCCACCGGCTTTGCCTGGAAGCTGGTGCTGGTGTGGGCGCTGGAAGCGGGTTCAAACGCCGGCACGGGCACGGGCACGGGCACGGGCACGGGCACGGGCACGGTATGGGCCGGCACCATTCCCGGGGGCTTGTTTCGCAGCACCGATTTCGGCACCAGTTGGCAGCTCGTCGATGCACTGTGGCAGCGCCCGGAACGCGCCGAATGGTTTGGCGGCGGCTACCCAGAACCCGGCATCCATTCGGTGTGTCCGCACCCGCAACACCCGCAGCAGGTGCTGGTGGGTTTGAGCTGCGGCGGCGCCTGGGTCACGCACGACGACGGCGCCACCTGGCAAGTCCAGGCGGCGGGCATGCGCGCCGATTTCATGCCGCCAGAGCAAGCCGGCAACCCCAACGTGCAGGACCCGCACCGCATCGTGCGCAGCCCGTCGCAGCCCGAAGTGCTGTGGTGCCAGCACCATTGCGGCATCTGGCGCAGCACCGACAACGCCGCCAGTTGGCAAGAGGTGAAGGCGCCCGTTTCCAGCTTCGGCTTTGCGGTGGCCGTGCACCCGCAAGACGCCGATACAGCGTGGTTTGTGCCCGCGGTGAAGGACGAAAAACGGGTGCCGGTGGACGGTGCACTGGTTGTCAACCGCACCCGTGATGGCGGCCGCACTTTTGAGACCCTGCGCAATGGCCTGCCGCAGCAACACGCCTACGACCTGGTCTACCGCCATGGCCTGGCGGTGGCACCCGATGGCCAGTCGCTGCTGATGGGCAGCACCACCGGCGGGCTGTGGGGCAGTCATGACGGCGGCGATAGCTGGCAGGCGGTGTCCCTGAACTTGCCGCCGATCTTTGCCGTGCGTTTCGGCTGATGTACACAAGCTGATCGCGACAGGCTGATATACCCGTCTGATATACCCGTCTGACACCCCGGGCTGACACCCCGGACTGACACACACCGTTGCACGTCTGGTGTTGCGCGCCCCCTCGAACAGGGGCCCCAATGCACGCCTTTTGGGGAGTGCACGCGGCGCCGCCGCGCCGAACAATAGTGGCACTACCGCGGAGGCCACCACCATGCCCAAAACACTCAATGTCGGCGCGCCTTCACGCTTTGTGAATGGTGTGGCCTGGGCCGCCATCGTGATGGCTGCGCTGGTGGCCGTGCTGGCCGGCTTGCAGCAGGCCGAGGTGGTCTCGATGCTGCCGCAGTGGCAACAGCGCCCGCTGCCGCTGGTCAGCGCCTGGCTGCTGCGTGACCTGCCCTGGGTGCTGGGTGCGGCGGCGGTGTTGTCTTTGCTGCTGGTGGCCGCGGCCATCGGCTTGCTGCTGCGGCTGGACTGGGCGCGCCGCACTTTCATCGGCTTGGCCATGGCCGCCATTGCGGCCCACCTGGGTGGCCTGTGGCTGCAATACGAACTGGTGCAGGTGCTGGTGCTGCGCAGCCTGCCGCCCGGCAGCCTGCCGGCCGCTGCCGCAGGGCTGTTTGGTGGCCTGGCGACCGCCGCGCAGGTGCTGGGCATGCTGGTCACGCTGGCCGCCTGCACGCTGCTGGTCTGGGTCATCGCGCAACTGCGTTCCGAGATGGTGCGGCAGGAATTTGCTTGACCGCCGCGGCGCTCAGGTGATGTCGCCGTCAACGTAAAACCAGCGTCCGCCTTCGCGCACAAAGCGGCTGCTTTCATGCAGCCGCGCGGCGCGCCCGCCCAGCTTGCTGCGGGCCACGAATTCCACCACCGCATGGTCGGTGTCTTGCACGGTGTGGCGGCGCAGGTCCAGCCCCAGCCAGCGCACGTCGGCGTCGAACTGAATGGCTTGCAGCGGGCGTGTGCCGGGGTGCCAGGTGTCACGCAGATAGTCGCCCAGGCCCAGCACATAGGCGCTGTAGCGTGCACGCATGAGCAGCGCCGCATCGGGTGCTTGCAGGTGCAGCGGGCCGGCGTGCCAGCGTGCGCAGCAGCGGGCATAGGCTTGGCCGGTGCCGCAGGGGCAGGGTGCGGCGCTCACGGCAGGCACGTCACGAGGCCGTGCGCAGCAGCGCCCGGAAGGGCCCGAACAACCACGAGCGCATGCCAATCAACACCGTGTAAGCCTGCTTGTCGCCAGCCGGCAGCCGGTGGTCGGCCAAGTGCTGTTGCGCAAAGTCTTGCGCCAGGCGTTGCAGGCGGTCGTTGAACAGCGCGGCCTGCGCGGCGCTGACCTGGCCGTGCACCAGCATCAGCAATTCGCCGGCGCCGTCAAAGCCGCCTTCAAAGTAGTCGGCCACCGCGTGTTCACGAAAAAACTTCATGACCGGGCCGTCGGCCCGCCAGCGAAAGGTCTTGTCTATCTTCAGCCGGTAGCGGTTGTTGGCACGCAGTTCGATGAAGCCCAGCTTGTCCAGCGCCAGCAAGCAGCCCACCGCCTGCGGCTTGCTCAGGGTGTAGGCCTCGGTCATCTGTTCCAGCGTCCACTGGCTTTGCGTGCAGATGGCCGCCAGCAGCAGCTTGGGGTCGGCCACCACCGCGCGTTCCTGTTCCAGCGTCAGCTCGCGTCGCGGCGGTGAAGCCTGCGCCACTTCACGCGCCAGTTCTGCAAAGTCCATCTTCAACACTGCCAGCACTTCGTCGATGCGCGACAGCGGCATGTCGGCCTTGGCAAACATGCGCTTGATGCTGCTTTCGGCCATGCCCAGCTCGCGCGCCAAGTCGGCATAGGTGACGCCGGCACGCCGCAACTCGGCTTTCAGCACGGCAATCAGGTCTTGGCTGCTGCTCATGGGGGCAAACCTCAAGAAGTAGCTTCAAACGATACCGCAAAGCCTGGGGCGTGCAACGTTCCCTGGGGGGATGGATACCCGCGTCAGGAATCACGAGTATTCGTCCGTGTTCAACCTTCGTCAGCCAACCATGCACACCTCACGCACCGACACCAAAGCCTGGAAGGCCCAGGTCTGGATCAGCTTCGCCACCGCCGCCACGCTGTGCGCCACCGGCCTGGCCTGGTTGCCGGGCCAGGACCTGGACCGCGGCTTCATGGTCATGGGCTGTCTGTTCACGCTGTCCACGGCGTTCGCACTGGCCAAGTTCGTGCGCGACAACGAAGCCCGCCGCATCGACACGCCGATGTGGGGTGCGGTGGTCTGGGGCGGCTTTGCGCTGGCCATGGCGCTCACCGGCTGGGGCCTGTGGCGCATGGAAGTGAACCCCACCTACAAGGCCTTTCTGGCGGTGAGCTGGTTGTTCCTTGTCTCCACTGTGTTCACGCTTGCCAAGACGCTGCGTGATGCGCACGAAGCCACGCTTTCGCAATGACGCGGCTGGCCCTTGAACTTCATTTTGAAAGACTCGCCATGAAAAGAAATCTTGTGTCGAAGACGGTGGCTAACTTTGCAGTGTCACTGACAGTCGCACTGACAGTCGCACTGACAGCCGCCTGGCCCAACAGCGCCCACGCCCACCGCGACGCGGCGTCGCAAGCCAGCGCTTTGTCGATGCTGCCCATTGCCGTGTCGGTGGCCGCACCTGTGGCGCTGCTGTCGGCCGGCGCGGTGTTCACGGTGGTGGCCGTGACGGCGGCGTCCGGTGGCACGCTGTGGGTGCTGGAACGTGCCAGCGACGGCGCCCGCGCCAGCGTGGTCTTGAGCGCCGCGGCGGCCGGTGGTGTGTCGGTGGTGGCCGGCACGGCGGTGGTGGCGGTGGCTTGCAGCGCCGGCTGGGTGTTGTCGGCCGCCGGCAAGGCCATCGCCTTCATCCCCAACGAAGTGGGCAAGGCGCTGCTCTACAACGAACGGGTGACACGGTGAAGCCGCTGCGGATTCTGTGGTCGGCGGTGGCCCTCACTTTGGCGGCCATGTTCGTCACGACCACGGCCCACGCCGGGCGCAACTGCGAAGCCCGCCAGCCCGACACCTTGATGGTGCAGCGGGCCATGAACCTGGCCGAACGCACGGCCCGCGCGCTGGACGCCAGTGGCGCCGACGTGGTGATGCTGGGCCGTGCCGGCCAAGACCTGCGCAAGTACGGCCTGCGCTGGAGCCACCTGGGGTACGCCTACAAAGAAGCCTACAAAGACAGCAGCAACGGCAGCACACGCTGGATGGTCGTGCACAAGCTGAACCAATGCGGCAGCGCCAGCGCCGATGTCTACCGCCAGGGCCTGGGCGAATTCTTTCTTGACGACCTGTTCGACTACCAGGCCGCCATCGCCGTGCCTACGCCCGACGTGCAGGCCCGTTTGTTGCCGCTGCTGCAAGACAACGGGCGGGTGCAGCAACTGCACACCGCGGCCTACAACATGCTGGCCTACCCCTGGGCGCTGACCTATCAGCAAAGCAACCAGTGGGCGATTGAGACGCTGGCGCTGTCGCAGGAAGCCATGGCCACCACGCGAGAAAAGGCCCAGGCCTGGCTGCGCTTCAAAGGCTATGAGCCGACCACCCTGCACCTGAGTGCGTTCACACGGCTGGGCGCCCGCGTCACCGCCGCCAACATCGCCTTTGACGACCACCCCAACGACAAACGTTTCAGCGACCGCATTGAAACCGTCACCGCCGATTCGGTGTTCGACTGGCTCGAACGTGCCGGCCTGGCCGGCCGCGTTCAAGTGCTGCGCTAGTGCCACGAGCCCTCATGCAAATCACACCGAACCTGCTTGACGAAGCCACCGCCCGCGGCCTGCTGCACGAAGGGCAGAGCGCGGCGCTGTGGGCCCTTCTGAGCGAGGACCAGCGCGACGAGCCTGGCTTCAAGCCGGCGCACATCCTGTATTGCGTCGGCGGCCTGGTGGCCATCGGCGCGATGACGCTGTTCATGACGCTGGGCTGGGAAAGGCTGGGTGGCGGCGGCCTGCTCGGCATTGCCCTGGCCTGTGCGCTGGCCGCTGCACTGGCCACCGAACACCTGCTGAACAACAAGCACCTGGTCTTGCCGGCCGGCATCACCGGCGCGCTGGCGGTGGCCCTGGTGCCGCTGGCGGTCTATGGGGCGCAGCGCTGGCTGGGCTGGTGGCCTGATGCGGGTGGCGGCAAGCTCTACCGCGACTACCACCTGCTCATCGACTGGCGCTGGCTGATGATGGAGCTGGCCACGCTGGCCGCAGCAGCCGTGGCGCTGTGGCGCTGGCGGCTGCCCTTTTTGGTGATGCCGCTGGCGGTGACGCTGTGGTACCTGAGCATGGACACCGTGGCGCTGTTGCTGGGTGGCGAGCCGGCGATGTTTTTCTCCGACGCCGGCAAGCGTGTGTCCACCGCCTTCGGCTTGTGCATGCTGCTGTTCGCGCTGCTGGTGGACTTGCGCTCAAAGCGCGCGCTGGACTTCGCGTTCTGGCTCTACGTCTTCGGCGTCATCAGCTTCTGGGGCGGGCTGACGAGCATGGACTCGAACAGCGAGCTGGGCAAGTTCGTGTATGCGTGCATCAACGTGTGGATGATTGCCGTGGGCGCAGCCTTGTCGCGCCGCGTTTTCGCGGTCTTTGGCGGCATCGGCCTGGCGCTGTACCTGGGCCACTTGTCGCACACCGTGTTCCGCGACAGCCTGCTGTTCCCGCTGGCGTTGGCCGCCATCGGCCTGGGCGTGATGGCCGCCGGCGTGGCCTGGCAGCGCCACGAGGCCGCGCTGGGCGCACGTCTGCGGGCCAGGCTGCCGGCGCCGCTGCGTGAACTGGTAGCGCGCCGCGCCGCTGGTTGACCTGCCCAGCCGCTACAGTCGCGCGCCAGGCCCTTGCAAAGAAGGAAGCCCTCTTGTCAAACCACGACCACCCCAACCAGTTCGCCCTGCTTACCCAGCGCCGCTTCGGCCCCTTTTTCTGGGTGCAGTTTCTGGGCGCGGGCAACGACAACCTGTTCAAGTTTGCGTTCACGGTGCTCGTCACCTACCAACTGCAATTGCCATGGTTGCCGCCCGAGCTGGCAGGGCTGGTCATCGGCGCGCTGTTCATACTGCCCTTTGTGCTGTTCTCAGCCACCAGCGGGCAGTTGGCCGACAAGTTCCCGAAAGAGCGTTTGATCCGCTTCGTCAAGAGCCTCGAGATTGCCATCATGGTGCTGGCCGGCTTTGGCTTCATCGCGCAGAACGTGCCGCTGCTGCTGAGCTGTGTGTTCCTGATGGGCCTGCATTCCACGCTGTTCGGCCCGGTGAAATTTGCCTACTTGCCGCAGCACTTGTCGGAACGTGAATTGACCGGCGGCAACGGCATGGTCGAGATGGGCACCTTCGTGGCCATCCTGCTGGGCCAGGTGGCGGGCGGGTTGTTGATTGCGCTGCCGCAGACGGGCGCGGTGTTCGTGGCCGCCGGCTGTGTGGGCGTGGCCGTGCTGGGCCGGCTGGTGGCGCAGGCGGTGCCGGCCTCACCGGCCACCGACGCCGCCTTGCGCATCAACTGGAACCCCATCACCGAAACCTGGCGCAACCTCATGCTGGCGCACCAGAGCCTGGCCGTGTTTCGCTCGTTGCTGGGCATCAGCTGGATGTGGTTTTTCGGCGCTGTGTTCCTGAGCATGTTTCCGGCCTTCGCCAAGGACGTGCTGCACGGCAACGAGCAGGTGGCTTCGCTGCTGCTGGTGGTGTTTTCCATCGGCATCGGCATCGGCGCGCTGCTGTGCGAGGTATTGAGCAAGCGCCATGTCGAGATCGGCCTGGTGCCGCTGGGTGCCATCGGCATGAGCGTCTTCAGCATTGACCTCTACTTCGCCGCACGGGGTTTGCCGCCTTCTGCGGGCTACACGCTGGGCACTTTCATCGCGCAGCCGGCGCATTGGCGCGTGATGGCCGACCTGGCTTTGCTGTCGCTGTTTGCCGGCATCTACAGCGTGCCGATGTACGCGCTGATCCAGATGCGCAGCCTGCCCACGCACCGCGCCCGCATCATCGCGGCCAACAACATCCTGAACGCGCTGTTCATGATCGTCAGCGCACTCGGCGTGGGCTTGTTGTTGAGCGCGGGCTTCAGCATTCCGCAGGTGTTTCTGGTCGTCGGTTTGCTGAATGCCGTGGTCGCTTTCTACATCTTCTTCATCGTGCCCGAATACCTGCTGCGCTTCGTCGCCTTCATGCTCACGCGCTGCATCTACCGCTTCAAGGTGCGCGGTGACGAATACATTCCCACCCAGGGCGCGGCGATCCTGGTCTGCAACCATGTGAGCTTCGTTGACGCCGTGGTGCTGATGGCTGCCAGCCCGCGGCCCATCCGCTTCATCATGGACCACCGCATCTTTGCCACGCCGGTGCTGGGCTGGCTTTTCAAGCTGGGCAAGGCGATACCGATTGCGCCGCAGAAGGACGACCCGGCGGCTTACGAGCGGGCTTTTGCGCAGGCCCGCGCGGTGCTTGCAGATGGTGAACTGCTGGGCATCTTCCCCGAAGGCGGCATCACCCGCGACGGCAGCCTGGGCGAGTTCAAGGGTGGCTTGATGAAGATCCTGCAAACCAACCCGGTGCCCGTGGTGCCGTTGGCATTGCAAAACCTGTGGGGTTCTTATTTCTCGCGTGCCGAAGGCGGCAGGGCCATGGCCAAACCCTTTCGCCGCGGCTTCTTCAGCGCAGTGGGTCTGGTGGCCGGGCCGGCGCTGGCCGCGGCCGACGTGACACCGGCCCTTTTGCGCGAACGCGTGGCCGGGCTGCTGGCGACGTAACGCTTTTTGCCAAGGCGGCGCACAGGGCTGCGATAGCATCAAAGCGTCAACCTTCCACACCCCAGGGATGGAGCCCGAAATGAAACAACCGACCCCGCGCATGATTTCCCGCCTGAGTTTGCTGGCCTTGCTGCTGGGCGCTGCGGCGCTGCCGGCGGTGGCCGCCAGTTCGGCGTCTTCGGCGTCGTCAGACAGCGTGTCCACCTCGGTGGGCAGCAGTTCGACGTCGATACAGAAGTCCAGCGACAGCTCGTCCAGCAAAGACGACAAGGTCGCCGAGGGCGACTACCGCATCATCGAAGTGGCGCAAGCCCCGGCCCGCGCCGGCACCGTGCGCCTGAAGCTGCAGCCGGTGGCTGCGGGGGTGGGTGCAGGCACCAAAGACGGCGAGTTCTTCCTCTTCATGCCGCACGAAGCCTTTGACCAAAGCCGCCTGGCGCAAGGCCATGTCATCACCGCCAAGCCGCGCGCCTACGGCACCGAATTTGCCGCCGGCAAGCCGACCCGGCCCTTCTTCCTGGTGCTGGCCGACGAGTGGTTCCGCGAACTGCAAACCAAGGTCGTGCAACTCTGAAGGCCGCGGCCTGCCTGCTTGCAGGTCTGCCAGCAGGCCTTCGTGCCTGCCTGCTGGCGCTGCTGCTGGGGGCTGCCGCAGGCGCTGGCCACGCCGACACGCTGCGGGTGTGCGACCCGCCAGACACCCTGAGCGCCGAGCACAAAGACAAGCTCTTTCGCTTCGGCGCCATCATCAAAGCCGAGCTTGAAAAATCGGGCCAGCGGCTGGCGCTGATCGCCCGTTCAGGCACCGATTTGTCGCGCTTCGGCGTGCGCTATTCGCACGCCGGCTTCAGCCTGAAAAACAGCCCCGACACGCCCTGGGCCGTGCGCCAGCTGTACTACGCCTGCGACCAGAAACAGCCGCTGATCTTCGACCAGGGCATGCTGGGTTTTCTGCTGGGCATGAACGAAGCGTCGCTGGGCTATGTCTCGGTGGTGCTGCTGCCCACTGCCGAAGCCGCCGAGGTGGAACAAGCCGCACTGGACAAACGCCAGGCGCTGCAGATGCTGGGCGCCACCTACAGCGCCAACGCCTACCCCTTCAGTCTGCAATACCAGAACTGCAACCAGTGGGTGGCGGAAGTGCTGGCCCTGGCGCAAGGCCGCCTGAACGATGGCGCGCCGCCGCGTGAGCAGGCCCAGGCGTGGCTGAAGGGGCAGGGCTACACCCCCAGCGTCATGGACGTGGGCTGGCGCCCGCTGATGTGGGCCGCGTACCTGGTGCCCTGGCTGCACAACGACGACCACCCGGCCGAAGACCTGGCGCAAAAGATTTACCGCGTCAGCATGCCGGCTTCCATCGAAGCCTTCGTCCAGGCCCGTGTGCCCGGCGCCACGCGCGTGGAGTTCTGCCACACCGAGCACCATGTGGTGGTGCACCGCGGCTGGACGCCGATTGCGCAGGGCTG
>JANMJI010000347.1:0-6274 GCA_031371275.1 Betaproteobacteria bacterium
GGTTCAGGTCCAGCCCTTCGCGGTCGGCGTTGGTGGTGATCGTCAGGCCGTCGAAGTTCTTCAGCGTGCCTTCGGGGATCAGCCGGTAGTACTCGCCGCCAAATTCACCGGGCTCGCGCGCCACCATCAGCCGCGGCTCGGCGGCGTGCTTTTTGTAGGGGCCGTGCGGGTCGGGCACGCGCATTTGCAGCATGCGGCCATCGCCGTCGATGTCTTCGATGGTCAGGCCATCCACCGGCGTTTCGTCGAAGGGGTAAGGCCGGGTAGCGCTGCGAATGTGGCGGGGTTTGTCGGCCAGCGCCAGCTCGGCGCCGTCGGGGTTCAGGCGCGGCACCATGTAGACGACGCGGGTGTCGAGCAATTGTTTGACGGCTGCATCGGTGTCGTAGCTGGCAATCAACTGGTGCAGCCAATACAGGCAGGCGGTGCAGGCCGTCAACTCGGCGGCGTGGATGTTGCCGTCAACCCAGAACGCGGGCTTGTCGGTGTCGGCGCCAGTGGCGGTGTGGGTCAGCGTCAGCAGCCAGATGTCGCGGCCTTCGAAGCTCTGGCCCAGGCTGCTTAACTGCACCAGGTGCGGCGCTGCGGCAGCGTAGTCTTGCAGCAAGCGCGTGAGTTCGGTGTGGCGGTAGAACTGGTCGAAACGCGGAACAGGAATCGCGGGCATGGTGCGGCTTGGGGCTGGGGGCGACCGTTGGATGCTAACTGCGCCACGCCGCCCGCAGGCTCGCTGGGGCAAGGGCTGACTGGCCTTCGAGCAACGCGGGGAAGTGGCGCGACCGGGCCGGAAAAAACCATCAAGCCGTGCAGGGCCCGGCCGCCACCGTGGCGCCGGCCACAAACACCTGCATCTCGCCGGGCCGCAGCGCGCGCCAGTCTTCACCTTGCGTCAGCGGCTCGGTCGCGACGATGGCGACGCGGTCTTGCGCCGTGGTCAGCGGGCCGAAGTCGACTTCGAGGTCTTCATCGGCCAGTTGTGCAGCACCAAAAGGGTGGCGGCGTTCGAGTGCAAAAAGCTGGGTCGAGCAATGCGCCCACAGCGCCTGGCCGTTGCTCAACAGCAGGTTGAAGCTGCCATGCCGCGCCGGTTGCGGCAGCAGTTCGCGCAGCGTGCAGTTCAGCTCTTGCACGCTGGGCACGCTGGCATGGGCCTTGGCCAATTCCTGCATCAACCAGCAGAAGGCGCGTTCGCTGTCGGTGTTGCCCACCGGGCGAAAAGCGCCGTGCAGCCGCGGCTTGAAGTCCTTCAGGTCGCCGTTGTGCGCAAACACCCAGTAGCGGCCCCATAACTCTCGAACGAAGGGGTGCGTGTTTTCCAGTGCCACACGGCCTTGTGTGGCCTTGCGGATGTGGGCGATGACGTTGTCGCTGCGTATCGGGTAGCGCTTCACCAGTTCGGCCACCGGGCTTTGGCGCGCGCTGTGGTGGTCTATGAAATGGCGCAGGCCGCGGTCCTCGAAAAACGCGATGCCGAAGCCATCCTTGTGCTCGTCGGCACGGGTGGCCAGCCCGGTGAAGCTGAACATCACATCGGTGGGCAGCCTGGCGTTCATGCCCAGCAGCTGGCACATGGTGATGCGGGCCGCGCTAGCGCGTCTGCAGCGCGTTGGTGATGATGAGGTTGGGCTCGGGCAGGCAGTCGACGCTGGGCGCTGTCAAAGGATTGGTGGAATTGAAATTCACCGGCGACAGGTTGCAGGGCCAGCCCGCCATGGTGTCGACCATCCCGGTGTTGGTGGTGACGCTGCCGAACACCGCGTAGCCGCCTCCCGAGGTGTCGAGGAACAGGTTGTCAACGGTGTTGATGAAGAATTCCGAAGTCGCCGAATCGGCGGCGTTGCCGCGCGCCATGGCCAGCGTGTAGCGCTTGTTTGACAAGCCGCGGCCGGCCTCCAGCGCGATCGCCGCGTTGACGGGCTTGTGGGCCGGAAATGCAGCCCCGCTGGTCAGCGGCGCGGGGTAGGCGCCGGCCTGCAGAACAAAGGTGCCCAGGTTGTCAAAACGCCCGTGGCGGTGAAAGGCCACGCCGTTGTAGAAGCCGGCCTTGACGTAGGCCAGAAAGTTGTCCACCGTCAGGGGCGCCAGGTCGGGCGACAGCGTGATAACCAGCGTGCCGGCGCCCGCTGGCCCGTTGCTGATGACCATGCTGACCTGCGGCACCGGCACCGTGAAGGCCACGCTGGCGATGTTGGCGCCGCCGCCCGCCACCGTCACCGTCTGGTTGCCCACAGCACCGGCCACGGTGCAGGTGTAGTAGGCGGTGGTGGCGCTGCTGACGTTGGGCGCGCTGGTGCTGCGTACAAAGTTGCGGCAGCCCGCTGAGGTCAGCGTCAGCGTCTGGTCCAGCCGGCTGCCCGTCAAAGTGATGAGCATGCTTTCGCTGTACTTCACGCTGCTGGTGCTGCTGAGCGCCACCGTGGGCGGCTGCACACCGGCGTCGCCGTAACCGCCACCGCCGCCGCAGGCTGTCAGCGAAGCGACGAGCACAACGCTGGCCGTGAATTTGAATGCCTGGATCGGTTTCATTGACGGGGCCTCCGTGACCTTTACTCGAACATCAGCTTGCGCATGCCGGTCAGCGTGAACAGCCGCCCCGGGTTTTGCGTTTCTTCCAGCACGCCACTCAAGCGGCGCAACATGCGCGGGCTGCGGCGGGCGCGCCAGATCACCAGGTCGGCCAGCCACGGGTGTTCATTGATGCGGCTGGCGGCGTCGTACAACTTGAACTGCGGCAGCAAGGTCTGCATCGCAGCGGCGTAACGCGCCTGCACCGCCGGCGCCGCAGCGTGGACATCATGCACCAGCGCTTCGGCGGCCATCAGGCCACTCTCCATCGCCTTGCCTATGCCTTCACCGCTGAAGGCATAGGTGGTGCCGGCCGCTTCGCCGGCCACCAGCAGGCCCGGCCGCGACCAGGCCGCGCCACTTAGCGAACAGCGCAGCGGTGCGCCCTTGATCTCGCCTTGCAGAACGCCGTCTCGCATCAGCGCTGCGGCCGGTGGGTAGACGGCGCAAAAGGTGTCGAACATCTGGCGCAGGTTGATGGGCCGCATGCGGCCTTTGCCGCTGACAGCACGGTGGCTGTCGGTCAAGCCGGCGCCGATGTTGAACAGGCCGCCCGGGGCCGGGAAGATCCAGCCATAGCCGCCGCGCAGCTTGTGATGCCAGACGATTTGCAGCTGCGTGATCTGCCCCACCAGCGCCGGGTTGTACACATAGCCGCGCAGCGCCACGCCGCTGGGGGTGTGGCGTTGACACAGGCCAGCGGCCGTCAGCCCCTGCGGCACGGCGCCGGTGGCCAGCACCACCCAGCGGGCGTGGATGTCATGCACGGCATCGGCGCTGCCGTGCGGGGTGTTTTGAGACGTGCTCTGAGAGCTACTTTGTGCGGTGCCGTGAGCGCTGCTTTGCGAGCTACGAAACCGCGCGCCCACCACGCGTTCGCCATCCAGCAAGGGTGCTTCGAAGCGCAGCGGTGTCAACAACCTTGCGCCGGCGCGTTCGGCGGCGCGCACCAGAATGTGGTCCAGCGTCTTGCGCGGCAGCACGCTCATCGTGCCGGGTACGTCGATGTGGCCGCCGCGCGGGCCGACGCAGCGGACATGGGTCACAGCCGTGGCCAGCGCGGCCACTTCGTCATGCACACCCAGGCGCTTCAGCGCGGCGTGGCTGTCGGGGATAAGGCCGTCGCCACAGACCTTGTCGCGCGGAAAGTTGTGCTGGTCCACCAGCAGCACCTGCAGGCCGCCGCGGGCCAGCACCTGGGCGCAGGCGCTGCCCGCAGGGCCGGCGCCAATGACCAGCACGTCGCAGTGGGTGGGCAGGGGCTGTGGGCTCATCGTCGGCCGATTCTAGGAGGCTGTCGCACGCGCTCCGCGCCCGGGCTGAAGACGCGCCAGACTGTGGTAGCTTCACTCGCCCAGAAAAGACCATGACGAGGAGGCGAGCATGCTCATCGGTGTACCGCTTGAAACCGCTGCGGGCGAAACCCGGGTGGCGTTGACGCCCGAGACCGCCAAGAAGCTGGGTGCCCAGGGCCATGACGTGCGTGTGCAGGCCGGTGCCGGCCTGGCCGCCAGCGCCACCGACGAAGCCTATGCCGCGGCTGGCGCACAAATCGTGCAACGTGCCGAAGCCTTCGCCTGCGATCTGGTGTTGAAGGTGCGCAGCCCCGACGCTGATGAGCTGAGCCTGATGAAACCCGGCACCGCGCTGGTGGGCCTGCTCAACCCCTTCGATACAGAAGGCCTGGCCCGCCTGGCCGCCGCCGGCCTGACCAGCTTTGCGTTGGAAGCCGCGCCGCGCACCACGCGCGCCCAGAGCATGGACGTGCTGTCCAGCCAGGCCAACATCGCCGGCTACAAAGCCGTGATGCTGGCCGCCGACAAATACCAGCGCCTGTTCCCGATGTTGATGACGGCCGCCGGCACCATCAAGGCCGCCCGCGTCGTGGTGCTGGGCGTGGGCGTGGCGGGCCTGCAGGCGATTGCCACCGCCAAGCGCCTGGGCGCCGTGATCGAGGCATCAGACGTGCGGCCCGCGGTGAAGGAACAGGTGGAAAGCCTGGGCGGCAAATTCATCGACGTGAGCTACGACACGCCCGAAGAGAAAGAAGCCGCGGTGGGCGTGGGCGGCTACGCCAAGCCGATGCCGGCAAGCTGGATGGAGCGCCAGAAGGTGGAAGTGGCCAAGCGCGTGGCGCAGGCCGACATCGTCATCAGCACCGCGTTGATACCGGGCCGCGCGGCGCCGGTGCTCATCACCGAAGAGATGGTGCGCAGCATGAAGCCGGGTTCGGTGATCGTCGATATGGCGGCCCCTGCCGGTGGCAATTGCCCGCTCACCGAGCCCGGAAAGACGGTGGTCAAATTCGGCGTGACCTTGATTGGCGAGACCAACATTCCGGCGCTGGTGGCGGCCGATTCGTCGTCGCTTTACGCCCGCAATGTGCTGGACTTTTTGAAACTCGTGTTGCCGAAAGACAGCGGCTTTGTGGTGCCGATGGACGACGACATCGTGGTGGCTTGCCTGATGACGCAAGCTGGCGAAATCAAGCGCAAGTGAAGCGCAAATGAAGCCCAAGTGAAGAGGACATAAGCCCATGGACATCGTCTCCCCCACCGTCACCAACCTCATCATCTTCGTGCTGGCCATCTACGTCGGCTACCACGTCGTGTGGACGGTGACGCCCGCGCTGCACACGCCGCTGATGGCGGTCACCAACGCCATCTCGGCCATCGTCATCGTCGGCGCCATGCTCGCCGCGGCTTTGACTGAGACCACACTGGGCAAGACCATGGGCGTGATGGCGGTGGCGCTGGCCGCCGTGAACGTGTTTGGCGGCTTTCTGGTGACGCGGCGCATGCTGGAAATGTTCAAGAAAAAAGCCCCCAAGGCAAAGCCTCAAGAGGCGCTCAAGTGAAGCCGCAACACTGGGTGCCCGTCACCGTGTTCCTGGCCGTTTCCATTCCACTGGTGCTGCTGCTGAACACCATGGACATGGGTGGTGAATACCGCGTCTGGATAGCGCTGGGCGCCGGCGCACTGGCTTCAGCATTCGCGCAATCGAAGCTGAAGCAACAAGAAGCACAACAACAACCGGGGCGCGACCAATGAGCCTGAACCTTGTCACGCTGCTGTACCTGGTGGCCAGCGTCTGCTTTATTCAAGCACTCAAAGGTCTGAGCCACCCGACGACGTCGATACGCGGCAACTTCTTCGGCATGGTGGGCATGCTGATCGCAGTGCTGACGACGGCGGCCTTGATCGTCAAGCTATCAGGCGACATGGGCCAGACGCGCGCGCAAGGCATGGTCTGGGTCATCGTCGGCCTGGTCATTGGCGGTGGCATCGGCGCGGTCATGGCCAAGCGCGTGGAGATGACCAAGATGCCCGAACTGGTGGCTTTCTTCCACAGCATGATCGGCCTGGCCGCGGTGTTCATTGCGGTGGCTGCGGTGGTCGAACCCTGGGCTTTTTCGATCACCGCCAAGGGTGGATCGATCCCGGGTGGCAACCGCATCGAACTCGCTTTGGGTGCCTTCATCGGCGCCGTCACCTTCACCGGTTCTGTCATCGCTTTCGGCAAGCTCAGCGGCAAGTACAAGTTCCGTTTGTTCCAGGGCGCGCCGGTCACTTTCGCCGGCCAGCACAAGGTGAATTTGGCGCTGGGCCTGGGCGCCGTGGCGGTGGGTGTGCTGTTCTGGCAGGGCCAGAGCGAGCTCGCCTTCTACCTCATCATCGCGCTGGGTTTTGTGCTGGGCGTGACGCTCAT
>JANMJI010000350.1:0-18933 GCA_031371275.1 Betaproteobacteria bacterium
GTGGCCACCAGCGCCGGAAATTGCTAGCGGCCGCATGTGGTGGTGGATGACCACGCTGCTGGTCTGTGCCCAGTGCTGTTCTTCGGCCGATGCCGACATCGATTCCGGCCCGCGCCGGTAGACCATGTGCACCTCGTCAGCACCCAGTAGCTTGCTTTGCACCGCGGCGTCGACCGCCGTCATGCCGCCGCCGATGACCACCACGCGCCGGCCCACTGGCAACGTGGCCATGTCGGTGGTTTGGCGCAGCTCGGCGATGAAATCCACCGCGTCGCGCACGCCGGTCAAGTCTTCACCGGGGATGCCCAGCTTCGGTGTGCGCGTCAGGCCCAGGCCCAAAAACACCGCGTCGAAACCGCCGCGCAGCCATTGCAATTGCGCCGCGCTTTCCAGCCGCCAATTCAATTGCAACGCAATGCCGCCAATGCCCAGCAGCCAATCAAGTTCGGCCTGCGCAAAGCCGCCGGCCATCTTGTAGCTGGCCAAACCGTATTCGTTCAGCCCACCGGCTGCAGGGCGGGCGTCGTGTACGACCACGTCATGGCCCAGCCGCGCCAGCACAAACCCACAGGCGATGCCGGCCGGCCCGGCGCCGACGACGGCAATGCGTTTGCCGGTGGGTGCGGCGCGCGTGAACAACGCCGTGATCGGCCGGTCCATCACCGCATCCAACGCATAACGCTGCAAGTGACCGATCTCCACCGGCTTGCCCTGCTGCACCGTGCGCACGCAGGCCTGCTCGCACAGCACCTCGGTAGGGCAGGCGCGTGCACAGGTGCCGCCCAGCGGGTTGGCGTTCAGGATGGTGCGCGCGGCGCCGCGCAGGTTGTCCTCGCTGATGCGGCGTATGAAGCTGGGCACGTCAATGCCGGTGGGGCAAGCGGTGATGCAGGGCGCGTCATAGCAATACAGGCAGCGCTCGGCATCCACCAGCGCCTGCGTGCGGCTGAGCCTGGGCGCGGCGTCGGCGAAGGCGGCGGCGTAGTCGTCGGCGCTGCGGCGGCCGGCGCGTATGTCTGGAAGTACGTCGAGGGCTTTGGGAAGCTCAGGCATGGACGGTGCTCCTGCGGCGTGCATGATCTTGACCGTGCGGTCAGGATTCATGCCCATGCTACGCAACCCCCATGCCAGCGCCGCCGCGGGTTTGCCAGCGGCCCGCCGCGTGGCATGGAACTGGCTTGCCAGGGCCAGAATAAGCTGACCCCTTGGACAAGTTTTCACAAGTTTTCACAGCACTCCTCTGCGCCCATGACGACCCCGCAACCTCCGCAGCGCGCCGTGCAAGTGCGTGGCGCCAGCGTGGTCTACGCAGCGGCCGACACGCCGGTGCATGCGCTGCAAGACATCACGCTGGATATTGAAGCCGGCGAGTTCGTTGCGTTGATTGGCCCGTCGGGCTGCGGCAAGACCACGCTGTTGCGCGTGATTGCCGACCTGGAACCCCTCACCCGCGGTGAAGTGTTGGTCAACGGCATGACGCCGCACGCAGCCCGGCTGGCGCGCGCTTACGGCTATGTGTTCCAGGCGCCGGCGCTGTTCCCGTGGCGCACGGTGCTGGCCAATGTGATGCTGCCGTTGCAAATCCAGGGCCGGCCTGCGGCGCAATGCAAGGCGGTGGCGATGGAGCAGTTGCAGCGCGTGGGCCTGGCTGGTTTTGAAAGCAAGTACCCGTGGCAGTTGTCTGGCGGCATGCAGCAGCGGGTGTCGATTGCGCGTGCGCTGGGCTTCGAGCCGCGCATCCTGATGATGGACGAGCCTTTTGGCGCGCTGGACGAGATCACGCGGGACCGTTTGGGCGAGCAATTGCAAGGCCTGTGGCTGCGCGAGAAGCGCACGGTGGTCTTCGTCACGCATTCGATTGCCGAGGCGGTGTATCTGTCGACGCGCATCGTCGTGATGTCGCCGCGGCCGGGGCGCATCCTGGCGGACATTCGTTCGCCCCTACCCGAACAGCGCTCGCTGGCGATGCGCGACGCGCCCGAGTTCATCGCCATGGCCCACCAACTGCGGCAGGCGCTGGCCACGGGGCACGCCGATGGTGCTGATGCCTAACATCACAAAAGCACTGCAAATGCGCCGTCGCGAGCAGGTGCTGCCTGTGCTCGCGGTGCTGTCAGTCTTGTTCGTGCTTTGGTATCTGGGCAGCATCTTGCTGAACGCGCCAGGCGCCATCGAACGTGTGCTGGTCAACCAGCCCGGCTGGGCCACCACCGACCTGCTGGCCGCCACCTTGGCGATGGAACGCCCCGTGCTGCCCGCGCCGCACCAGGTGGCGGCCGATCTGTTGGGCAGCATCACCGGCTGGCCGCTGGATTCGCCGCGCAATCTGCTGCTGCACACCGCTGTCACAGCGCAGTCCACGCTGGTGGGTTTTGCGCTGGGCACGCTGCTGGGTGTGCTGCTGGCCGCGGCCATCGTGCATTCACGAACGCTGGACCGTGCGCTGCTGCCGTGGATCGTCGCTTCGCAAACCGTACCCGTGCTGGCCATCGCGCCCATCGTGCTGGTGATTCTGGGCAGCCTGGGTTTCAGCGGCATTGCACCCAAGGCGGCAATAGCGATGTACCTGTGTTTCTTCCCCGTGACGGTGGCCATGGTGCAAGGCCTGCGTTCACCGCAGCGCATCGACACCGAACTGCTGCACACCTATGCCGCCACACGCTGGCAGGCTTTCTGGTTGCTGCGGCTGCCGGCGGCATTGCCGTTCTTGCTGCCCTCTTTGCGTGTGGCCATCGCCGCAGGGCTGGTGGGTGCGATGGTGGCCGAGCTGCCCACCGGCGCGCAGGCCGGCTTGGGTGCGAAGTTGTTGACGGGTTCGTACTACGGCAACACCGTGGGCATCTGGTCTGCGCTGGTGATGTCGGCGTTGTTGGGGCTGGCGTTGACGGGTGCGGTGGCGGGTGTGGAACGGCTGGTCTTGCGGGGGCGGGGCGCATGAAAGCTTTCAAGCTGCGCTGGATACCGTTCACACCGCTGACGCCACAACGCCGCGCGGGCGTCGTCGTTGCGCTGGCCATGGCCGCCGCGGCCCGGCTGGTGCAGCATCCTGCGGCCGCGGGCGCCGGCCCCATCACGCCGGCCTTCTGGTGGCTGGGCGCGGGCTGTGTGCTGCTGGCTGCCGTCAGCGTGCAAGCCTGCGCAGTGCTGGACAAAACCGGCTGGCAGCGCAGCCTGGCCGCGGCGCTGTTCGGCTTGTGGGTGCTGTTTTTCTGGCAAGTCGGCGTCGTCGCCTTCGAGGTGCCGCGTGTGCTGCTGCCGGCGCCCACCACCATCGGGCATTCGCTGCTCGATCACGCCGGCACCTTGGCCGGTGACTTTGTACAGACCGTACTGAAGGCCGTGGTGGTGGGCTGGGTTTTGGGCTCGGCGCTGGGATTTGCGGTGGCCGTGGCCATAGACCGCAGCCCTTTCCTGCAGCGTGGGCTGCTGCCGGTGGCGCAACTGACCAGCACCGTGCCGCTGGTGGCGGTGGCGCCCATCATGGTCATGTGGTTCGGCTTCGAGTGGCCGTCCAAGGCCGCCGTGGTGGTGTTGATGACAATATTTCCCATGCTGGTGGCCACGCGCGCCGGGCTGGCCGCGGCCGGGCGTATCGAACGCGAGCTGATGCACAGCTATGCCGCCGGCTACACGCGCACGCTGATCGACCTGCGCCTGCCTTGCGCGCTACCGTTCATATTGAGTGCATTGAAGGTCAACGCCACGCTGGCCTTGATAGGCGCCATCGTGGCCGAGTTTTTCGGTTCACCCACGGTGGGCCTGGGCTTTCGCATCAGCACCGAAGCGGCGCGCATGCACATGCCGCTGGTCTGGGGCGCCATCGTGGTGGCCGCGCTGACGGGGTCGCTGGCCTACGCCTTGCTGGTGCGGCTGGAACGCCGGCTCGCCTTCTGGCACCCTTCCGTGCGTTCGCGCTGAATTTGCTTTTTTCATCACAACCCCCAGGAGCCTTGCTATGACGCTTGCCATCACGTCCATGCCCTTCAAGACCGTTTGCGCCGCGTTGGCGCTGGCCTGTGCCTTCAGCGCACAGGCGCAAGAGAAATTCACGGTGCAACTGAAGTGGGTGCCACAAGCCCAGTTCGCGGGCTATTACGTCGCCGCCGCCAAGGGCTACTACAAGGCCGAGGGCCTGGACGTGACCATCAAGCCCGGCGGCCCCGATGTCAGCCCCGTGCAGGTGCTGGCCGGCAACCAGGCCGACGCGGTGGTGAACTGGATGCCCGACGCGCTGGCCGCGCGCGAAGCGGGCGTGCCGCTGGTGAACATCGCGCAAATCTTCAACCGCAGCGGCCTGATGCTGACCTGCAAAAAGGCCAGCGGCGTCAGCAAGCCCGCCGACTTGAAGGGAAAAACGCTGGGCGTCTGGTTCGGCGGCAATGAGTACCCCTTCCTGAACTGGATGGCCAAGCTGGGCTTGAAGCCCGACACCGACATCAAGGTGTTGAAACAAGGTTTCAACGTCGACCCGTTGCTGCAGAACCAGGCCGCCTGCATCAGCACCATGATCTACAACGAATACTGGCAGGTGGTGGACGCCGGCGTGAAAGAGGCCGACCTCATCACCTTCTTCTACGAGGACCAGGGCGTGGCTTCGCTGGAAGACGGCTTGTACGTGCTGGAAGGCAAGCTGAAAGACCCGGCCTTTGTGGCCCGCAGCACCAAGTTCCTGCGCGCCACGTTGAAGGGCTGGGCCGACGCGGTGAAAGACCCGGCGGGTGCAGCCAAGATCGTGGTCGCGGCCGACCCTTCGGGCAGCGCCACGCTGAAGGTGCAGCAGCGGCAGATGGAAAACGTCGCCAAGCTCATCACCACTGCGGGCACCCACAAGCTGGGCTATCTGGAACCTGTGGCTTACGAGCGCACAGTCAAGGTGCTGCTGGGCGGCGGCACCGCAGGCGGCGGCTCGCCGGTCATCAAGAAAGACCCGGGCAGTGCCGCCTACAGCCATCTGGTGTGGGAGGCGGCGACGAAAAAATGAAGCGCAGCGCGGCACTGGCCGCAGCGCCTGCGCGCGTGAAGGCCACGGTGGTGCCCTCTGGCGACATCACCACCAAGGGTGCGATACGCCAGGCCAACCGCGAGCGCATTCTTGTGGCGGCCAATGGCGTGTTTGCCCGCGCTGGTTTTGCGGCCGCCACCACCGCGGCCGTAGCTGCGGCGGCGGGCCTGCCCAAGGCCAATGTGCACTACTACTTCGGCAGCAAACAGCAGCTCTACCGCGAAGTGCTGGCACGCACGCTGCACGACTGGCTGGAACCGCTGCAAAGCCTGCAACCCGAAGCCGACCCGGCGCAGGCGCTGAGCGTCTACCTGCGCGCCAAGATGGCCTTGTCAGCGCAGCGGCCCGATGCCTCGCGCGTGTTTGCCAATGAATTGCTGCACGGGGCGCCGGTGCTGGGCGATTTGATGCGCAGCGAACTGCGCACCGCGGTGCGCGCCAAGGCCGCGGTCATCGATGGCTGGGTGGCAGCGGGCCACATGGCCGCGGTGGACAGCACGCACCTGTTGTTCACGATGTGGGCGGCGACGCAGACCTATGCCGATTTCGATGTGCAGATCTGCGCCGTGCTGGGCCGCAAGCACCAGACCGCGCGCGACCATGCGCGCGCTACCGAACATGTGGTGTCGCTGGTATTGCGCGGCTGCGGCCTGGGGTGAACCGCGCAGACTCTCAGGTCTTGGCGGGCGCGCTGACGCTGGTGGGCACCACCACGGGTGCCTTGGTTACGCGCACCCGGCCGCCGGTGGTGACCAGGATGACCGGGTCGCCCGGGGCGAAGACTTCAGCAGCCTTGGCCTGCACCACCGCGCGGCGGTCGCCGTTCTTCAGCTGGACCAGAATCTCAACCGCTTCTTCGCGCGTGGCGCCGCGTTCCGCCGCGTTGCCCACCACGCCGCCGACAACGGCGCCCAGGATGCCCACCACCAGGCTTTCACGCCGGCCGCCGACGCTGCCACCGGCAATGCCGCCGGCGACACCGCCTGCAGCAGCGCCGATGCCGCTTTGCGTGCCGTCGACCACCACCGGGCGGGTGGTCAGCACCACGGCGTCCAGCACAGTGGCCATGCGTTGCGAGTCATTGCGGCTGACGACGTCGGGGCTGGACGTGGCGCAGGCGCCCAAAGCGAGCAAGGCGGCCAGGGCGATGGCAGTTGCCAAATGAGCGGGCATTCGAGCAGGCGTGCGGGTGAGGATTCGGTTCATTTCAAGTCTCCCAGGGTGGCGGGTTCACTGCCCGTACAGCAATACGCAATCTTGCAACGGTGGACGCCAGCGTATCAAGCGAAGTTCCTTGCGGGTGCGTAAAGAAGTTGCCAGCTTGTCACACCGGCGAAGGTCTGGCCATCAACCGTGCAGGCGCGAACTTCGCGGCACGCTGGCCAGCAAAAAGTCCATCTGGTCGGCCACGATGCGCCGGCCGCGCAAAATCATGTCTTCGTGCAGGCTGGGCACATAGGGCAGGTACAGCAGCGTCATGCGCGCTTCTTCGGGCATGCGGTTGCCCTTGTGGCCGTTGCAGGCGCGGCAGGCGGTGATGCAGTTCATCCAGCTGTCGCTGCCACCGCGCGACACCGGCACGATGTGTTCACGCGTCAGGTCGTCGGCATGAAAACGGCCGCCACAGTAGGCGCAGAAACCACGGTCGCGCGCAAACAATTTGGGGTTGGACAGCGTGGGCACCAGCCGCCAGGCCCGGCTGGGCACAGCGCCGCGCACGGCCACGATGGGGTGCACGTCGATGCGGCTTTGCACGCCCGTGGCGCGCTGCACGCCACCACGCAAAACGTGGAAGGTGTCGCCCAGCGTCCACGCGATGGCGTCGCTGGCGTACAGCACCGCCGCTTCGCGCGGCGATATCCACGCTTGGGGGCGGCCCGAGATATCGAGCTGCAGCACGTCCATAAGTGCGAGCGTAAACCATCATGGCGAAAGCGGTGCCGCGTGGGCGGGTTGCAACGCCGATGGTGCAGGCCGTTCTAGGAACGCCGCCCTAAAAAATGTCACGCACGCGGCGGTATGTGGGCGGCAGAAATCTGCAAAATAGAACGATCGTTCGATTTCTTGCTGCCCATCCACCACCCACCTGCTGATGCTGCGCTGACCGTGCCCACCGACCACCCGCTTGCCGACCTGCCACGCCCTGCCAGCCGCGCTTTGCAAAAAGGCCAGCAGACGCGCGCCACCATTCTTGATGCCGCCTTGAGTCTGGCTTCGCACATGGGTCTGGAAGGGTTGTCGATAGGCGCGCTGGCCGAAATCACGCAGATGAGCAAGTCGGGCGTGTTCGCGCACTTTGGTTCGCGTGAAGAGTTGCAAATTTCGGTCATCCGCGAATACCACGCGCGCTTCGAGGAAGAGGTGTTCTTCCCGGCGATGCGCGAACCGCGCGGCCTGCCGCGTCTTCAGGCGCTGTTTGACCGCTGGATACGCCGCGTCTCGGTGGAACTGGACTCGGGCTGCATCTACATCAGCGGCGCGGTTGAATTTGACGACCGTCCTGGCCCTGTGCGCGACGCGCTGGCCGAGATGGTGCGGGCCTGGCAAAGCGCGCTGGAACGCGCGATACACCTGGCCGTCGCCGAAGGCCATTTGCTGCCCGACACCGACGCCACGCAAATGCTGTTCGAGCTGCACGGCCTGATCTTGGCGCTGCACCACGACGCCCGCTTCCTGCGCACCCCCGGCGCGCCGGGCCGTGCGCGCAAGGGCTTTGAGCGCACGCTGTCGCACTACGCCAACTACGCCAACTACGCCAGCGCGTCCGCTGCGGCGCTGTCCGCAACCTCAGCCGCAGCCGCCACCGCACGCCCGCGCGACCGCCGTTGAACCTGTTTCACGCTTTTCCGATCCGCCCCATTCCAGGAGTTTTGCCATGGCTGTCTACACCCCACCTTTGCGCGACATGCACTTTGTGCTGCACGAACTGCTGCACGTTGCCGACGAACTGAAGGCCTGCCCCCGGCACGCCGACATCGACATCGACACCATCAATGCGGTGCTCGAAGAAGGCGGCAAGTTCGCCGCCGAGGTGACGTTCCCGCTCAACATCAGCGGCGACGAAGAAGGTTGCACGCTCGACAAGACCAGCCACGAAGTCACAGCGCCGCAAGGCTTCAAGGCCGCCTATGCCAAGTACGTAGAAGGCGGCTGGCCATCGCTCAGCGCAGACCCGGCCTTTGGTGGCCAGGGCCTGCCGCTGGTGCTGAACCAGTGTTTCTATGAAATGCTGAACTCGGCCAACCAGGCCTGGACGATGTACCCCGGCCTGAGCCATGGCGCCTACGAATGCCTGCACCGCCATGGCACCAGCGAACAACAGGCCACCTTCCTGCCCAAGCTGACGAGCGGCGAATGGACGGGCACCATGTGCCTGACCGAGCCCCACTGCGGCACCGATCTGGGCCTGCTGCGGACCAAGGCAGAACCGCTGGTGGGCGGGCCCGAGGGCAGCTACAAGCTCAGCGGCCAGAAGATCTTCATCAGCGCCGGTGAACATGATCTGGCCGCCAACATCGTCCACCTGGTGCTGGCCCGTTTGCCTGACGCGCCGGTGGGCAGCAAGGGCATCAGCCTGTTCGTGGTGCCCAAGTTTGTGGTCAATGCAGATGGCAGCATCGGCGCACGCAATCCGATCTTTTGCAGCGCGCTTGAACACAAGATGGGCATCCATGGCAACGCCACCTGCCAGATCATGCTGGACGGCGCCGTGGGCACGCTGGTAGGCCAGCCGCACAAGGGCCTGGCGGCGATGTTCGTGATGATGAACGCCGCCCGCCTGGGCGTCGGCAACCAGGGCCTGGGCCTGACCGAAGTGGCCTACCAGAACGCCGTGGCTTATGCGAAAGACCGCCAGCAAATGCGCAGCCTGAGCGGGCCCAAACAGCCGCAGCAGCCTGCCGACACCATCATCGTGCACCCCGATGTGCGCAAGATGCTGCTCACCGCCCGTGCTTATGCCGAAGGCGGCCGAGCGCTGGCCATCTACATTGCGCTGCTGATCGACAAGGAACTGAGCAGCGACGACGAAGAAGTGCGCAAGGATTGCGCCGACCAGGTGGCCTTGCTAACGCCCATAGTGAAGGCCTTCCTGACCGACAACGCCTGGCTGGCCACCAGCCACTGCATGCAGGTCTTCGGTGGCCACGGCTACATCAAGGAGTGGGGCATGGAGCAGCATGTGCGTGACGCTCGCATCAACATGATTTACGAAGGCACGAACACGATTCAGTCGCTGGACCTGCTGGGCCGCAAGGTGCTGGGCGACAACGGCGCCAAGCTGAAGAAGTTCGGCAAGATGATCGCCGAATTCGTCGAAGAAGAAGGCACCGACGAGGCCATGCAGGAATTCATCAACCCGCTGGCAGAGTTGGGCGACAAGGTTACCAAGCTGACCACCGAACTGGGCATGAAAGCCTTTGCCAACGCCGACGAAGTGGGCGCTGCCGCGGTGGACTACCTGCGTATCTGCGGCCACCTGGTGTTTGCTTATTTCTTCGCCCGCAGCGCCAAAATTGCGCTGGCCCAACAAGGCAGTGGCGACCCGTTCTACGCCGCCAAACTGCACACCGCGCGCTTCTACTTTGCCAAGCTGCTGCCAGAAACTGCGTCATTGATCCGCACCGCACGCGCTGGCGTGGCGCCGCTGATGTCGATGGAAGAAGCGCTGTTCTGAGTTCTGCCACCACCCCGAGGAGACAAGACATGAAAAAGATACTGGCTGCCGCACTGCTGTTGACCACCGGCTTCGCGTTCGCGCAGGCCACGCCCGTCGGTTTGTGGAAGACCATAGACGACAAGACCAAGACGGAACGGGCCTTGGTGCGTATCACCGAAGCCGGTGGAGTACTGACTGGCCGCATTGAAAAGCTGCTGGCGGCCGATGCCAGGCCCGACGCCAAGTGCGACAAATGCGAAGACGACCGCAAGGACAAGCCCGTCGTGGGCATGGAAATCGTGCGCGGCGTGAAGAAGAGTGACAGCGAAGGCTTGTGGGACGGCGGCACCATCCTCGACTCGGTCGAAGGCAAGATTTACAAGGTGCGCATGCAGCCCGCCGACGGCGGCAAGAAGCTGGAGGTGCGCGGCTACGTCGGCATGCCCATGCTGGGCCGCACGCAAGTCTGGATACGCGTTGAATAAGGAAGCCGTCATGAATCGATTTCAAGTCCGCAAGGTCGCCGTGCTGGGCGCCGGTGTGATGGGTGCGCAAATTGCCGCCCACCTGGTCAACTGCAAAGTGCCGGTGGTGCTGTTCGACCTGCCCGCGAACACAGGCCCCCGGACGACGCCTTCGGCCTCGTCGGCCCCCGAGGGGCTGGCTTCGCCCGGCAAAGCCGGATCGAACCCGGGCCCCAAGAACGGCATCGTCACGCGCGCCATCGAAGGCTTGAAGAAACTCAAGCCCGCGCCGCTGGGCGTGCCCGAAGATGCGGCCCAAATTCAGGCCGCGAACTACGAAGAGCACCTGGTGCTGCTGGGTGAATGTGATCTGGTCATCGAGGCCATTGCCGAGCGCATGGACTGGAAGCTGGCGCTGTACGAAAAAATCGCCACCAGTCTGGCGCCGCAGGCCATCGTGGCCAGCAACACCTCGGGTTTGTCGATCACCAAGCTCAGTGCGGCCTTGCCCGACAGCATCAAGCCACGTTTCTGCGGCATCCACTTCTTCAACCCGCCGCGCTACATGGCGTTGGTGGAACTCATCAACACGCCGACGACCACGCCCGAAGTGCTGGACCAGTTGGAAGCCTTTGTCACCAGCAGCCTGGGCAAGAGCGTGGTGCGCGCCAAGGACACACCCAACTTCATCGCCAACCGCGTCGGCATTGCCGGCATGCTGGCCACCATCAAGGAAGCCGAGACCTTTGGGCTGACGTTTGATGTCGTCGATGACCTGACCGGCAAGAAGCTGGGCCGGGCTTCTTCAGGCACCTTTCGCACTGCCGATGTGGTGGGCCTGGACACGATGGCGCACGTCATCAAGACGCTGCAAGACAACCTTTCCGATGACCCTTTCTTTGCCAGTTATGCCACGCCGCCGGTACTGGCCGCGTTGATCGAGAAAGGTGCTTTGGGCCAGAAGACAGGCGCCGGGTTTTACAAGAAGGTGGGCAAGGACATCCTGCGCCTGGACCCGGCGGGCTTGGGAACTGCGCAAGACTACGTGGCGTCCGGCGGCAAGGCCGACGTCATCATCGACCGCATGCTGAAAAAGCCTGCCGCCGAGCGCTTGAAGCTGCTGCGCGAAAGCTCCAACCCGCAGGCCCGGTTTCTGTGGGCCATCTTGCGTGACAGCTTCCACTACGCCGCCGTGCATCTGGCCGATATCGCAGAGAGCGCACGCGATGTCGACTTCGCCATGCGCTGGGGCTTTGGCGTCAAGCAGGGTCCGTTCGAGTTGTGGCAAGAGGCCGGCTGGTTGCAGGTGGCGCAATGGGTGCAGGCCGACATCGAAGCCGGCAAGGCATTGAGCAGCGCACCACTGCCCGCGTGGGTGTTTGAAGGCCCGGTGGCCGCCAACGGCGGCGTACACCGCCGCGAAGGTTCATGGAGCGCTGCGCACGGCCGCTTCGTGGCGCCCAGCACGCTGCCGGTTTACCAGCGCCAGCACTTCCCAGAAGCCGTGTGGGGCTCGGGTGCCGTGCCCGCCTTGAAGACCGGCACCGAGGTCTTCAAGAACGACGAAGTGCGGGTGTGGACGCTGGACGGCGAGGTCTTGATCGCCAGCATCACCGCCAAGCTGCACCTCATCAGCGCCACGGTCACGGAAGGCTTGTTGAAGGCGGTGGAGAGCGCCGAACAAAGCTACAAGGGCCTGGTGATCTGGTCGCCCGATGATGTGTTCAGTGCCGGCGCGAACCTTGAATCGATGATGCCGGTGTTCATGAAGCTGGGCGCCAAGGGCATCGCGCCCGAGGAGAAAAAACTGCAGGACATGATGCTGCGGCTGCGTTATGCGCAAGTGCCAGTGGTCAGTGCCATTCGCGGGTTAGCGCTGGGCGGTGGCTGCGAGATTGCGATCCACAGCGCGCGCCGTGTGGCGGCCATGGAAAGCTACATCGGCCTGGTGGAAGTCGGCGTCGGTTTGATCCCCGGCGGCGGCGGCCTGGCCTATGTCGCACGCCGCGCGGCCGAAATGGCGGGTGCCGTGGGTTTGGCCAATCCAGCCAACGTCGACATCCTGAAGTTCGCCACCGATGGTTTCACCAGCGCCGCCATGGCCAGGGTGGGCACCAGCGCCATCGAATCAAGGAAGCTGGGCTATTTGCTGGAAAGCGACATCATCGTGCCGCACAAGGACGAGTTGCTGTTCGTGGCCACCGCGCAGGCCAAGGCGATGTTTGACAGCGGCTACCGCCCGCCGCAGAAAGCGCTGTTCCCGGTGGCCGGCCGCAGTGGCGTGGCCACCATCAAGGGCCAACTCGCCAACATGCGCGACGGTGGCTTCATCAGCGCGCACGACTTTCACATCAGCACGCTGATTGCGGAAGTCATTTGCGGCGGCGATGTCGACGCCGGTTCGCTCGTCACCGAGGACTACCTGATGGCGATGGAACGTGAACGCTTTTGCGCGCTGCTGGAACACCCCAAGAGCCAGGAACGCATCATGGGCATGCTGCAAACCGGCAAGCCGGTGAGGAACTGAAAATGAAGCAAGTTCAAGAAGCCTACATCGTCGCTGCCACGCGCACGCCCATCGGCAAATCAGGCCGCGGTTTTTTCCGCAACACGCGCCCCGATGATCTGCTGGTGGCCGCTGTGAGAAGCGCGCTGGCGCAGGTGCCGACGCTCGACCCTGCGGCCATCGAAGACGCCATCATCGGTTGCAGCTTTCCCGAAGGCGAGCAGGGCATGAACATGGCACGGGTGGCGATGGTGCTGGCCGGCTTGCCCCACAGCGTGGGCGGCGTCACCGTCAACCGCTTTTGTGCCAGTGGTTTGACGGCGCTGCAAATGGCCGCCGACCGCATCCGTGTCGGCGAGGCCGATGTGATGATCGCCGGTGGCGCTGAGAGCATGAGCATGGTGCCCATGGGTGGCAACAAACCTTCGTTCAACCCGGCGGTGTTTGCGCGTGATGAAAACGTCGGTATCGCGTATGGCATGGGCCTGACGGCAGAGAAGGTGGCCACGCAATGGCAGGTGTCGCGGCAAGCGCAAGATGCGTTTGCGCTGGCCTCGCACCACAAGGCGCTGGCGGCGATGGCCAAGGGTGAATTCACCGACGAGATGACGCCGATGGACGTGATCGATCGATCACCGAATCTGTTGACGGGTGGGTCCAGTACCAAGACCCGCACCGTCACGCTCGACGAAGGTGCGCGCCCTGACACCTCGCTCGAGGGCCTGGCCAAGCTGCGCCCCGTGTTCTCGGCCAAAGGCAGCGTCACCGCCGGCAACAGCAGCCAGACCAGCGACGGCGCGGGGGCGTTGATATTGGCCAGCGAAAAAGCCATCAAGCAATTCGACCTGAAGCCGCTGGCCCGCTTCGTGAGCTACGCGTCACGCGGTGTGGCGCCAGAGATCATGGGCATCGGCCCGATTGCGGCCATTCCGGCGGCGCTGAAGTACGCCGGGCTGACGCTCGACGACATCGGCTGGATAGAACTGAACGAAGCCTTTGCCGCGCAGGCGCTGGCCGTCATCAACACCTTGGGCCTGGACCCGGCCAAGGTCAACCCCATGGGTGGCGCCATCGCGCTGGGCCACCCGCTGGGCGCCACCGGCGCGATACGCGCGGCGACCGTGGTGCACGCATTGCGCCGCCACGGCCAGCGCTACGGCATGGTGACGATGTGCGTGGGCATGGGGCAGGGCGCTGCGGGCATCATCGAGCGGGTGTGAAGCCGTGGGCAGCCGCCAAACCCTGCTGTGTGGCACGACCATGGCCACGGCCATCGCCACCACCACCACGCCGCTGCTGCTGTTGCAAAGAACCACTGGACCGAACTGGTCCGCGTCTGACGACCTTTTTTTGGAGACACCATCCATGAGCATCAAGACCGCCACCCTCAACGGCGTGGCCACCATAGAAATTGCGCGCCCGGAAAAGAAGAACGCGTTGACGGTGGCCATGTACCAGGCCATGACCGACGCACTGGCCGCCGCCATGGCCGACAGCGCCGTGCGTGCCGTGCTTTTCACCGGCCAGCCTGGCATCTTCACCAGCGGCAATGACATCGAAGACTTCATGAGCCGCACACCGCCCGCGGGCAGCGACACGCTCGATTCACCCGTGTTCCGCTTCATGCGTGCGCTGATGGACTGCGACAAGCCTGTGGTCGCCGCCGTCACCGGCGCGGCCGTGGGCATCGGCACCACCATGCTGCTGCACTGCGACTTTGTGTATGTGTCTGACGAAGCCCGCCTGGCGATGCCTTTCGTGGCGCTGGGCCTGGTGCCCGAGTTTGCTTCCAGTCTGCTGGTGCCGCAGTTGATGGGCCACCGCCGCGCGGCCGAAAAGCTGCTGCTGGGCGACCCCTTCACGCCAGAACAGGCGGTGGAATGCGGCATCGCCAACGCCGTGCTGCCGGCCAGCGAAGTGGTCATGCACGCCCGCCGCGTGGCCGAACGTTTCAACAGCCTGCCGCCCGGCGCCGTGCGTGAAGCCAAACAGCTGATGCGCGGCCCGCAGCGCGCAGAACTGTGGGCGACCATCGGCAGCGAAGCCGCCATCTTCGGCCGCCGGCTGCGCAGCCCCGAGGCGATGGAAGCCTTCCAGGCTTTCTTTCAGAAACGCAAGCCGGATTTCAGCAAGTTCTGACACCGCGCCCTGAGCCCATCGTCATGTCGCTCGCCGTCAAGATCGCGCTCAGCCCGCTGCTGGTGGCACAGGCGCTGCTGACACGCCGCAAGCTGCCGCGCCTGCCCGAGCCGCAAGGCGAACGCCAGGGCATTGCGGGCGCCGCCAGCGCGCCGCCGCTGCGGCTGTTGATCGCCGGTGATTCATCGGCAGCAGGCGTGGGCGTGGTGCAGCAGCGGCAAGCGCTGGCCTTGCAGTTGGCCACTCACTTGGCGCGGCAGGTACCGGCGCGCGTGGCCTGGCAATTGGTCGCGCAGTCGGGCCTGAGCACGGCGCAGACCTTGCACCTGTTGCAGCGCACGGATTGGGCAGCTGCCGACGTGGCGGTGGTGGTGACGGGCGTCAACGATGTCATCGAACAGGTGGCTTCGCAGCGCGCCGTGGCACAGCGCGAAGCCTTGGCGAACTGGCTGCGCAACGCACGCGGTGTGCAGCATGTGGTGTTTGCGCCGCTGCCGCCGGTGCACCAGTTTCCTGGCCTGCCGCAGCCGCTGCGCTGGGTGGCCGGGCGCGACGCCACGCGCCACAACCAGGCACTGCGCGAATGGGTGGCCACACGCAACGACGTGTCGTGCGTGGCCATGCAGGTGCCACTGAACCGCGGTGTCATGGCCAGCGACGGTTTCCACCCCGGCGTGCCGGTGTACCGCTATTGCGCTTCGGCGATTGCCGAACACATCGCCAGCCGCGTGTGGCCTGTGCTGTGGACATCCACCAGCGCCTGAACCGTTGCCAGCTTGCTGCGCCGGCGCTGTGGGTGCAGGCGCTGGTGTTTGCGGCCGGCGTGGCCGCGTTGCAGCGCGCTGGCGTGAGCGCCGCCGCCTGGGCCGGCCTGTACCTGTGCGCTGCTGTGGCCACGGTGACGGCACCCTGCTGGGGGCCCTTGCGCGCCGGCCTGTGGCTGGCGCTGGCCGGCTACGCGCTGCTCTTCAGCGCGCTGTTCTGGGGCGCCAACTTCGGGCTGGATGCGCTGCACGGCGCGCACCGCCACAAGGCCGATGTGGCGCAGTTTCTGGGCGGCCTCGAGCTGTGGCTGGTGCTGTGCCCGGGCGTGGTTTCCGTGGCGCTGGCGGCGGCCGTGCAGGCTTGCTGGGCCAGCCCGTTTTTGCAAGTCTCTACAACCGCCCGCGCGGCGCCTGCCAAGGAATGACCATGACCCGCACTCTGCAAGGCAAGACCCTTTTCATCACCGGCGCCAGCCGCGGCATCGGCCTGGCCATCGCCACGCGCGCGGCGGCAGACGGCGCCAACATCGTGTTGATTGCCAAGACCGTAGACCCCAACCCCAAGCTGCCGGGCACGCTGGCCAGCGCCACCGCAGCGGTCGAAGCCGCCGGTGGCCAGGCGCTGGCGGTGCAGACCGACATCCGCGATGAAAGCGCCGTCGCTGCGGCGGTGGCCGCGGCCGTGGCGCGCTTCGGCGGTATTGACATCCTGGTCAACAACGCCAGCGCCATCAGCATGACCAACACGCCGATGACGACTATGAAGCGTTTCGACTTGATGTTCGGCGTCAACGTGCGCGGCACCTACTGCTGCACCCAGGCCTGCCTGCCCGAACTCATGAAGAGCGCGGGTGCGGGCCGCAACCCGCATGTGCTGAACATGAGCCCGCCGCTGAGCATGAGAGAACACTGGTTCAAGGGCCATGTGGCCTACACCATGGCCAAGTACGGCATGAGCGAATGCACGCTGGGCCACGCTGGTGAATTCCGCCCGCACGGCATTGCTGTCAACAGCCTGTGGCCGCGCACGGCAATAGCCACCGCGGCGCTGCAGATGATTCCGGGCATCGACCTGAACCTGTGCCGCAAGCCAGAAATCCTGGCCGACGCGGCCTACTTCATCCTGACCAGCGAAGCCAAGGCCACCACCGGCAATTTCTTTATCGACGACGAACTGCTGGCCCAGCACGGCGTCACCGACCTTGAACGCTATTCGGTAACGCCGGGGACGAAGAATTTCATCCCCGACTTTTTCGTCGACTGAGCGCCGAACGGGGGTGGCACGCAAGCCCGGGGCGCGGCCACAATCGCGTGCCCAAGGAGCTGCCGCCATGAAGACCCGCTTGCCTGCATCAGCCGCTGTTTTTCTGGCCGCCGCGGCGCTCTGCGCGCCTGCTGCGCCCGCCCTGGCCGTCACGCTGTACGACCCCGCGCTGGGCAGCTTGCCTGGGCCCCAAGGCTGGTTGTCACTGGCTGTTGGCAACGCGCCTGCTCAGAGCTTTGTCGGTGGCCGTCTGCGTACCGACACCAGCACCGACCCCTTGGTGACGCAGTTCATCAACTACCGCAGCCCACCGGCGGCCGTGCCGCTGGACACGCTGGCCGGCTTCACGCTCAGCTTCGGGCTGCAGGTGCTGGCCGAGGCACACCAGTCAAACAACCGCGCCGGGTATTCGGTGCTGGTGCAGGGCCTTGACGAAACCAAGGCGCTGGAGCTTGGGTTCTGGGGCAACGAGGTCTGGGCGCTGACCTACACCGCGGGCGGCGCCGACAGCGGCTATCTGCACGGCAATGGCGCGCTGCTGAACACCACCACGGCTTTCCGCCAGTACGCGTTGACGGTGCAGAACAACAGCTACACGCTGCGCGCCGACGGCACCGTCATCCTCACCGGCGCGATGATCGACTACCCGGTGCAAGGCCTGAGCACTTTCGTCTATGGCACCAGCAACACGCTGTACATGGGCGACGACAGCTCGCGCGGCCAGGCCATCACCGACCTGGGCCTGGTCAGCATCTCTGCCGTGCCCGAACCTGGCATGGCGGCGATGCTGGCCGCGGGCCTGCTGCTGCTGGCGCAGCGGCGGCGCCGGGCCTGATCAGCCTGGCGCGGTGTCTGGCGCAGTGTCTGGCGCAGCGCGGGGCAGCGGCCGCGGCTGGCCCTGGTTGTCGATGGCGACATAGGTCAGGTCGGCCTCCGTCACCTTCACCACCTGCAGGTTGGCCGGGTTGCGCTCGGCATACACCTCCACATGCACGCTGATGCTGGTGGTGCCGATGCGCGTGACGCGGGCGTAAAAGCTGAGCAGGTCGCCCAGGCTCACGGGCTGCTTGAAGACGAACTGGTTGACGGCCACCGTGGCGATGCGGCCCTTGGCGATGCGGCTGGGCAGCACGGCGCCAGCCAGGTCGACCTGGGCCATGATCCAGCCGCCGAAAATGTCGCCGTTGGCGTTGACATCGGCGGGCAGCGGCATCACGCGCAACACCAGCTCGGCCCCGCTGGGCAAAGTGGCCGGGGCCATGTGAAGCGTGGCGGGGAAGGTGGCAGAAGGCGTGGGCATGGGCGGCTCGGGTGGCACGTCAGGGGCGACGAATAGCGGCAGCGACAATCGTGCCATGGCCTTCACTGTATCTGCCGACCGCCAAGCCCAGGCCGACCTGCACCGCCGCTTGCGCAAGCTGGCGCGCGTGTTTGATCTGCCCGCATTGCGCCAGCAGGCCCTGGGCGCGCCCGAAGTGGTGGCCTATTACGAAAACTGCCACGACGCTTACCGCAAGTACCACTCGGCCGAAGGCGCGGTGCACATGGCGCTCAACGACGGCGACCGCTTCGACCCCGACGGCTTCTACGGCCAGCTGCGGCGGCTCGAACGCGAATGGCCGCAGCCGCCTGCGGCGGTGCTCGAACTCGCCTTCGGCCAGGGCTTCAACCTGGCCTGGCTGGCGCGGCGCCACCCGGCGTGCCGCTTCGACGGCATCGACTTCACGCCGGCGCACGTGGCGATCGCGCGCGAACGGATCGCCCGCCTGCGCCTGTCCAACGTCACGCTCACCGAAGGCGACTACCACCAGCTGCCGTACGCCGACGCCAGCTTCGACGAGGTCTTCTGCATCGAGTCGATGTGCCATGCCGCCGACCTGCCGCAGGCGCTGGCCGAGGCGGCGCGGGTGCTGCGCCCGGGCGGCTGCCTGACCCTCTTCGACGGCTACCTGCCGCGGCCGCCGCGCGACCTTCAACCCGACGAGGCACTGGCAGTCGAACTTGTCGCCAAGGGGATGGCGATCGAAGGCCTGCAGGTCGAAGCCGATGTGCTGGCGGCGGCGCTGGGCGCCGGCTTCACGCCGGCCCGGGTGGTCGGCCTCGACGCCCAGGTGATGCCCAGCCTGCGCAGGCTCGA
>JANMJI010000387.1:0-3291 GCA_031371275.1 Betaproteobacteria bacterium
GGGTGCCAGACCCGCAGTTGCGCCGTCGACAAGCGCGGCAGCGACAAGGCCAGCGCTTCAAAGTCGTTCAGCACCAGCAACTCGTCCAGCTTCAAAGCCCGGCCCGTGGCGGCGCGTGAAAACGCCCAGCCACTGTTGGTAAAGGCGATCTCGTCGCTGCCGACGGCGGTGGCCACGGCAAACGCGCCGGCGCGGGGTGGGCGGTAGGCGGCGCCGAGGCCCCGGGCCACAACGGCCAGGTAGGCCTGCGCGGCCTGCGCCGGGCCAGCGTGGGCGGCCACGGGCAGCGTGGCCACCTGCGTCACCCGGTCAGCGCCTTCTGCCAGCCAGCCAAAACGGGCGTTGGTGCCGCCCACGTCGGCCAACAGCCAGGGCCGCGCCAGCCCGCCGCCGGGCGTGGCCGGTGGCAAGGACGGTACAGCGGGGATGGCTTCACTCTCGGTCATATGGGCGGCGGGCGGCGGGCGACGGGCGTGCGCTACAAAGGCACAAGCGAGTCCAGGATGGGGCTTGCAAGAATCGGCGCACGGTAACAAAACTACAAACCCTGAACAAGGGTTCAAACTCCGGCTGTGGTCTTCTTTTCTGGCAGATGGGAAGCTGCCCACGAAATTCTGTAGTGAAGCAACGCCAAACTGCGGCGGGCGAATGCGTCAGCCGGGCCGGCGCGGGCGTCCGCCACAATGCACCGGGGCGCCACCTGCACCGGCGCGCCCCAACCCCGACGCCAGCCCCGCCCATGACGCCCGACACCAGCCCGCGCTTGCTTGCCGACATCGGCGGCACCTACGCCCGCTTCACCATCGAGCCCGCTGCCGGCGTCTTTGAGCATACGGCTTCGTTGCGCTGCGCCGAACACGCCGATTTCCACGCCGCCATCACCGCCTACCTGGGCGCTTTGCCGGCGGCAGTGGCCCAGGCGGTGGAACACGCGGCCATCGCCATCGCCAACCCGGTGGAAGGCGATGAAGTGCGCATGACCAACTACCACTGGCAGTTCAGCATCGAACAGATGCGCCAGCGCCTGAAGCTGCGCACGCTGGTGGTGGTCAACGACTTCACCGCGCTGGCCATGGCCTTGCCGCGGTTGACGGCTTCGCAGCGCCGCCAGGTGGGCCGCGGCAGCGCGCGTGAGCACAGCGTGATCGGCGTGCTGGGGGCCGGTTCCGGGCTCGGCGTCAGCGGCCTGATTCCGCTGGCCAACGGCCATGTAGCGCTGGGCACCGAAGGCGGCCACGCCAGCTTTGCGCCGCGCGACGAACGCGAGATTGCCATCCTGCGCTACGGCTTGACGCGCTTCAGCCACCTGTCCTTTGAGCGCCTGCTGTCGGGCCCCGGTCTGGCGCTGATTTACCGCGCCTTGTGCGAACGTGCCGGCCAGGCCAGCGAGGCCCTGGCCGCGCCCGAAATCACGCGCCGCGCGCTGGCCCACAGCGACGCCGTGTGCAGCGAAACGCTGCAAGCCTTTTGCGCCATCCTGGGCACGGCCGCGGCCAACCTGGCGGTGACGCTGGGCGCGCTGGGCGGCATCTACATCGGCGGTGGCATCGTGCCGCGGCTGGGCGAGTACTTCGACCGCTCGGGTTTTCGCGCGCGCTTTGAAGACAAGGGCCGCTTCAGTGCCTACGTGGGCGCCATTCCCACCTATGTGGTGACGGCAGAACACGCCACCTTCGAAGGCGCTTCGTCGATTCTGGCAGCGCAATTGCGCACCTTGCAGGCCGACCAGGGCTCGGCCCTGCTGGACCAGATACAGCGGGCGCGCAACAAGCTGTCGCCGGCCGAAAAACGCGTCGCCGACCAGGTGCTGGCCCACCCCCGTTCGGCGCTGAACGACCCGATTGCCGAGATCGCCAAGGCGGCCCAGGTCAGCCAGCCCACGGTGATCCGTTTCTGCCGCAGCCTGGGCTGCGTGGGGCTGTCTGACTTCAAGCTGCGCCTGGCATCGGGGTTGTCGGGCACCATGCCGCTGACGCACACGCAGGTCACGGTGTCTGATTCGGTGCTGGAACTCGGCGTCAAGGTGCTGGGCAACACCGCCAGCGCGATTCTTCAGGTGCGTGACCAGCTCAACCGCGACACCCTGGTTCGCGCCATCGAACTGCTGGCCGCGGCACAGCGCATCGACTTCTTCGCCGTCGGCCACTACGGCGTGGTGGCCGACGACGCGCAGTTCAAGTTCCTGCGCTTTGGGGTGCCCAGCGCCAGCTACACCGACCCGCGGCTGCAGGTGCTGGCCGCCAACGTGCTGCGGCCCTCTGACGTGGTCGTCATCATCAGCAACAGCGGCCGCATCGACGACCTGCTGGCCGTGGCCGACGTGGCGCGCCAACGCGGTGCCGCGGTGCTGGCCATCACCGCGGGCCATTCGCCGCTGGCCAAAAAGGCCGACGTAGCGTTGATCGTCGACCCTGTCGAAGACGTGGCCACGCAGGTGCCCATGGTCAGCCGCATCCTGCACCTGCTGGTCATCGACATCCTGGCCGTCGGCGTGGCCATGCGGCTGGGCGCCAAACACGGCGTGGCGCTGCCGCTTGCGGCGGCCGAAGACTTGGCCGAAGCACAGCCGCAGCGGCCACCGCCGCTGGCCGCCCAGCGGGTGGCGCCGGGCATCAGCACAGCCGGGCCTTTGGCGCGCCTGACTTCACACAGCGGCTGAAGCAGCGGCCGATAGAATCTGCGGCTTCCGAGGAGCGCTGCAACGGGTGTGTGCCACCCGCCAGGCTCGGAACGCCGCTGGCTTCGCCGCGGCCTGCAACGGCGCTCATTCCAACCCTGGGATGAGCCACATGCCTGCTGTCAATGCCGATACCGTTCAAGCCCCCGCGGCCGTTCAACCGATGCGCTTGTCGGGCCTGGAGCCGGTGCTCATCGACGCCGGCTCTTTGTTCGTCAACATCGGCGAACGCACCAACGTCACGGGGTCGAAAGCCTTTGCACGGATGATTCTTGAAGGGCGTTTCGAGGACGCGCTGAGCGTGGCCCGCCAGCAGGTCGAAAACGGCGCCCAGGTCATCGACATCAACATGGACGAAGCGATGCTGGACAGCGCCGCGGCGATGGAGCGTTTCCTGAAGCTGATCGCCGGTGAGCCAGAAATCGCCCGCGTGCCGATCATGATCGACAGCAGCAAGTGGAGCGTCATCGAAACCGGGCTGAAGTGCATCCAGGGCAAGGGCATCGTGAACAGCATCTCGCTCAAGGAAGGCGAGGCCGAGTTCAGGCGCCAGGCGATGCTGGTGCGGCGTTATGGCGCGGCCACGGTGGTCATGGCGTTTGACGAAAAAGGCC
>JANMJI010000395.1:0-13599 GCA_031371275.1 Betaproteobacteria bacterium
GATTTGCTGCTGGGCCGCACCGGCCTGCTGCCGTTGGGACAGGCGCTGTTTTTCGGCTTCGGTGCCTATGTCTCTGCACTGGTGCTGAAGCACCTGTCGGCTTCGTTGCCGCTGGCCCTGTTGGTGGTGCTGGTCACCGCCACACTGGTGGGTTTGCTGGGCGGTGTCATCGCCATCCGCGCCAAGGGTGTGTACTTTGCCCTCATCAGCTTTGGGCTGGCGCAGGTGGTCAGCAAGGTGGTCTTCAACACGCGCGAACTGGGGGCTTCGGACGGCATCATCGGCGTGCCCGCGCCGGTGCTGAACCTGGGTCTGTTCAGCGTCAACACCGCCAGCGCGCCGGCGTTTTTTCTGCTGGTGCTGGCCGGCATGGCGGCCTTGTACGCGGGGTTGTCGTGGCTGATGGACACACCCTTCGGCCGCCAGCTGGCGGCCATCAAGGCCAACGAACACCGGCTGCCTTTTTTGGGCTTTGACCCCTGGCGCTACAAGCTGGCGGCCTTTGTGCTGGCCGCCGATGTGGCCGCGCTCAGCGGCGCGCTGTACCCGATGCTGCGTGGTTTTGTCAGCCCCGAGCTGATGTTCTTCCAGGTCTCGGGCAACGCCATCATCAACGTCATCGTCGGCGGCACCGGCACGCTGGTGGGGGCTTTGTACGGCTCGGCCTTGCTGACGGTGCTGAAGTCGGTGGTGGGCTCGTTCACCGCGCACCACGCCATCGTCATCGGTGTGCTGTTCGTGCTGTCGGTGATCTTCTTTCCCAAGGGTTTGATCGGCTACCTGGCGCCCGCGCTGCAACGCCTTCGGAGGCCCCGTTGAGCGACGCCATTCTTTCGGTGCAAGGTCTGACGGTGCGCTTCGGTTCGCTGGTGGCCGTCAACGACATCAGCTTCGACGCCCGGCGCGGCCACATCACGTCGGTGATCGGCCCCAACGGCGCGGGCAAGAGCAGCTTGTTCAACCTCATCAGCGGTGCCATCAAACCCAGCGCGGGGTGTGTGACTTTTGAAGGGCGCGAGATGACCGGCGCACCGCCGCACAAGATGCTGGCCGCCGGGCTGGCGCGGTCGTTCCAGATCACCAACCTGTTTTTCGAGTTGCCAGTGCGCGAAAACCTGCGCCTGGCCGCGCAGTTTGTTGAACACGGCCGTGGGCTGTTTCGCGGTGTCGCCGCCAGCCGCAAGGCGTTGGCGCGGGTGGACGAGTTGATCGAACGCTTTGCGCTGCAGGCACGCGCTGACGAGCTCGCCGGCTTTTTGTCGCACGGCGAACAACGCCGGCTGGAGATTGCCGTGGCGCTGGCCTCACGCCCGCGCCTGCTGCTGCTGGACGAACCCACGCAGGGCATGAGCCACGCCGACACGCAAGACACCGAACAACTGATTCGCAGCCTGACGGCCGATGGCCTGAGCCTGCTGCTGGTGGAACACGATGTCGAGCTGGTGATGAACCTGTCAGACCATGTGGTGGTGATGCACCAGGGCGCCAAGCTGGCCGAAGGGCCGCCACAGCAGGTGCGTGCCGACCCGGCGGTGCAGGCGGCGTACTTTGGTGAGGCGGCGGCGGCGGCCCCGGATGCGGTCAAGGCCAGCCATGCTTGAGTTGAAAGATGTACACACCCACTACGGCCTGAGCCATGTGCTGCAGGGCGTGAGCATCAGCGTCGGCGCCAACGAGGTGGTGGGCCTGTTCGGTCGCAACGGCGTCGGCAAGACCACGGTGATGAAGACCATTGCCGGTTGGGTGGCGCCCAGCCAGGGCAGCATCACTTTGGAAGGTAGCTCGATCGCCGGCACGGCCAGCGATGCCATCTGCCGCCGCGGCATCGGCTTTGTGCCCGAAGACCGGCGCATCTTCCCCGGCCTGACGGTGGAAGAAAACCTGGTGCTGGGCTTCATGCAAGTGCGCGGGCGCAGCCGGGCCGACGACAAACGCAAACTGGACGAAACCTACACGCGCTTCACGCGGCTGGGTGAACGCCGCACGCAGATGGGCACCACGCTGTCGGGCGGAGAACAGCAGATGCTGGCCATGGCGCGTGTGCTGGTGGGCGCGCCCAAGCTGCTGCTGATTGACGAGCCCACCGAAGGCCTGGCGCCGAAGATCGTGGACGAGATCTTCACGCTGATGGACGGCCTGCGCCGCGACGGCATTCCCATCCTGCTGGTGGAACAGAACATGCACCGCGCCGTCGGCCTGACGCAGCGTTTTTATGCGCTGGAACGTGGCGCCGTGGTGCTGGAAGGCCGCGGCGACAGCGCCACCGACCGTGCCGCGCTGTGGCAGCGGCTGGCGGTGTAAAGGGGGCCTCGCGCGGCGGGTGCGGGGCCTCACCCGCCGGGGTGCGCAACCTCACCCGGTGGGGTGGTTGTGCGCGCTACGCCACCGCCAACTGCTGGCGCAGAAACGTCAACAAAACCTGGTTGCGCTGCAGCCGCATGCGCTCGGCGGTGCACACCGCGCTGATCAGCGTGCCGAACTTCGTCTGCGGTGCCCAGCCCGGCAGCACGCGCACCAGGCGGTTGTCGGCCAGGCCTTCCTGGCACAGGTAGTCGGGCAGCATGGCAATGCCCAGCCCGGCCAGGTCGACCGGCGCCTGCGGTGTGCCGGCGTTGGCCAGGTAGGCCGGTGCGGTCACCACCACCCAAGCCCACCACCGCCACTGGCACGCTGACCAGGCCTTGCGGTGGCGTGGTGGACCAGCGCAGCGCGATGTCGATGCGTTCGTAGGCGACATCGACCAGGCGGTCGGCCAGCTGCAGGTGCACCTCAATGGCCGCGTGCAGGCGCAGGAGCGCATCACCGCCGGTGACCAGGAAGCCGCGGGCGTCATCAGCTTCGTGCCCGAACTGCGGCCGCTGGTGGCCGCGGGCCTGGTTGAAGGCATCGTCAACTTCCGCGGCAAGACGGTGTTGTCGCCGGCCCGCCGCGGCGACGGCTTCGAGCAGGAGATCAAAAGCTGGGCCCGCCAGTGAGGATAGGAAATTCAAAACACCCTTTTTCTCGCCCGTGACCGCCGCTACACGGCAGCTGACAGCGCTTGATGGGGTCTTCGGAGTCGACTGCGCGTTGCACATCGCGTCGACAGTACCGCCCAGACGTGTCTGATAGGGGAGTCGAGTACGGGTGGGCCCTGATCTTCGGGGCGCTTTGAGCCTTCCCCGGAGAACCCGGACGCAGCCAATCTGCGCAGCCCTGGGCGTCGGGGCCGCCTGAAACGTCATGGATCGGAATCGTCAAGCCGCTTGCAGCAATTGACCGCGGGCGGCTGCGCGTGGCGGTGCCCGGGCCTGCAGACCGTCGCGCCAGGGCGTCTTGAGCTTCAGGACCACCTGACCGGCAGCGTTGGTCTGCACGCGTTCGTTGGCCAAAGCTGGGCCGGTGACGTAGCGGCACAGTGGCTCCAGCGCCTGGCGGTCGTCGGCGCCACAGCGCACGGCAGCGTGCAGGCTGAAGCCGTCAATGTCAGCGCACAGCGTTTGTTTGAAGTCCGTCTGCCGCGGCATTGCACCTTGCAGCGTCAACCCCTTCTGGCCGGCCCGAGGACCGAAGGCGATCCGATAGGCCGAGCCCGGACACAAACAGTCCAGTGGACTGTTTGTGTCTGGCGAGGGGCCGGGCCACTGTGGCCCGGCGCGGCCTGCAAGGCCACGCCGCAGCCTGCAGCGGCCTGAGCGTGCGGGCCTCGTCCGAGTCGCCGTCGTTGTCGGCCACGTAAGTCGAACCCTCCTCGAGTCGCGCAGCGCCTTGATCGACACGCCGTGCTCGGTGCGCAGCGCGCGCCACACGTGCGCCTCGATCAGGTTGTTGAACGACAGCAGCGGCGGCTTGCCGCGCGCCGGTTTGATCAAGGCCCTGAAGCGGTTCTGGCCGTCGGCCACCGGACAGTCGCGCCCCACCGTCCAGGCCCGCAGCGTGGCCGGAGGCAGCTTCAGATAGCGCGCGGCCTCCGCCAGGGCGTAGGCGGGCTGATGGCGGATGTCGGACTTGTCGAAGGCGGCCATGTCAACGGTGGGCAGTGCCGAGTTCTCCGCCCTTCCCGGCGCCGGCCCAAGCCGGGGCTGGTGTTCAGTCGCTCAGCGCGATCTCGTGCACATCTAGCTGCGCCCCGGTCATGCCGCTCGGTGACGCCAAGTCGAGCACCAGCCAGTAGGTGAAGCGGTGGAAATCCAGCGCGCCCGGCAGCGCCACCGACACCACGTTGACCGAGGGCGCCGGCAGGCTGAACACCTGCGCCACCTTGAAGGTCGTGCCCAGCGGCGGGTCGATGGCCAGCTTGGCGCGGCTCTTGGCAAACAGCCTAGCACTGATATTGCGTGGAGTGCCGGTGTTGTCCGCATAGGTCAGGCGCAGGTGGCGCCATGTCGGCTGCGCGGCGCTGAAGTCGGGGTTGAACACGGGGCAGAAGTACACGCGCGGCGGCGTGTTCCGCCCTTCCTTGCGAACGACGCCCGCCGTCAGGGGCTTGTTCTCTGCGTTCATCGACACGGTGTCCCCCGGCACGCAGACGACGGCCGGGATCGTGAAGTCCGGCGTGGCGTGGGCGACCGGCGGCAAGGCGGCCAGCGCGGCGATGCCCGGAAGCAGTCGGCAAAGGGTGATGAAGTTCGGCATGGGGGAATCTCCGTTCGGTGTGTTCAAGCAGCCAGCGTGGCGCTTACAGTACTACCGATGTCCTACCGATAGCGCGATCCCCCGGCGGCAGGATAGGGGGGCCGGCGGCGCCCGTTTTTTAGGGGGAGTCGGCCAGCCCCAACTCGGCCGCCAGTGCGCGGGTTTCGCGCCCCGGCTCCAGGCTCTCGGCCACCCAGAGCATCGTGCGGCAGGCGCGCCAGACGCGCAGCGCCTCGGCCCGGTCGCCGCGCGCCGCGTGCAGCCGCATCAGGCGGCGGCTCAGCGACTCGGCCAGCGGCTCCACGTCCAGCGCCCGCTCGTACAGCCGCTGCGCGGCGGGCGCGTCCAGCGGCTCGATGCGCTCGGCCAGCTGCGCCACCGCGACGACGAATCGGCGGCGGTTCTTCTCGCGCGCGGCGCGCACCCAGTCGGCGTCCTCGCCGGCCAGGAACGGGCCGCGCATCAGGCCGAGCAGGCGGCGCCCCCAATCCTGCAGCTGTGCGAGCGACGCGCCATGCGCGGCGCCGATGTCCTGCAGCAGCGCGTGCAGTGCGCCCACGTCGCTCCAGCACCAGCGCTCGTCCAGGCGCAGGCGGCCGCCTTCCAGCAGCAGCAGCCGCGCCTTGACCATCGAGTCACCCGGCGAGTCACCCAGCGTGCGGCGCAGCCGCAGCAGCGCCACGTCGAACGACTTGCGCTGAGCGGCCGTGTCGGCTTCGGGCCAGAGCCACTGCATCGCGGTGGCCACCGGCAGCCCGCCGGTGCCCTGGGCCAGCAGCGCCCGCAGCAGGTCCAGCGGGCGTTGCGCGGTCTTGCCGCTGCTGCGCGTCAGCGGCTCATCGTGCAGCAGCGCCTCGAAAGGGCCAAAGGCGCGCAGCAGCAGCGGCCAGGGCCAGTCGGCCTGCGCCGGGTCCGGGCCCGGCAGCGCGTGGCGGCGAACGAAGCGGCGCACGTAGGCCGGCTCGATCTGGCGCGCCAGTGCGGCCTGCGCCAGCTCGGCCATGACCTCGGGCAGCCACCACGACGCGGTGACCGCGAAGTCGCTCCGCGCGCCCTGGGCCCAGCCCTCGCGCAGCGCCGCGTCGGCGTCCTCGCGGCCCAGCCGCAGCAGCGCCGCGGCGCGCATCAGCGTGGCGGTAAAGACCACGAGCGCGGCGCCGATGCCGAGTGCCGCTCCGAGCGCGCGGTCCGCGTGTGCCAGCGCCTCGGCCGGCTCGCCGGCACGCAGCAGCGCCTGCGCCAGGCTCAGTGTCTGCATGGCGCTGCGGAACGGGCCACCGATCTCGCCTGCGTTGTCCAGCGCCGAACGCGCCAGCTCAACCGCCCGCGGCGTGTCGCCGCGCGCCAGCGCGAGGCCTGCCTGGAAGTGCCAGTAGTGGGTCTGGTCAGCCTGCGGTACGCCGTCCAGCACCGGGCGCATGGCGTCCAAGTGCGCTTGCGCGCCGTCGGTGTCGCCAGCGGCCAGTGCCAGCGACGCGCCGTGCGCATGCAACGCATAGGCGTGGTGTTTCAACCCGTGCTGGCGCAGCAGGCGCAGCGCCTTGTCGATCGCCTCACGGCCGCGCTCGGGCTGGGCGGCGCAGCGCGCGTGGTTGGCCACCGTCTCCAGCCAGACCAGGGCCTCGGCAGGCAGCAGACCTGCGATATCCAGGCCGGGCAGTTGATCGACGATGAGCGCTGTGCGCCCGAATTCGCCGCGCCAGAAGTGGTACTGGGCCAGAAAGGTGGCCAGCTTCAGCCGCCCGGGCCCGGGCTTGACCTGCCGCACCAGTGTCGCGCCGCGCTCCGCCCAGCGTGCCAGCAGCGGGTGCCGCGGCGAGCGCAGCAGCACACCCACGCCGCAGGCCAGGACATGCGCTTCGAGGTCTGGCGACGGCCAGGCCCCGTCGGCAGGCAGGCGTTCTTCCAGCGCCGCGATCCAGCGGTCGAGCGGGTCGAGCGTGCTTTCGTCGACGTAGAAACCCTCAATGATGGCGGCGATGCAGGCCAGCTCGCCAGTGCGGTCGGCGCGCTGTGCCATGCCGCCAAGGGCCGCTTCGAGGCGGGCGCGCGCTTCGGCCGGGTCCAGCGCAGCGTCCAGACGGGTGGCCCAGTAGGTCGTCCAGGGTTCCGCCGTCGGGTCGAGCGGCGCGCCCTGCGGCAGGCACAACTGCGACCACAGCGCCGGCTGCGCCAGCAACGCCGGCGAGGCCGCCGCCAGGGCCTGCTCCGACAGCACCGGCGTCGCGTTGGGCGGTGCTTCGATGGGGGCCGGCGTCATCGGCGCAGTGTCCGGACGGCACCTCGTCGCGTCAACCGGGCGCCGCACAAAGACCCTCACCCCAGCTCTCTCCCGCAGGCGGGAGAGGGGGCCATGCATTGCTCCCTCTCCCACTGGTGGGAGGGTGGGAGAGGGTCGGGGTGAGGGCTGCCGGCCAGCAAAGAACGTTCGTTTCTGCGCCAACGCCGGGCGCCGCCAAGGGCCTGGTTGGCTCTCAAGCTCAGTGCATTTCTTCGACTACCGTCTTCAGCGCCTGCTGCGCCATCAGGGCCGATCGGCGCGCGCGGTCGCAGGCCTTGTAGGCTTCGCCGAAAGCGCCCTGCTCCTGCGCCACGCGGCACTGTTCCACCTGGGTTGCCGCCTTGGACAGCGAAGACAGTGCCAAGTCCTCCAACTGACGGACTGCACTTTCGAGCGTGGGCAGCGTCTTCAGGCGCCGTTTGCCGACTTCGCTGGCCACGCTGCGCTGCAAATCGGACAGCGGCGCTCTCAAGGTCTGGATGTTGATCCCGCGCGGAGCGCCGGTCTCCGGTGAAGTTCGATCGAACTGGGCGCTGAACACGCGATCCAGTGCAGGCCAGCGGATGTCCAGAGTCAGGGCCTTGAAGCCCACCGGAGCCGCGCAATTGCATGCCGGCCAACCGCCGTCCTTGTTGACCCAGTAGCTGCCGGCGTCGGGGTCGATGACCACCCAGTGCGTTCCCGCGCGCGGCGGGATCAGCGTCAACGCCGGGTGGCTCTCCATCCGCGGGCGCGGCTGGCAGCCGGCGCCGGTGCCGAAGTGCACGTTGATGCTGGTGAAGATCTCCTGGCCACCGTTGTTGGGGGCGATGCCCGCTCCGTCTTCGCCGATCCATTGCAGTTCGACCCCGCTGAAGAATCGCCGCGCGCAGGCCCAGGCCGGCGCGACGATGGCGGCATTGCCGTTGGTCAGGTCTCCCGCCTGATGGCCGAAGTCGGGGTCGTCGTACCAGTACTTGTATTCGGCCGCGCAGGCCGGCCCGCTCGCGGCGATGGCGGCCAGGGTCAGCAGGGCAAGCGTGAGTTTCGAGGGCTTGGACATGAAAGGCTCCGATGCGTGTTGTGGAGCCTTCAGATTGAGCGGAGCGGTCCTACCGCTGCCCTACCGATCGCGCAGAACCAGGCGATGCCAAGGCGTTGAACGTGGGGGGACGCCGCAGTCGCAACGCCTGGCGTCAGCCCGCAGCCGGCGGCGCGTGCTGCGCAAACACCGCCATCTGGTCGGCCAGCGCCTTGTGGAATGCCGGCCTGGCGACGCAGCGCGCCTGGTAGTCGTCGAGCAGCGGCCTGGCCGTGACGCGGTCGGCTGCATCGATCAGGCGCAGCACGGTAGCCATCAGCAGGTCGGCCGCGGTGAAGCGGTCGGCGACGAGATAAGGCTGCGAACCCAGTGCGTCGGCCAATTCGCCGAGCCGCAGGTCGATGTACTTCACCACCCGAGCGCGCAACGCCTTCTCGCCTTCCTGCGCGCCGCCCGGCTGCAAGTCGATGACGTTGAGCATCAGAATCGGCGGCTCGACGGTGTTCAGCGCCGCGAACATCCAGGTCCGCACGCGCGCGCGGTCAGCAGCGTCGGCGGGCATCAGCGCCTCGGACCGCTCGGCGATGTGCAGCACGATCGCGCCGGACTCGAACAGGGCCAGGCCGTCCTCCTCGAAGGCCGGCACCTGGCCGAAAGGCTGCAGCGCGCGGTACGCGGCCGATTTCTGATCGGCCGGCCCGATCAAGCGCTGCGCGTACGGCAGCCCGGCTTCTTCGAGCGCCCAGCGCACGCGCAGATCGCGCACATAGCCCTGCGCGAAGGGCGGCACCCAGTGGAACGCACTGACCTTGATGTTGTCCATGGCGTGTCTTTCGCCTACGCGCTCAAGAGGGTCTGGAATCCGCCATAGATCACCCGCTTGCCGTCGAAGGGCATCTTCATGTCGCGCAGCCGCGGGTCGTCCGTCGCCGCCTTCATGCCGGCATCGCGGGCGCTGCGCGACGGCCAGGTGATCCACGAGAACACCACCGTCTCGTCGTCCTTGCGCTGCACCGCCATCGGAAACGACGTGAGCTTGCCTTCGGGGACATCGTCGCCCCAGCACTCGACCACGCCGAGCGCACCGTGATCCTTGAAGACTTGTGCGCCCAGCTGGGCGTGTTGAAGGTACACCTCCTTGGCCGCGGTAGGCACCGCGAGAACGAATCCATCGACGTAGTGCATCAGGGTCTCCTTGCAGGGGCTGCGTGTGGCGGCCCGGAAATGGGGCGCCTCCTCCTATGACGTTCAAGCCGGGCGGATTCGACATGCTCGCGCCAGATTCCACGCACGGCAAGCGTGTGCGGCTGGATGGTGGCGGAGTCGGACATGCGGCATGAACCCCCGGCATACTGCCCCACATGACCAAATCCCGCCTCTTCGACGTGGACTGCAAGCTGTCCTATACGCTGGCCACGCCCACCGACTTCGTGTTCCAGATCCACGCCATGCAGGGGCCCGACCAGACCGTGCTGTCCGAGTCGTTGCGACTGTCTCCGCCGGTGCCGGTGCGGGTGTACGAAGACCCCAACGCCGGCCACCGCTTCGCGCGGCTGCAGGCCAGCCCAGGCCCTTTGACACTGCGCTACAAGGCGCGCGTCCAGGTGGCGCTGCGCCGCGCAGCCAGGTCGGCGGCCGAGGTGCGCATCGGCGATCTGCCCGACGACGTGCTGCACAACCTGATGCCCACGCGCTATTGCGAATCGGACCTGCTGGGCTCGGCCGCGCTCAAGCTCTTTGGCGGCCTGGAGGATAGGAAATTCAACACCCTTTTTCTCGCCCGTGACCGCCCCTGCACGGCAGCTGACAGCGCTTGATGGGGTCTTTGGAGTCGACTGCGCCTTGCACATCGCGTCGACAGTAGCGCCCAGACGTGTCTGATATGGGAGTCGCGTACGGGTGAACCGTGATCTCCGGCTCGCTTCGAGCCTTCCCCGGAGAACTCGGACGCAGCCAATCTGCGCAGCCCTGGGCGTCGGGGCCGCCTGAAACGCCATGGATCGAAATCGTCAAGCCGCTTTTTTGCAGCGTTTGACCGCGGGCGGCGCCATGCGGCGGCGCCCTGGCCTGCAACCCCAGGTGCGTGAGGTTCTTCTCGATCACCGGCTGCTCCAGGATGGCAGCGATGATCTTCAGCCCGCCGCAGCAGTTCGGGCAATGCTCCAGGTCGAGGTCAAACACCCGCTTGAGCAGCTCGGCCCAGCGCAGCCGCACAGGGCGGTGGTGCGCACAGCGGGCCTCGCACTGGGCCGCTTGCGCGGCCTGCGCTGCTGGCTCGGTCCCTTGCGGCACCACCATCGCGCGCAACTTGGCGTTGGGGGCCAGCACGCCATGCTCGCGAAGCGGGGGGCCGCTTACTTCGCGCAGCGAAGTTATGCGGATACCAAAGCGGATCAGGTGCAGCCGCGGGCGTGGCACCAGCGCTGCCAGCCGTTGCATGAACTCCAACGGGTTCATGACCAGGTGCGTGGTGCCGTCGCGCCAGGGCGTCTTGAGCTTCAGGACCACCTGACCGGCAGCGTTGGGCTGCACGCGTTCGTTGGCCAAAGCTGGGCGGGTGATGTAGCGGCACAGTGGCTCCAGCGCCTGGCGGTCGTCGGCGCCACAGCGCACGGCAGCGTGCAGGCTGAAGCCCTGCATGTCAGCGCACAGCGTCTGCTTGAAGTCCGTCTGCCTGGGCATGGCACCTTGCAGCGTCAGCACCTTCTGCCCGGCGCGTGGTCCGCAGGCGATGCGGTAAGGATGCCGTGCTCCTTGAACGCGCCGATTACGTAAGCCAGCAACTGCTGCTCGGGGTGATCACCGACGGCATCAACTGTCGCCTGCGTTGGGAGTGCTGGCGTGATTGCCTCGACGAAGCGCACGCGTCCAGAGATCCGCGCCAGGCAACCTTCCTGCACGGCGCTGGTCCCTGGCCACCGCGTATTCGCTTTTGGCCTGGTATGTGTTTGCGCCCCAATGCCTGTCCACACTGGCCGTGGTGAAGCGCGAAACCAACTCCTGGCGTTACCCGCTGCTGATGGCCGGCTACATGTTTGTGCTGGCCTATGCCGCGGCCTTCATCACCTACCGCGCCACGCTGTGGCTGGGGGCTTGAAGATGGGTTGGCAAACCGCCGTCACGCTATGGCTGGTGGTTGCCTGCAGCACCTACACGGTGTGGACGCTGATGCCGGCCGCCCTGCGCCAGCGTTGCCGTGTTGGGCTGGCTTTGGCGCTGGGCCGGGCGCCCCCTGTGACCGATGCGGGGGGCTGCGGCGGTTGCGGCGCTTGCGCCACCAAAGCCAGCGCGGCCACCCACAAAGGCCACAGGCCGGCGCGCGAAGCCCACCAGGCGAAGGGCGTCAGGCCCTGGCGGCCTTGCACCGTGGCTGTCAGCACACTTCGGGTGTAAGGCAGCAACTGCGCCACGACATGGCCGTGGTGGTCTATCACCGCGGTGGCGCCGGTGTTGGTGGCCCGCAGCATCGGCCGCTCGAATTCAAGCGCCCGCAAGCGCGAGATGTTCAGGTGCTGCGCAATGGCTGGCGTGTCGCCAAACCAGCCGATGTTGCTGATGTTGGCGAACACCGTGGGCGCGCTGGCGGGCTCGGCGAAACGCTGCGCCAGTTCTTCGCCGAACAGGTCTTCGTAGCAGATGTTGGGCGCCACGCGCTGGCGGCCGGCGGCAAACGACGGCGGGTTGCCGACACCACGCAAGAAATCCCCCCAGCGGGATGTTCCCGGAATCAGTCGGGTGCGGGCAGGTGCGCGTCGTCGATGGCCGCCTGCAGCCGCCGAACCTCGTCGAGGATGCCCACGAAGCGCCGACCGAAAGGCGTCAGCACATAGACCACTTCGAGCGGCGGCCTGGCGCCGAACACCGTGCGTTCGACGATGCCGAAGCGCAGCATTTTGCGCAGCCGCTCGTTCATCACCTTCGAGGAGAGATTCGGGCAGGCGCGCAGCAATTCGCTCGGCCGGCTGTGCCCCTCGGCAAACTGATCCAGCAGGCGCAACGACCACTTGCAGCCGACGATGCTCTCGACCATCGCGGCGACCGCAATCCCGCCGGCACGCACCGGGTCCTGAGTCGCGCTGGTTGAAGGGTCGTCGTGAACCATCGGGTCGCCACCTTACCGAAAAGTGCCTTCTGGCGCTGAATGCGCAGGCTGCGTATTGTCGGCCGTCATGGAGCCTGATGCTGGCTCCCCTTCGCTACAACCACAGGAGTTTGCCGATGACACCCGACATTCCCGGCTACACCGCCGGCACCGACGCGGTCGCACGTTCGCCGCTGAGCCTCGCCGATTTCGAGCTGATGAAGGCGAGCGCGCTGTTCGGCGACGACGACATCAAGCAGTTGCGCCTGTCGCATGAGGTTGTCAAGGACCAGGTCGAGCAGATCCTCGACGTCTGGTACGGCTTCGTCGGCTCGCAGCCCCATCTGCTGGCATCGTTTTGCGGCAAGAGCGACGGCAAGCCGCTCGGTGACTACCTGGGCGCGGTGCGCAAGCGCTTCGGCCAGTGGATCCTCGACACCGCGCGCGCCGATTACGATCAGCGCTGGCTTGACTACCAGCATGAGATCGCCTTGCGCCACCACCGCAGCAAGAAGAACCGCACCGACGGCGCCGCTTCCACCGCCATCGTGCCGTTTCGCGACTTGTTCGCGTTGACCTTCCCGGTGACCTTCACGCTCAAGCCTTTCCTCGGCAAGAAGGGCCACCCGGCGGAAGTGGTCGACAAGATGCATGCGGCCTGGGTCAAGTCGTGCCTGCTGCAGCTGACGCTGTGGAGCCATCCGTACGTGAAGGACGGCGACTTCTGATGACGCCGAGCGCCGCGCCGCCCTGGCAGACGGCGGCCTGGCTGAACAGCGACGCGCCGCTCAGCCTCGAACACTTTCGCGGTCGCGTCGTGCTGCTGCATGCGTTCCAGATGCTGTGCCCCGGCTGCGTTGCGCAGGCGCTGCCGCAGGCGCAGCGTGTGGCCGAGCTGTTCGCCGGCAAGCCGCTCGCGGTCATCGGCCTGCACACGGTATTCGAGCACCACGACGCCATGGGGCTCGCGTCGCTGCGCGCCTTCGTCCACGAGTACCGCATCCGCTATCCGGTCGGTGTGGACAGGCCCTCCGACGCTGGCCAGCCGCTGCCGCGCACGATGCTCGCCTACGAGATGCAGGGCACACCGACGACGGTGCTGATCGACGCGCAAGGGCGCCGGCGCTTGCAGGTGTTTGGCGTGCACGACGATCTGCTGCTCGGCGCCGAGATCGCGATGCTGCTGGGGGAGATCAGCGGCGCGTCCTGCTGAGCAGCGGCCCGGGCGCGCCGGGTTGATCCGCCCGCGGGCATGCGCTCGCCGCGCCACGATCGGAACCGGCTGCCGATACGGCCGGGCGACCAAGAACGCCGGGTCAACCCGGTGCCCCGGGCTTGGCCCAGCTCAGGCGCACGGGGCGGTGGTACGCACAGTTGGCCTCGCACTGGGCGGGCTGTGTGGCCTGCGCGGGCGACTCGGGCTCTTGCGGCACCACCTGCGCACGCAGCTTGGCGTTGGGTGCCAGCACGCCATGCTCGCGAAGCGGGGGTCCGCTTACTTCGCGCAGCGAAGTTATGCGGATACCAAAGCGGATCAGGTGCAGCCGCGGGCGTGACACCAGCGCTGCCAGCCGTTGCATGAACTCCAACGGGCTCATGACC
>JANMJI010000066.1:0-2877 GCA_031371275.1 Betaproteobacteria bacterium
CTGCTGGTGGCCAACGAGCGGCGTGTGCTGGCGCGGGCCAAGGCTGTGCAATCGCGCTGTGTGCAGCCGGTTTTTGTCAGCGGCGATCATGTCGCCCTGCGCTGGATCTTCCGCTTCGAATGGCTGGATGGCAGCATCACGCAGATGGAAGAAGTGGCCTGCCAGCGCTGGGAAGGCGAACGCATTGCCGAAGAAACCTTTTTCTACGACCCGGCGCAGTTGGCGCCACGCATCGACGACACCCAGGGGAGCACCCAATGACCGAAGCCTTCATCTACGACCATGTGCGCACGCCGCGCGGCAAAGGCAAGAAAGACGGCAGCCTGCACCAGGCATCGCCCGTGTGGTTGCTGCGCACACTGCTGCAGGCGCTGGCGCAGCGCAACGCACTGGACACCGCGCTGGTCGACGACGTGGTGCTGGGCTGCGTCACCCCGGTGGGTGAGCAGGGCGCCGACATCGCACGCACCGCGGTGCTGGACGCCGAATGGGCGCAGACGGTGGCCGGCGTCACGCAAAGCCGCTTCTGCGCGTCAGGGCTCGAATCGGTCAACCTGGCCGCGGCCAAGGTGGCCAGTGGCTATGAAGACCTGGTGGTCGGCGGTGGTGTGGAAAGCATGAGCCGCTGGGCCATGGGCAGCGACGGCGGCGCCTGGTTCATGGACCCACGCATCAACCAGAAACTGGGCTTTGTGCCGCAGGGCGTGGGCGCAGACCTCATCGCCATGCTGGAAGGCTTTAGCCGCAACGATGTTGACAACTTCGCCCTGCATTCGCATCGCAAGGCCGCCGCCGCGCGTGCTGAAGGGCGTTTCTTGCGCAGCGTGGTGCCGGTGAAAGACATCGCCGGGCTGCTGATGCTGGACCGCGACGAGACCATCCGCGAGGGTGCCACTCTCGAAGCCATGGCCAAGCTGGATGCCAGCTTTGCGATGATGGGCCAGATGGGCTTCGACGCCACCGCATTGCGCAAGTACACGACGGTGGAGCGCATCACCCACATGCACCATGCGGGAAACAGCAGCGGCATCGTTGACGGTGCTGCGCTGATGCTGGTGGGCAATGCGCAAGGTGGCAAGAAGGCCGGGCTGAAGCCGCGGGCGCGCATCCGTGCCGCGGCCGTCATTGGCAGTGAACCGACCATCATGCTGACCGGCCCCACGCCGGCCTGCCGCAAGGCGCTGGCCAAGGCCGGCATGCAGGCTTCAGACATCGACCTGTGGGAGATCAACGAAGCCTTTGCCGTGGTGCCGATGAAGACCGCACGCGACCTGGATATCGGGCTAGACCGGGTGAACGTCAACGGCGGCGCCATCGCCATGGGCCACCCGCTGGGGGCCACGGGTTGCATCATTTTGGGCACCTTGCTGGACGAGTTGGAACGCAGGAACCTGAGCACCGGCTGCGCCACGCTGTGCGTGGGTGGCGGCATGGGCATCGCAACCATCATCGAGCGGGTGTGAACATGATTGACTCCAGAAGCGCCATCAACGCCGTCCACCTGAACCTGGGCGACGACGGCATCCTCGTCGCCACGATGGACCTGCCGGGCCGACCGATGAACGTCGTCGGCGACGTGCTGATGGCAGGCATTGCCGCGGCCGTCGAAAAGCTCGCCGACCCGGCGGTGAAGGGCTTGATCCTGACCTCGGCCAAGGCCGACTTCTGCGCCGGCGGTGATCTCGAGCGCATGTCGAAATGGACCCGACCCGAAGAACCCTTCGAGGCCAGCATGGCGATGAAAACCGTGCTGCGCCAAATGGAAAAACAAGGCAAGCCGGTGGTGGCGGCTATCAACGGCCATGCCCTGGGCGGTGGGCTTGAACTGGCGCTGGCCTGCCACGCGCGTTTTGCCATTGAAGACGCGCGCTTGAAGATAGGCCAGCCCGAAGTCAAGCTGGGCTTGTTGCCCGGCGGTGGCGGCACCGTGCGTTTGCCGCGGCTGGTGGGCATGCAGCAGGCGCTGCAAATCTGCGCTGAAGGCGGTGACATCAGCCCGCAGAAAGCACTCGCCATGGGCCTGCTGAATGGCCTGGCCAAAGACGGCGACGGGCTCATGGCGCAGGCCCGCGACTGGTGCAAAGCCAACCCGAAGGCGCAGCAGCCGTGGGATGCGCCGAAGTTCCGCTTTCCAGGCGGTGATTCGCGCGCGCCAGCGGTGGCGCAGATGCTCGGTATTGCGCCTTCCATCGCGGCGGCCAAAAGTTTTGGCAACTACCCGGCGGTGCAGCACATCATGAGCAGCATCTTCGAAGGCGGTTTGCTCGACTTTGATGCCGCCAGCGTGGTGGAAAGCCGCTACTTCGCGGCCTGCGCGATGTCGCAAGAATCACGCAACATGATCGGTACGCTGTGGTACCAGTTGAATGCGATCAAGAAGGGTGCTTCACGGCCTAACATTGAAAGTGCAGGTGTAGCACGGGCCAGGATCAAGAAGCTGGGCATCCTGGGCGCCGGCATGATGGGCGCGGGCATTGCGTATGTGTCGGCCAACGTGGGCATTGACGTGGTGCTGCTGGACAGCACGGCGCAGGCCGCAGAACGTGGCAAGGCCTATGCACAAGGCTTGCTGGACAAGGCAGTTACGAAGGGCCGCAGCACAGCCGAAAAGCGCGACGCGCTGTTGGCCAGGATCACGCCCACCACCGATTACGCGTTGCTGACTGGCTGCGACCTGGTCATTGAGGCGGTGTTCGAGGACCGCGGCATCAAGGCCGAGGTGACGAAGAAGGCCGAAGCCGCCATCGGTGCCGGCGCGGTGTTCGCATCCAACACGTCCACGCTGCCCATCAGCGGCCTGGCCCAGGCCAGCGTGCGGCCGGCGCAGTTCCTGGGGCTGCACTTCTTCAGCCCGGTGGACAAGATGCCGCTGGTGGA
>JANMJI010000082.1:0-4225 GCA_031371275.1 Betaproteobacteria bacterium
TGGGCGATGCAATCACCGCCGCCGGCGCGCCGTCGGCCACCTTGGCGCCGTTGTGCAGCACCACGATGCGGTCGGCCAGTTCACGCACCACGTCCATCTTGTGTTCCACCAGCAAGATGCAGCAGTCCTGGCGCGCCTTCAGCTGGCGTATCAGGTCCAGCACCACCGGCACCTCGTCCACGCTCATGCCGGCGGTGGGCTCGTCGAACATGTAGACCTTGGGCTGCAGCGCCATCAGCAAGGCCACTTCCAGCTTGCGCTGGTCGCCGTGCGGCAGGCTGGCTGCGGTGGCCTCGCGCTTGTCCAACAGCCGCACCTGCTCCAGCAACGCCAGCGCTTGGTCTATCCATTCGCGGCGGTCCAGCCACACGCGCAGCAAGTCCAGCCCGGCTTCACCACGGCCTTGGGCGCGGGCCTGCACCGCCAGGCGAACGTTTTCCTGCACGCTCAGGTTGGGGAACAGTTGCGTGAGCTGGAAGGCGCGACCTAACCCGCGACGTGTGCGCAGTGGCACGGGCAGCGCGGTCAGGTCGTGGCCGTCCAGCCACACCGAACCCGCGCTGGCTGGCAACTGGCCAGAAATCAGGTTGAAGTAGGTCGTCTTGCCAGCACCGTTGGGCCCGACGATGGCCGTCAGCGTGCCGGCGTCGAAGCGGCAAGACACCTGGTCCACCGCCACATGGCCGCCAAAGCGGATCGTCAGGTCGCGCGTTTCAAGCACAAACCCGCCGGTGCCTACTTCTTGTTCCTGATCGGCACCGCCATCTCTTCAGGCTTGATCTCGCGTATCAATTCCGGCACGCCCCACGCAAAAGCCGGGTCGACCCGGAACTTGAAGTGGTACATGCTCTGCAACGCCTGGAGGTCTTCCTTGCGGAAGGTCATCTGTCCTTTGGGTGTCTGGAAGCTCATGCCTTCCATCGCCGCAATCAGACCCTCGGTGCCGGTATCGCCCTTGGTTTTCTTCAACGCTTCGACCAGCGCAATGCCCGCGCTCATGCCGCCGGCGGTGAAGAAATCGGGCGGTGTCTTGAACCTGCTGTAATGGTTGGCCACCAGCCATTCGTTGACCGCGTTCTTGGGCATGCCGAAGTAGTAATACGCCGCGCCTTCCATGCCCGGATATTGTTTGTAGGCCACCATCGCGGGCAGGATGTTGCCGCCGGTGGCCAGCTCAATGCCATAGCGCTTTTGCAGTTCCAATTCCGCGAACTTGTTGAACGGCGAATTGGCACCGGCCCACACCACCCACACCAGTTTGCGGCCGGGCACATCTTTCAGTTTGTCGATGATGCGCTGCAGGCCGGCGGTGAAATCGGTGGTGGCCGCGGGCAGGTATTCCTCGTGTACCAGCTTGGCTTTGCTCACCGCTTCACGAAAGGCTTTCACACCGTCCTTGCCGAAGGCGTTGTCTTGCGCCAGCGTGGCGATGGTGTGGCCGGCCTTGTCCAGCGCCACGGCGTTGCTGATGGCGTCTTGCGATGAATTGCGGCCGGTGCGGAAGATGTAGCGGTTCCACTTGTCGCCGGTAATGCTGTCGGCCACGGCCGGTTCCACCAGCAGGATTTTTTTGTACTCCTCGGCCACCGGCAGTAAAGCCAAGGCCACCGGGCTGGCGGTGGGGCCGACGGCAATGTCCACCTTGTCATCGCCATAGGCCGCGGCCAGCAAACCCTTGGCCACGTCGGGCTTGCCCTGGTCGTCTTTTTCAATCACCACCAGCTTGCGCCCAGCCACCGTCATGGTGCCGCCGGTGGCGTACTCGATGCCCAGCATCAGACCCGTGGCCGTCTGCTTGCCATAGGCTTCCAGCGGGCCGGTTCTGCTGAAGATGTGGGCGATCTTGATTTCTTTGCCGACCGGGGCCTGGGCCTGTGCTTGAACAGATAAAAACGGGGCAGCGACAGCCACGGACAGGGCGAGCAACAGGCGGCGGTGCATGGGGCTATCTCCTTGGGTTTTGGTGTGTGGCGATTGCAAGCCCCGTGCCGGTGCAAACGTTGCGGGTTAACCCGCTTAATTGGTGCAACAGGCGCTGGTTTCGCCTGAATGTCAGGCAGCATGACGATAAGCCCGCCTGAAATCCAAGCAATCGCACTGACTGAGTTTCAGTCACTTCGCACTGGGCACCTGCTCCGATACAGTCTGCTGGCCATGCCCACTGTGCTCACGCTGCTGTTCACCGACATCGAAGGCAGCACGGCCTTGAACACCCGGCTGGGCGACGCCGCCATGGCCACCGTCTGGGCCCAGCACGACCGCGCATCGCGCGACCTTTTGCTGCTGTGGCGGGGCCGCGAAATCGACCGCAGTGACGGCTTTCTGGCGCTCTTCGATGCACCCACAGACGCCGCCGCCTTTGCGCTGGCCTACCACCAGATGCTGGCCCAGCTACCGGTGCCGCTGAAGGCCCGCGCCGGGCTGCACACCGGCCCGCTGGACCTGCGCCACAACGGGCCCGCCGACATGGCGCTGGGCGCCAAGCCGCTGGAACTGGTGGGCATAGGCAAGGCCGTGGGCGCGCGGCTGATGGGGCTGGCCCAAGGCGGGCAAACGCTGTGCAGCACGGCCAGCGCCAGCGCATTGACGCAGGCCGGCTGGCGCTGCTGCTGCCACGGCCACTGGCGCATGAAGGGCCTGACCGAGCCGCTGGAAGTGCACGAGGTGGGCGACGACCGCACGCCCTTCACACCGCCGCCCGACGCTGAGAAAGCCCAGCGTGTGCTGTGGCACAACGGCCAGTGGGTGAGCGGTGAAAAGGTGCCGCACAACCTGCCGGCCGAGCGCGACAGTTTTGTCGGCCGCGCGCAAGACCTGCAGGTGCTGGCCGAACGCTTCGATGGTGACGCCCGCCTGGTCACGCTGCACGGCCCCGGGGGTATGGGCAAAACGCGGCTGGCGCTGCGCTACGCCTGGGCCTGGCGCGGCAGCTTCTCCGGCGGTTTATGGTTTTGTGATCTGGCGCAAGCGCGCAGTCTTGACGGCGTGCTGCAAGCCGTGGCCAGCGGCCTGGATGTGCCGCTGGGCAAAGACCCGGTGGCGCAGCTCGGGCGGGCCATTGCCGGGCGCGGCCATTGCCTGGTGATTCTGGACAATTTCGAGCAGGTGGCAGGCCATGCTTCCGAAACGTTAGGCCATTGGCTGGACGCTGCGCCGGCGGCGTGTTTTGTGGTTTCCTCGCGCGAGGTGCTGGGCCTGGTGGGCGAGCAGACCTTGGGGCTGGAAGCCTTGGATGAAGCCGACGCCGCCGCCTTGTTTCACCAGCGCGCCCTGGCCGCCAGGGCCGACTACGCGCCCAGCCTGGCCGACCGGGCGCAGGTGCACCAGCTGGTCAGTCTGCTGGACGGTTTGCCGCTGGCCATTGAGCTTGCGGCACCGCGCATTCGCGCCATGACACCGCAGCAACTGCTGGCGCGCATGGACCAGCGCTTTCGCCTGCTGGCCGCGCGCAGCGGCAGGCCAGAGCGCCATGCCACCCTGCAAGCCACGCTCGATTGGTCGTGGGATCTGTTGAGCCACAGCGAGCAGAACACGCTGGCACAACTGTCGGTATTCGACGGCGGTTTTGACGGCCCCGCGGCGCAGGCGGTGGTGGCGCTGGAAGCCGGCGCGCTGGCCATCTGGTTGCCCGATGTGTTGCAGGCGCTGATCGAAAAATCGCTGCTGCGCGGGCTCGCCGGGCAGCGCTTTGGGCTGATGCGCAGCGTGCAAGACTTTGCCGCCGCACGGCTGCTGCAATGGCCCGCCAACAGCCCGCAGGCGCAAGCCGCGCGCAGGCACTGCACCTACTTCGCGGCGCTGGACGAAGGCGCTGCGGTGGCCCACCGCTGCATCGAACTCGACAACCTGGTGCGCGCCTGCCGCAGCGCGGTGGCCGCTGGCCAGGCCGATGAAGCCGGCGCCTGTTTGGCATTGGCCTGGGCCGCGCTGCGGCTGACGGGGCCTTTCCGCGTCGCGGTGAACCTGGCCGATGAAGTGCGTGGCATGCCGACATTGAAGGGCCACGCCAGCGCCACGGCCGACTGGGTGGCCGGCGCCGCGTTGTGGACGCTGGGCGACTACGTGCAGTCGCAGCAGGTGCTGCAACGTGGGCTGCGTGCATTGCCGCAGCCGCACGATGTTTTGTTGTCAGCGCGGCTGCAAGTGGCCCTGGCCGACGTGGCCGCAGCGCGCGGTGAACATGCGCTGGCCCAGGGTTTTCTGGACGAAGCGTGCAGGCTGGCCC
>JANMJI010000099.1:0-27017 GCA_031371275.1 Betaproteobacteria bacterium
CCTCGGCCCGCGACATCGATTTGTTGGCCCGGCCGGTGCTCGCATCGGCCGCCGAAGCCTGCGTCGCGGGTGCCATCACCGAAGCCGCTGAAGGCACCGATGCGTCGGTGCCTGAAGGCGCCGGCACTTCCAGCGGCGGTGCCGGCAGCGCAGTCGGCTTGGGACTCTCCTTGCACGCGCACAGCGCCCCTGCTGCAAAAAAAAGCGCGGCCAGGGTGAAGGGCTTGGGCATGACAGTCCTGACAAAGTGAGTGGAGCGTGGCTGCGGCGAAAAGGGCAGGCTGTTGAAGCGCCGCGCAGGCTTGCAGGCTAGGCATCGGCGATGACCGGGTCTGTGCGTCTGCACACGCTGGCAGCGCCGCTTTCAAAGTCGGTGCAGGCACCGCCTGCATCCGTCCTCACCCTGTGTTCGCAACCGCACGGTGCAGGCCACCTTTTGCAACTACGGTCGGCCGCAGTTGCTGGCTGCGCAAGCGGCGAGACCCCACGCGGCGCGCCCCAGGGTGCTGCCAAATTTTGTTTTCACCGGAGCACTTCACACCATGCACCACATCACCACCGCCGACCAGACGCGGCTGCACGTCAAGGACTGGGGCAGCGGGCGCCCGGTCATCCTGATGTCGGGCTGGCCGCTGTCGGCCGATAGCTGGGACGACCAGGCGCTGGCCCTGGCCAACGCCGGTTATCGCACCATCGCCTATGACCGCCGCGGCTTCGGCCGATCGTCACAACCTTTCGGCGGTTATGACTACGACACGCTGGCCGACGACCTGGCCGCCGTGATCGAACAAACCGGCGCCCAGGACGCCACGCTGGTGGGCTTTTCGATGGGCGGCGGCGAAGTCGCGCGCTACATGTCTCGCCATGCCGGCAAGGCTGTGGCGCAGACGGTGCTGGTCTCGTCGGTGGTGCCCTTCATGCTGAAGACGGCCGACAACCCGCAGGGCACCGATGCCGCGGTGTTCGAGGAGATGACACGCGGCATGACGGAAGACCGCGCCGCCTTCTTCGGCGGCTTCTTCAAGGACTTTTTCGGTGTCGGCCTGCTCAGCCACCCGGTCAGCAACGAACTGCTGGAATGGGCGCGCGCTGTGTCCATGCAGGCCGGGCTGAACGCCACCCTGGCCTGCGCCAAATCGTTTGCCACCACCGACTTCAGGCCCGACCTGGCAGCCTTCAAGGTGCCGACGATGGTGATTCACGGCACGGCCGACAAGACGGTGCCGATAGACGCCGCCGGCCGCGCCGCCGCGCGCGGCATTGCACAGGCCATGTTGATCGAATACGACGGCGCGCCGCACGGTTTGTTTGCCACCCACAAGGCGCGTTTGAGCGAAGACCTGCTGCGCTTCTTGCGCGAATGACAGGCCCGGCGCGGGCCTGGTTTCCAGGCCGCGCTGGGGCTACGGTGATGCGCGGCAGCAGCACGCAGAAATCGTCACCACCTCAGCGCGCCACCACATGGCAGGCTCGCAAGCCGTCCAGCAGGCCTTGGGCCCCAGGCTGCAACCGACGGTCGTCTTCGCTATGACCATGGCGGTCGTTGGCGTCTTTGAAAGGGTCGCCATCGATCATCAGCACGGTGTCGTTGTAGCCCTGGCAGCGGCTGGTCATGCGCGTTCAGGGCCTGGCTTGCAGGGGCCGCCTGGCTGCCGGGATGTCATGCAAGCAGGCCTTTCAAAAAGCAACGGCCAGCGATCTCGCCGCCGGCCTGCAGCTTGGCCGCGATGCTCGTCGATTCGGCTTGCGTGCGACACCGCACCGACCGCGTTCCGGCGCCCCTCTACAACCGTACTTGGCGCTAACTCGATGCGCAGGAGTCACACACCATGCTGGAAACCATTGCCATCGTTCTTGTCGTGCTGTGGCTGCTTGGCCTGGTCACTTCCTACACCCTGGGCGGCTTCATCCACGTCCTGCTGGTGATTGCGTTGATCGTCATTGCCTTGCGCTTCTTTGGCGGTCGCAGTGTCTAGCGGTGCCTGGACGCGCGCAGCAGCCCCCGAGCGCCCACAGACCGTCGCCGCAGCGCCCGCCGGCCCGGCCCCTGGCTATGAAGCGTTGGGCGACGGCATGACTTGCCTGGCGGGTTTTTATGCCAGCGCTCCGGAAGCCGAAGAAACCGTGCGTCAGCTGACGGCGCTGCCGCTGGGTGTGCTGCCCGCGCAATTGCATGTCATATCACCGGCGCGCAGTGCCTGGTCGCGCCTTCGAAGCGGCAACCGCTACAAGGCGCTGCGTCGCAAGTCTGCCGACCGGACGTGGCTGGACCACCGCGGCCTGATGGCCGGCATGGCCGTTGTGGCCGGCGCGCTGGCGCTGGCCTGTGGGCTGATGCTGGAAGGCAGCAGCGACGACATGTCGCTGCTGTTCCTGACGATGATCGTCAGCGGCCTGGGCGCCGTGGTGGCCGCAGGGCTGGCACTGGTGGGCCACCAGCAGCCGCAGTACAAACGCTTCAACCGCACAGTGCGGCGGCAGTTGGCAGCGCGGCGCTGGGTGCTGCTGGTGCAGAACCTGCCGCCACACCACCACGACCCGGTGTTTGCGCTGGTGCGTGAACGCAGCCATGGCTGGTGCGTGGCCTCGGCCGCCCGCGCCTGGTTGTAGCGCAAACCTTCAATGGCGGTCGGCCGGCATGGGCAGCGGCCCGGCCGCACTGCCGGCCAGCAAAGGCGGTGCTTCTTGCGCCGCCTTCAGCCGCGGCTTGCGGCTGCGCGCCAGGTAGCTGTACAGCACCGGCACCACCACCAGCGTCAGCAGCGTTGATGTGATGACACCGCCGATGATGGCGCGGCCCATAGGCGCCTGAACCTCGCCACCGTCGTTCAGCGCCAGCGCCATCGGCAGCATGCCGAAGATCATCGCCGCGGTGGTCATGATGATCGGCCGCATGCGCGTCAGGCCCGCTTGCAACAGCGCTTCGGGCACGGTGGCGCCGGCCTTGCGCGCGTGGTTGGCAAAGTCGACCAGCAGGATGGCGTTCTTGGTCACCAGGCCCATCAACATCACCAGCCCGATCATGCTGAAGACGTTGAGCGTGCTCTTCCACAACAGCAGCGCCAGCATGACGCCAATCAGCGCGAGCGGAAGGCTGGCCATGATGGCGATGGGCTGCAAGAAGCTGCCGAACTGGCTGGCCAGCACGATGTAGATAAAGATCACCGCCAGCGCCATCGCCGCCAACAGGCCACCAAAGGCTTCGGCCTGCTGCTGCATCTGGCCGCCGACATCAAAGCTGAAGCCTGGCGGCAGCGTGGTGTCCTTGATGAGTTGCTGCACGTCCTGGCCCACGTCACCGGCGCTGCGGCCTTGTACGCCGGCAAACACGGCTTCACGGCGCTGCAGGTTCTGGCGGCGTATCACGTCGGGGTTGAAGACGGTTTCGATGGTCGCCACGCTGTCCAGGCTGATCGGCGTGCCATCTTTGGCAAAGGCCACCGGCAAAGCACGCAGTTGCTCGATGCGTTCGCGTGCGCTTTCGTTCAGGCGCAGCACGACATCGACCTGGTCACCATCGGGTGTCGTCCAGTAGGTGGCGACCTCACCATTGACATAGGCCCGCAACGAGCTCGCCAATTGCGGCGCCGTCAGCCCCAGTTCACGCACCGCGCCGGGCTTGAGTTTCACGGCATAGGCAGGCAAGCCGGCCTTCACAGATGATTCAACATCCACCACGCCCCGAATCTCTTTCACCTTGGCCGCAAACGCATCGGCGACACGCGCCAGGCCTTGCGGGTCGCTGCCCAGAATGGCGACATAGATGGGCCGGTTGAAGCCGACGCTGGCGTCGGTGCCGGGGATGCGCGCGATGGCGGTGCGCATCGCGTCTTCCACCTGCTTTTGGCTGCGGCTGCGGTCCTTGCGGTCTTTCAGCACGATGTTCAACCGGGCCTGGTTGCGCGTGCCGGCGCCGCCGACCCAGGTCGACACGTCACGCACTTCGGGCAGCGCCTGCACGATGGCCTCTATCTGCCGCACCTTGGCGTCGGTGCGTTCAAGGCTGCTGCCCACCGGCATGCGCAACTGCAATTGGGTGCTGCCTTCGTCGGTGTCTGGCACGAATTCACTGCCCACCAAAGGCGCCAGTGCAAGGGCCCCCAAAAAGCTGCCCAAGCCGACGGCCATGACGACACCGCGCGGCGTCAGGGTGCTGCTGCGAAAGCGCCGTGCTTGCGTCTTGTCGCGCTGGCCGTCGTTGCCAAACGGATGGCCATAGGCCGGCAGGCCCACGCGCCAGCGGCGGGCGCTGAAAATCCAGCGGATGGTGCGTTCGTAGATGCGGTGCAGACCGTCCAGCGCGGCGTCGGTGGCACGCAGCGCGTGGCCGACGACGGGTACACGTTTCAGGTAAGTGGCGGGCGGGTCGGCCCACACGGCGCTGAGCATGGGGTCGAGCGTGAAGCTGACAAACAAGCTCACCAGCACCGCCACCACCACGGTGATGCCGAAAGGGTAGAAGAACTTGCCGATGATGCCGCCCATGAAAGCCACCGGCACAAACACCGCGCACAAAGCGAAGGTGGTGGCCATCACCGCCAGCCCGATCTCGTCGGTGCCTTCGCGGGCGGCGCGGAAGTGGTCCTTGCCCATGCCGACATGGCGCACGATGTTCTCGCGCACGACGATGGCGTCGTCGATCAGCAAGCCGATGCACAGGCTCAAGGCCATCATGGTCATGAAGTTCAGCGTGAAGCCGAAGGCATACACGGCGATGAAACTGCTGATGACAGAGATGGGCAGCGTCAAGCCCGTGATGATGGTGCTGCGCCAGCTGTGCAGGAACAAAAACACAATGCCCACGGTGAGCAGCGCACCTTCAATCAAGGTGTGGCGCAGGCCGTCCAGGCTGCCTTTGACCCAGTCGCTGTCGGCCCGTATCAGTCGCAGTTCCACATCCGGTGGCAGCTTCTTGCGAATCTCGTCCATCGCCTTTTTCACGGCGTCGCCGGCGGCCACGATGTTGGCGTCCTGTTGCTTGAATACGTTGAAGCTGATGGCCTGCTGGCCGTTCACACGCGCCAGCGATTCGGGCGCGCGTTCACGTTCGACCAACTGGCCCAGGTCGGCCAGCGTCAATGACAAGTTACCGCGTTTGGCGACCACCACGGCCTCGAACTGCCGCGGGTCGCGCACGCGGCCTTCCACGCGCAGCAGCACGTCTTGCGTGTTGTCGCTGATGACGCCCACCGGCTGGTCGGCATTGGCCTGCGCCAACGCGCTGGCAATTTCGGCCGGTGTGACACCGTAAGCACGCAAACGGGCGGGGTCCAGATCAATGCGCACTTCGCGCTGCGTCATGCCGTTGACTTCAATGCGCGCCACCCCTTCAACCCGGCGCAGGCGCTTGTCGACCGCGTTCTCAGCCAGTATCGAAAGCTCGCGCCGGCTGCGCGTGGTGCTGACCAGCGCCATCGTCACCACCGGCTGGTTGTTGTCGTTGTTCCAGCGCGCCACGGTGGGCGCCTTCACATCTTTCGGAAAGCCGCCCTGCACCGCGGCGATGCGGTCGCGCAGGTCTTGCATGGCACGGCCCATGTCGGCGTCCAGGCTGAATTCGATGCTCATCCAGCCCGTGCCTTCGCGCGCGCCCGACGTGATGCGCTTGACGCCGGCCACGCCGTTGACGGCTTCTTCCAGCGGCTTGATGAGTTCGCGTTCCACCGCTTCCGGGCTGGCGCCCGCGTAGCGCACTTCCATGTAGGCGCCGGGGAAGGTGATGTCGGGCATTTGTTCGATGCCCAGCTTGGCGTAGCTGAACAAGCCCAACACGCACAAGGCCACCATCACCATGCAGGCGAAGACGGGGTTGTTGATGGAGATGCGGGTCATCCACATGATCGCTCTCCTGCCTAACGAACCAAAGGCACTGACGCAGCCGCCGACGCCACTGCCGCGGCCTTGTCGACCGGCGCCGCAGGCAGCACCTTGGCCGCCACCACAAAAGCCTTCGCGCCTTCGCGCAGGTTGTCAAAGCGCGCCGCCAGCACCTGGCTGGTGGGGGTCACGCCTTGCAGCACTTCGACGCGGCCCGCACTCGGGTCTTTGCGGCCCAGCGTCACCGCGCGGCGCGCCAGCACGCCGCCTTCGATGACCCAGACATGGTCTTGGCCTGAGGTGTTGGCCACGGCGCTGCTGGGCAGCGTCCAGCGGTCGGCATCATCAGCCAGGGTGGCGCGGGCCAGTGCGTACTGGCCGGCACGCAGCGTTTCTTTCGGATTGGCCAGCGCGATGGTGACGCCAATGCTGCGCGTGCCGGCCTCGGCCGCCGGCGCAATGCGCGCAATGCGCCCGGCCACCGGCAGGGCCACGCCCTCCACACTCACTTCAACGGCCATGCCGGCGGCAATGCGTGCCACCTCGTGCGTGCCGACGTTGCCGGCCAGTTCGAGCTGGGCCAGATCGACGATGGTCAGCACCTGCTGTTCCGGGCTGACCTTTTCACCCGGCAGCACATGGCGTTTGGCGACGATGCCCGAGATCGGCGCCAGCAGCGTGCCGTCACGCATGGCCACGCGGGTGGTGTCCAGCGAAGCCTGCGCGGCGTTCAGGTTGGCGCGCGCGGTGTCCATCGCGGCGCGCGAGTTTTCCAAAGCGATGCCCGAGATGAACTGCTGCGCCGCCAGGCGTTCGTTGCTGGCGTGGCTGCGTTCGGCCTGCACCAGCGTTGCGCGCATAGCTTCAAGGTTGGCAGAACGTTCGGCCACCCTGCTGCCCAGGTCGGCCAGCTCGATGCGGCCCAGCACCTGGCCGGCCTGCACGCGGCTGCCTTCGGTGACGGCCAGTGTCAACAGCGTGCCACCCGCCTTGGCGCGCACCATCGCGGTCTGCGGCGCCACCAGTGCGCCTGAAAATTCCACCAGCCCGGGCAGCCGCGCCAGCGCCGGCTGCACCACTTCACGCGCGGCGAATTCCAGCGGCACCTCAGGCTTCTTGCCGTCTTTGCCGTCTTTGCTGTCCTGGCCTGCTGCGGCCGCGCTGGCCGCGCCAGCCTGCGCCATGGCCATGCCCGCGGGGCCTTTCACCAGGCCGCTGAAAACAACCGCCGCAGCGCCGGCCAGCGCCACCGAAACCAGGCCCGCGCCCCACAGCCACTTGTTCTTCATGTCGATGCTCTCCAAGGCATGCTGGAAGGCACCAGCCCGTCAGCGCAGCGCAGTGTAAAAAAGCGTTGCTGCGCCCGCTTGGGCTTGCGACGAAGCGCGGCCTTGCGGCGATGAACTGCAAGGCGCCCAGACCGGGCGCGGTGGCTTGGTACAGGTACGCGCCTGCGGCCTGGCAGGGCGATGCGTTGGACTGGCAGCGCTGTGCGCTACGCCAGCAGGTCTGCGGCGACCGATCCCATCAACTGGTCAGTCACCGCCTGCCACGGTATGCGCTCTTGCTCCAGGCGCAGCCGCTCGCCCCAGCGGTCACCGCGCAGGCCATCGAACACCGCGTGCTCTTCGGGGGTCAGCCATGGCAGCCGCAACACTTGCACTTGGGCCGGCTCACGAACACACAAGTGCCGATAGGCCAGCAAGGTGTCAGCGTCCATCAACAGCGAACGCACATGCGGCAGCACGCTGCGCGCGCGGTTCAGGATCTCGAAGCCGAAGGTGTCGATGTCACCCCAGTAGAGACAGTGCGCTGTTTGTGCCCAAGGCAATTGGGCCATCAGCCTAACTGCAGCGCCAAGTTTCATCACCACAACCACCCCCGGCATATCGGGCAGCGCCAGCCCGGTTTCCAGGTTCTCAACGATCAACACGCTGCGCGGCGCGATACGCAACGCCGCCAGTTGTAAGACGGGCAGTTCAAGGTCTTCAAGCCCACCCACCTGCTGCCGCAGCAGCGGGCACAACAGCCGCATGCGCACACGCGCCTCGGCGCGCCGCAACCCCAGCATGGCGCTGAGATCGGTACCGTCGGCAGCGCCAGCGTCAAGTTGCCACAGGGCCCGCAACAAATCGGCCACAAAGCCTGAACGGCTGCCAACCCACTTGGTGTCCAGGCCCGGCACGGGCAACTGGCGGAGGTAGAGGCCAGACGCTGGGTTCACGTCCACCCACGCCAACAGCGCCAGCAGACGGTCGAAATCAGCGTCGTCACTGTCCGCCAACATGTCGAAAACGCGGCCGAGAACTGTATGGCCCGTCAACACGGGCCAAGCTGCAAGCAGGCGGTCGGCACGTTCACATGCGCGGCCCCAACGGCCACTGTCAGCGCCCAATGCCATTTCTGCCACGCCGGCGGCCGACATGAGCAACAACCGCTCGGGCAGGCGCTGGCGCCCCAGCCGCGGCCATTGGCGCCAGGCCCACTCGATCTGTACAGCGGGTGGCAGCGGCGTGAAGCCTTCCCAGGCCCTGACCCACTCGCCCATGCGTACCGGGTCGGCTGTTAAATCCTGCTCGACCGGGCGGCCCAGCGACAGCACCAGCGGCCACGAGGCGCCGGTCTGCCCACGCTCCACAAACCAACGTTTGTGCTGACGGGAAAAACGAGTGGCCAGCGTTCGCCGGGCCTGCTCAGGCAGTTGCATCGGCGGTGCGCTCATCGCCCGAGAGTTGCAGGCGGGCCTGTGTGTCGTCGTATTCGATCTGGCGCGCCTGCGAGTGTTTGCGGTCCTTGATCGATACGTAGGTGGCGCCGCCGATGAAGGGCTCCAGCGCCATCACCGAACGCATCGGCGTGGCCACGATCATCTGGAAACCAAACTGCACGAAGATGTTCATCGCCAGCGCGGTGAACTTGGGGTCGGCTTTGTCGAAGGCCTCGTCCAGCACCACGGTCGAGTAGGTGGGAAAGGCGCCGTCGATGCCGCCCAGTTGGTAGCGCAAAGCCGCCGCCAGGCAGGTGGCCGCCAGCTTCTGCCGCTGGCCACCGGACTTGCCAGCACCACTGCGGTACACCTCCACCTCAACCCCCGCGGCGTCACGCTCGCGGGCGATGAAGTCGATGTGCTGCCGCACATCCAGCACCAGCGCTCGCCACCGTTGTTGCTCGGCCGTGTCCTGGCTGGCCAGGCGTTTCACCAGCATCTTCAGCGCAATGAACCGTGCTTCGGCCAGCACCGGGTCGCTGCTGAGTGAACCCATGTGCGCGGCCTTCAACTCGGCACCGAAAGCGCGCACAGTTTCCAGCTTTTTGTCGCTGTGTTCGATGGTCAGGTAAGTGCCCGGGTTGAACTGCGCCCCGCGCAGGCTGTCATTCACCATCTCCAGCCGTTCGCGGATGGCGTTGCGTTCGGTCTCTAGCTGGTGTGACAGGCGGATCAGGTTCTGGTTGCTCTGGCGCGTCAGCAAATCCATGAAACGCTCACGAAATTCGGGCAAGCGGTCGGCTCTCAGGCGGTGCAATTTGGCCAGGAAGTCGTCGATGCTCTCAAGCCGGGCATCCAGCCCGGCAGACTCGGCCTGCCAGATACGAATGAAGTCGGCAAGGTGCCTTTCGATGGCGGCCTTCAAGGCATCAAGCTGACGCTGAACGGTGTTGCGTTCTTCGCTGAGGGCACGTTCAACCGAGCGCGTGATGTCGTCCAGGTTGCGCAACGTGGCCGCCTTGCCGGTGGCGCTGTAGCGGTGGTCGATGTCGTCGCGCAAAGGGGCTGACAAGGCCGTACCCAGCAGCAGCGTATGGCCTTCCGCCCGAGTGGCTCCGTAGCCGCTCCGCTCTTTGGCCCACTGGTCGATCTGCGCCTGCTGCGCCGCTGCCTTGTGTTCGACAAAACGGTGCACGGCCTCTTGACTTTTGATCTCGGTGTCCAGCAACTGCAGGTCGGGGTGCGCCTCTTGCTCGATCCGGATTCGCTCGCCCAAGTCGGCCACCTTCTTGACCATCGCAGCCACGTCGATGTCGCCCCAACCCTGGTTCACCAGCGTTTGGCAATGCAGCATCTTCGACTTCTGGCCGGCGTCACTGTCGTCCAGCGTGGCCAGCTGGGCCTGCAGGCCGCTGATCTGCACGGCCACACGCTGCGCGTCGGCACGAAAGAGCTGCAGCTTGGCGGCGTTGTCGAAACCCAGCACCCAATTGCGGCGGTCGCCCACCGCGCTGCGGTCGTCCTTCTCGTGGCGTGTGCTGTTGTGCTTGACCAGGCCCTGCGGCGTGACAGCAGCCCGCGATGCGGTGCGAAAAACAGCCAGGTCGGCAATGCATTCGTAGTCGAAACGCGCCTTCAGCTCTTCGCCCACCCAGTCGGCCAGGTCGCCCGGCGCAACGTCGATCTTGCGCACCAGCGAATTCGCTGCCGGTGCGCTGTTGCCGGCGCGTTGCGGCAAGGCGCGCAAGTACACCAGCCGCGCGCCGAGATGCGTGTCGTTGACCCAGCGCGACACCTTGTCGTACCAACGCTCAGCCACCAACAGCGACAGCGCGAAACCGCGCAGCACACGCTCGGCCGCGCCTTGCCACAAGGCTTCAGAGGCCTTGACCTGCATCAGCTCGCCCGCAAACGGCAGTTGGCCAGCCGGCACGCCCAGCGCGTCACACAGCGCCTCACGCAGGCGCAGCACGGCATGCGGAATGTTCGATGGCTGGCGCTCCATGGCAATGACTTCGACGCGAAAGCGCTTGAACTCGGCCGCGGCGTCGTCGTGCTGGCGGCGCAGGCCGATGCGCTGCTCGGTCAGGCTGGAAGCCATGGCCGCATCGGCTTGCAGTGCCAGGCGCGCCTGGTCCACCAGGTTGACCATGGCCGACGCCGATGTCGGCATGGTCCAGCCCATGGCCCCGCACGCGGCCCCGCTGCGATCACGCTTGAGCACACGCGCCTGGCGTTCCGTCTCGGCATCACCGCGTTGCTGTTCCAGGTCGGCGATCAAGGCGCCGCCCATGCCGGCGCGGCGCCTTCGCAGTTCGCTCAGCTTCAGCAGTTCGGCGGCGGCCTGCGACTTCAGGCCCGCCATGTCGCCCTGTGCACCTTCGATCTGCAACGCCAGCAGCTTGATGGCCTCGGTCAACAGTTGATGCCGGGCTTGTTCGCGGTAGGCATCAATGGCGTCGCGCACGGTGTCCAGATGCAGGCTTTGTGTACGGGCCAGCGACAGTGCTTCGTTTTCAATGCGCGCCGGCTCCAGCGTGTCGATCTGGCGCTGCGCCTCAACCAGCGACTGGTGGGCATCGTTGAGGTCATCGAACTCCTTGACCAGGTCATCGGCAATGCCGAAGGTCTCGGGCAGGTCGAGCATGAAGTCGCGCAGAAAGGTGTTCAGGTCGCCCAGGTTCTTGGCCGACTGCGTTTTGTGCAGCAGCTTCAGCGCTGCTTCGCTGTCAATGCCCAGCAGGCCGCGAAAACGTTCCTGGTAGGCGCTGAACCTGTCGCCGATGACAGCGGCGCCGAACTGGGCCTTGAGCTTGCGTACGTCGAAGTCGCCATCGGCGAAGACCTTGAATTCCTGCACGTCTACATCGCGCTTGAAAACGAGGTGGAGCTTTTTCAAGTCGGACGCCGCGGTCGACGCGCCGCGTATGTACAGCAGTTGCACCAGGCTGACCCGGTCACCCCGGCCGTTGGCAAAGGTCTCGGCAATCACCGACCAGGTGGTGCCTGGCCGCAGGTATTGCGCCGCCACTTCGCCGCTGTCGCCTGTTTGCTCGGCCCAGGCGCCGCGCACGTAGCTGACGGCGTTGCGGTCCACAGCGCCGCCGCGTTCTGCTTCGCGCGCAGCGACGTTGAAGTGCAGCGCCTGCGGCGGCGTGGTCAGCGCTGCGTGAGCGTCAAGTGCGGTGGATTTGCCAGCACCCGAGGGTCCGACAAACAGATGGCCACGCCGGGCCATGGGGAAACGATGCACGTCGCTGAAGGTGCCCCAGTTGAAGGTCTGGATGAGGCAGGACCAAAAGCGCTCTGGTGCGTCGGCGCTCGCGCCTGTGCCCATGTCGGTGCGCGATTCAGCAAACAGGTCGGGATGGGATGGGACATCGTTCTTCATGCGATGTCGTCCTCGTCCACAGGGGCCTCCGCGTCGTCGGCCCCGCTACCCGCAGCCGCCGTTTCATCGCTTTGCGCCCTGTAGCTGCGGCCCAGCGCCAAGATCTCTTCTGCCGAGAACAGCAGCTTCAGCGTTGGCGCCACTTCAAAGCGTCCATCGCTGTTGCGCAGTTTGCGCAGCAGGCTGTATTTGACGGCGTTGTCGATGGCGTGCTGCACCTGCTTGCCAAAGCGGGCGAGGTCGGTGGTGGCTTCGCGCTGGAACATCTGCAAGTGTTCGGTCATCTCTTGCGTTGAGACGACTGCGCGCTCCATCTGCACATCAGATTCCGTCAAACGCTGGCGCAAGAACAGCAGCAGGGCCGAGTCCAGCAGCGTCAGCGGCGTGCGCCGCAGCAGTACCGGCAGTTCCAACTCCGGCGACGTGACCTGGCGGGTGAAGGCCACCTCTTGTTCACGGTCTATCACCAGGTCAAGAAACAGCTCGTGCAGCCGTGCGCGCACCACCACTTCATCACGCACCAGCACCGGCCACAGCTTGGACTGGCGCCGCGCGTCCAGCGCCGGGCCCAGCAGCAACTGCACGATGACACGGCGCGTGTCCAGGCGCAATGCACCAGTGTCGCCGGGGAACAGGTTGGCGGCCCAGGCCGCTGCCGCACCAAGGTGTTCGGCCGCGTCTTCAGCCGGATGTGCGGACGCGTGCTCGGCCACAGGCTCAATCGGCAAGTTCACCGACACGCTCCCTCAAGAACCAGACCGACGGCACCTGTGCGCGGCGCGGCCGATCGTCGGCGCCATGCCAGGTCACCTGCACGGCTTGCGCGCCCACTTCACCGTGGTCAACGCCCAGCGCCACGTAGCCGATCACGCTGCCCAGGCCTTGCGGTGCGGCAAAGCGCTGCAGCAAGTCGGCGATGGACACCTGCGAGGCGTCAGCCAGCGCCGCACGGATGTTCTGCTTCAGGCCGCGCAGGTCAATCTCCGAGGCACGCAGCATCTCGGCCACCTCGTCCAGGCCGATGTCGGAATGTTCGCCGTCGGCCATCTCGCTGTTGACCACCCGTTGCGCCGGGTCGTGCAACACCAGTTGCGACAGCGACCGCACGCGGCTGCTGGTCAGCGTCAACTGGTAGGGCAGTAGCTGGTTGCTGCGCAGGCTGTCTTTGACTTCGAGGACGGTCTTCAAGGTCTGCTGGATCAGTGCGTTCAGCCGCCGCTGTTCAAGAAACTCGCGGCTGCGCACGAAGGTCTTCAGGCTGCGCCCGAAGTGCTGCAATACGTCGTGTACCTCGGCACCTTCGCTGGCCAGGCGGGCGGTCAGGCGCAACAGAAAGCGCCGCTCGTTGCTGTGCAGCCGGCGCGCAAAAGGGCGGCGCGTCACGGCGTCCAGTGCCTCTTTGAGCAAGGCCGATTGTTCGGGGTCGGTCAACAGCCGCCAGAAGGCGTCGAAGGTGCGGCCCGCATCACTGTCGCGGATGAGGTCGATGCCGGAGAACAGGGCTTCAAGCACTTCACCACGGCTGTCCTGGCCTTCCAGCAAGCTGGCGCGCAATTGGCGGTTCAAGCGCTCGAAGTCGGCCCGCACACGTCGGAAATCACCCGCCAGCTCATCGGCCAGCGCCACGATCTCGCGCACCCGCTCAAGGGCCCGTTCATCAGGCAAGGTCTGCACCACGCCACTTTGCACGCGCTCAATTTCCGCATCAATGCGCGCACGTTCGGCCAGCAGCGTATGCACCCGGGTCTGCGGGTTGGGGTCCGTCTCTTCGGCCAACCGCATGAGTTGGTGTGTCACGGTGGCCAGGCGGCTCTCTGTCGCAGCGGCGCGGGGCTGTGCCTGCGTTTGCACGAAGCGCAGCGCAGTCACGGCGTCGGCTGACAAGTCGAACTGCTCCTCGCTCGCACCGGGCGGCAGGCGCCGGCTCAACCAGCCCTCGGTCAGCCAGTCGGCGATGTACTGTTGCGGCGTCTGCGGCAGGTCAACGCCGGCTGCACGCAGGAGATCGATCTCTTGCGTCAAACGTTCGATCAAGACCGAGCCGGGCAAGGTTTTGTCGACACCCTGCAGCAGGCTTTGCAGCAGGGCCAGCACGGCAGGCGCCTTGACGGCTGCCAGCAGCCGCCACAAGGGCTGCTCGCGCAGGGTACGAAGCGTGAAGGTCTGGCTGAGAGCGCTCACGGCTGTATCTGAGGGAAACGGCAATATTGCCGGTATTGATGGTAGCGACAGTCAACGAGGCCAGTCACGCTCGTTTGCGAAGTTATCCAAGCACCTGCCGTACATTCCCGCGGATGCGCCGCAGCACCGCCATCGCGTTCAACTACTCCGCATTCGCGGCAGAACTCAAGGCACGCATCCAGGCAGCGCGCCTGACAGCGGCGCGCGCCGTCAATTCTGAATTGGCAGGGTTGTATTGGGACATCGGCGGAGCGATTCGACAGAGACAGACGGTGCAGGGTTGGGGCGATGCGGTGGTCGAGCGTCTGGGCCGCGACCTGCCGCAGACTTTCCCTGACACCACGGGTTTTTCGGCGGCCGACTTGTAGCGTATGCGCCAGTTGCACGAGACCTCCCTCGCGCAAGAATTTCTCGCACAGCTTGCAAGCGAAACGACACCGACTCCCAAGGCACGCGGCGGCAGGGCTGTCGCGGCCCCCACAAAACTCTCACAGTTCGTGCGAGAAATGGTTGTGGCCGTCCCTGGGGTCACCATGTCAAGCTGCTGGCCACGCTTGGGCATCCCGCGCAACGCTTGTACTACGTGCAGGCCACGGCCCGCGCTGGTTGGGGCCGGGATGTTCTGCTGATCCAGATCAAGGCCCGGGTCTTTGAGCGGCCCCTGGCCAAGGGCAAGAACCACACTTTCAAGCCACGCTGCCGGAGTACCTGCTGGCGCAGGCGGAGGAGGCGCTGAAGATCAGCTACTACCTGCAATTCTTCGGCATTCGCAAACAGGTCAAGGAGCGTGAACTCGAAGACAGGTTGATCGGCCGGCTGCTCGACTTCATCCTTGAATTCGGCTACGGTTTTTGCTTGATCGGCCGCCAGCACCGCGTGACGCTCGGGCGCAATGCGTACTTCATTGAACTGCTTTTTTATCACCGCTTCCTGAGGGCATTGGTGGACGTCGCACTGAAGGTTGGCAAGTTCGAGCCCGAAGAAGCCGGCAAGATGGACTTCCACCTCAACCTGCTCAACGACAAGGAGCGCGCGCCGGGAGACGCAACGTCCTTCGGCATCATCTTGTGCGCTGAAAAAGACAAGCTCGACGAGGTGATGCGAGAGGCGTTTCCAAGCACACGCTGAAATCAACGCGTTAGCAAAGCATCCATATCAATGGCGCCAAGAATTAGACGGCGTCCACCATCTGCGGCGCCTGCGCCCGCGCCCACCGTTCCAGGTCGGCCGCCTCCAGCGGCCGGCTGAACAGATAGCCCTGGCCACGGTCGCAGGCCAGTGTGCGCATCAGCTCGGCCTGGCCATCGGTTTCTATGCCTTCGGCCACCGTCGTCATGCCCATCGTGCGGGCGACGCGGATGGTGGCTTCGATCAGCACGCGGTGGTATTCCACCGTCTCTGCGTGTTTGACGAAGCTGCGGTCAATCTTCACCGTGTCCACCGGCATCTGGTGCAAACAGGCCAGGCTCGAATAGCCGGTGCCGAAGTCGTCCAGCGCCAGTTGCACGCCCAGCGCCTTCAGCTCGTTCAGTGTCGTCTGCACGCGCCCGTCCTGCGCGGCCAGGCTTTCCGTCACTTCCAGCTGCAGCTGGCGCGGCGCCATGGCGCAGCCTTGCAACACCTGGCGCACGCTGTCGACGAGCGCCGGGTTCTTCAGTTGCGCACGCGACAGGTTCACCGCCAGTTGCTGCGGGCCCAGCGCACCCAGCGTCTGCTGCCACTGCATGAACTGCAAGCAGGCCTGTTGCAGCACCAGCGCGCCCAGCGCGTCGATGAGACCGCATTCCTCGGCCACGCCGACAAATTCCACCGGCGGCACCAGGCCGCGCGTCGGGTGGCGCCAGCGCACCAGCGCTTCGACGCCGACGAGGCCGCGGCTGGCCAGGTCGACCACCGGCTGGTAGACGACAAACAGCTCGTCTGCCTTGAGCGCGCGGCGCAGGTCGCTTTCCACGGCCAGCGCGCGCACCACGCGTTCGTGCATCGAATCGTCAAACAACACCCAGCGCCCACGGCCCGCGCGTTTGGCTTCGTACATCGCGGTGTCGGCGTTGCGCAGCACGTCCTCGGCGGTCAGCACGGGCGGCAGCGGGCCGGCCGGCCCGTCTTCGTCGGCTTCGCGGGGGCCAGGGACGGCGCTCGCCGCCGCCAGCTCGGCCAGGCCGGTACACAACACCACGCCGACACTGACACTGCCCCGCACCGGGCTGTTGTCTATGAGGTAGGGCTCGCCCAGGTCTTGCAACAGGCGCTGGGCAATCACGGCCACGGTGTCGACGTCGTTCACGCCCTCCAGCACGACGACGAATTCGTCGCCGCCCAGTCGTGCGGCCACCGGCGCGTCCAGCCGCGCCACGGCATCGCCCGGCCGCAGCGCGTGGTCCAGGCGGCGCGCCACCTGGCGCAGCAGTTCGTCGCCGGCACCATGGCCCAGCGTGTCGTTGACTTGCTTGAAGCGGTCGAAATCCATGAACAGCACGGCAAAGCCGTAGCCCTGGTGGCGGCGCCCATGTTCGATGGCGCGCTGCAAACGCTCCATCACCACGGCCCGGTTGGGCAGGCGCGTCAAGGCGTCGGTGCGGGCGTTGCTGGCCAGGCGGTCGTGCAGCGCGCGGCTTTCGGTGATATCGCTGAAACAGGCCACCACGCCCGCCATCTGGCCGGTGCTGTCGCGTTGCGGCTGGGTGTTGACCAGCAACCAGCGCAGTTCACCGTCGGGCAGGTGCACGCCCAGGGTTTCGCTGTGCAGTGGCTGGCCGCTGGCCAGGGTGCGCATGGCGGGGTGTTCGTGGCCGGGGCAGTCGCTGCCATCGGCGCGCACCGTGCGCCAGCGCGGGTCCAACGAACTGCGGCCCTGCATTTGGGCCAGGCTCAAGCCCAGCATGCGTTCGGCCTCGCGGTTGGCCTCAAGAATGCTGCCATCGGGCCCTTGCACCACGACGCCGGCCGGCAGCGCCGCCCACAGCGCGGCCAGCTTGGCCTGCTGCTGCATGCGGATGGTGATATCGCTGCACACGCGCACAAAACCTGTCAGCACATTTTGTTCGTCATGCAGCGGGCGCAGGTCAACGTCCAGCCACAGGTCGCTGCCGTCGCGGGTGCGCTGCAGCCATTCCTGGCGCGCGCCCTGGCCTTCACGCAAGGCCTGCTGCACGCGCAGCAGCACGGCTTCGTCGGCCTGCGGGTGGGCCAGCAGTTCGGCCGGGCGCTGGCCCAGCGCCTGGTCCAGCGGCCAGCCGGTGCTGCGGCTGAAGGCGGCATTGGCCCACTGCACCTGGTCTTGCGCATCGGTGATGAGCACCGGCGCCGAGGTGTGTTCTGCGACCAGCGCCAGGCGCCGCAGTTCGCCCGCCTGTTCACGCAGGCGGCTGGCATGACGGCGCACCGAACGCGCCGCAGGTTCCACCACCAGCAGCGCCAGCAGCATCAGCAACACGAGCACGGCCGACACGCCCCAGCGCACTTCCTGGCTCAGCTGCAGCGCGCGTTCGTTGGCCGCAACGCGCAGCGCCGCCGAAAGCTGCAAGGCGGCGGCCAGCGCCGGTTCTGTTTCGCGCTGCAGATTGGCGCCGGCGCGTTGCAGTGCTTCGTCGCTGCCGGTGTCGGCCACGCGCAGCAGCGCCTCGCAGCGGTACCACAATTTTTCACGCGCAGCCTGCCAGGCTTCCAGCGCCGGGCCGATGCGCTGCGCCACTGCGACCGAGCGCTGGCTCTGCTGCGCGAGTTGGTGTTCCAGCGCCAGCGCCTGCTCGGCCGACCGCCGCACCAGCACTTCCAGCGCCTGGGCATAACGGCCGCGTGCAGTGGCATCGGCCGCGCTTTGCACCAGCAGCGCGGCGAGGCGGCCGGTCTGCTGCGAGAAGGTGCGCTGCAGCCCGGCCTGGTCCAGGATTTCAGCGTCGGCAGCGCGCAGCGCTTGCAGCCGCAGCGTGTGGCCGCCTTGCAGCACCACCGCCGCCGCCAGCGCCACAAAGGCCGCGTACATGGCCAGCCGCACGCGGTGGTGGCCGCCTCGCAGCAGGCCCAGCCCAGGCAGCGCAAACCCCATTTGAAAGGGGCGCGCCCAACGGCCCGCAGCGGGCCGCGGCGGCTGCGCCGTGCGCAGGGGTGACGGTGGCTGTGGCGGCATCTTGGCGGACCCTCACAGCGGGCCGAACAGCGGCCCTGGCGGCGCGCTGGTCGCGGCCATCAGGCCAGTGCTTCGGATGGGGCCACGCCATCCGGCGCGGCCACCGCCAACGCCATCGGCGCCGCCGTGGCCGCCATGGCCGCTGCAGCCGCTGGCGGCTGGCCCAGGTGCACGGCGCCGCGGCCGGCGTGTTTGGCGGCGTAGCAAGCGGCGTCGACCTGCGCCATCCAGGCCGCGGGCGTGGCGCCCAGGCCGGGGTCGATCTCGACGACGCCGATGCTGGCGCCGACGCCCAGGCGTTGGCCCTCGTGTTGCACGCCGATGAGCGTGATGGCCTGGCGCAGCCGTTCGGCCAGTTGCAGCGCCACTGCGGCCACGCAGCCGGGCAGCAGCAGCGCAAATTCATCGCCGCCCAGCCGCGCGGCGGTGTCGCCGGCACGCACCTGGCCTTGCAACACGGCGGCCACGTCACGCAGCACGCCGTCGCCAGCGGCATGGCCGGCGTTGTCGTTGACGGCCTTGAAGTGGTCAAGGTCGATGAACAGCAGCGCCGCACAAACACCGTGCCGCGGGTGCGTGATCCAGGCCGCCAGGCGTTCTTCAAACGCGGCGCGGTTGAGCAGCCGGGTCAGCGTGTCGTGGCTGGCCGACCACGACAGGCGTTCGCGGTTTTCGCGCCGCTCGGTCACGTCTTCAAGCAGCCAGATGGTGCCGGCATCGGCATCGCCAGCGTCCACCGGGCGGCCTTGCAGCCGGCCCCAGAAGGTGCTGCCGTCGCGGCGGCGAAATTGCAACTCGCCGAAGTAAGGGCGCCCCGCCGCAAAGGCCGCGCCCACCTGCGGGCCCAGCGCTTCGTATTCGTTCTCCGACGCGTAGATCTCGCGCGCTTCGCGGCCCACCAGTTCGCTGTCGGCCCAGCCCAGCAGTGCACTCCATTGCCCACCGGCCAGCTCGAAACGGCGGTGGCGCGTGAAGGCAATGCCTATCGGTGCGGCTGCCAGCACCGAGCCCATCTGCTGCACCAGCACATGCTTGGCCTGTTCTTCGCCAGCGCGCTGGCGCAGCACCTGCTGCAAGACCTGGCTCAACTGGCCGATCTCACCGCCCACGCGCGGCCAGCCTTCGTCGATGGGGCGCTGGCCGTCCTGCAGGCCCGAGGCCCGTTCGCGCAGGCGCGACAAGGGGTTCAACAGCAGGGCCAGCAGACCCAAAATCAACAGGCTGCCCAGCAGCGCCACGCCCGCGGCCCATTGCAAAGCCTCGCGCCGGGCCAGCACCATGTCGCCCAGCAGGTGCTGGTCCGGGGCGACGCGAAAGACCATCCAGTCGGCACCCGGCACGCCGGCCATGGCCACAAAGCGCCCCTCGGCGTGGGCCGCAAAACCGCTGGGCTCGACGGGCCGGCCCTGCGCCACCCACTTGCCCACCACGTCGGCCAGGCCGGGCTCGGTGTCGATGGAGCGCATGACTCTGTTGCGCTGCGGGTGCGAGATGATCTCGCCGCGGCTGTCGGTGACGATGGTGACGATGCTTTCGTCGCCGCTGCTGCCGGCGTAGGTCAGATCGTCAAAGAGGTTGCGCGAAGTCAGCCACACGGTAGCCCCCAGCACCGCAGCCACCTGCGCCTGGGCGTCCAGCACGGGCATCGAAAAGGTGATGATGGGTTTTTTGGAAACGCGGCTGGTCAACGGCGCCGAGACCACCGGAATGCCCTCGGCAATCGTCTGCTTGAAGTAGGCGCGGTCACCCAGTTCGACCGCCGGAAAGGTCACCGCATTGCCGTCGTTCAAGGCCAGCAAGCGGCCCGACGCGGTGGCCACAAAGACGCTGGCGAAGTGGACTTCAAGCGCCGGGTTGCTGTGCAGAAAGGCCGCCGCGGCGTCGGCGTCGTTGCGCGCGGCTGGCGGCATGATGGCCGCGGTGGCACGCAGCATCTTCTGCATCGCCACCACGCGCTGCACCAGCAGCGAAGCGACACGTTCTGCGTTGTCGCGCTCGAGGTCCATCACGGCATGTTCGCTGCGCTGTTCCACCCGCTGCAGCACGACCAGCACCGACACCGTGACGCTGGCCGCGATGACCAGCGCACTGGCCACCATCAGCCTGGCCTTGAGCGTGCCAAACCAGCGTGTGCGGGGCATGGCTTCGATGGCGTGGTGAACAGCAAGGTCCATGGCGGAAGAGCAACAGCGGGCCAAGATGGGCCTCACATCACCATTCTCGACAACGTGCTGCCGCAACTTGAGTGCGAAGTACGGTGCAAATCACCGTCAATTCCAGGCTCTGAAACGCCGGGCCGTGAAACTCAGGGCTGCGCGGCGCGTGCGGCCTGGCGCGCGCAAACCCAGGCCACGCCGCTGGCCACGGTGGCGGCCCAGAAGACGGCTGCAAAGCCCTGGTGTTCGATCAACCAACCCCCGCCGACACCGCCCAGCACGCCCGACAGGCCATAGCCCAGCGTGGTGTACAGCGCCTGGCCGCGCCCGCGCAGCCGGCCCGGAAACAGCCGGTGCACGAGCGTGATGCAGGCCGCGTGGTGGGCGGCAAAGGTGATGGCATGCGTGAGCTGGGCCAGCACCAGCACCAGCAAAGACAGCGGGGCCCAGGCGCCGGCCCCGGCGGTAGCGGCAAACCGCGCGGCGCTGACGGCGGCCACCACTTCCAGCCAGCGCTGCGGCGACAAGCGCGGAAACCACACGCCTTGCTGCCAGAAGAAAACGATCTCCACGACCACGCTGACGGCCCACAGCGCACCCACCGCCGCCTTGCCATAGCCTAGCGACACGAGGTACAGCGAGAAGAAGGCATACAGGCTGGTATGGGCCAGCACGGTGAAAAACACCGAGGCAAAAAACCAAGCCACATCGGGCCGCCGCAGCAGCGGCAACACCGGCGGCGCGGCGTCTTCATGGGTCGCGTCTTCGCGCGTGGCGGGCAGGCGCAGGGCGGCGGCCAGCAGCAAGGCGTTCATGCCAGCCACGAACAACGGGAAGACACCAATGCCGACGCCTTGCAGCAAGGCACCAAAGGCCGTGACCGAGACGATGAAGCCGACCGAGCCCCACATCCGCACCCGGCCATAACGCGCCGCGTCCAGGCCTTGCGCGGTGTGCAGGAACTGCGTCAGCAGCGCTTCATGCAAGGGCACGACACCGCTGTTGGCCAGAAACAGCAGCACCGTCACCGCCGCCACCGGCAAAGCGGCTGTGACACCCAGCAAGCCGGCCGCCGACAGCAACGCACCGGCGGCGGCCAGGCGTATCAGCTCGGCACGCCGGCCGCTGTGGTCGCCAGACCAGCTCCACGCATAGGGCGCGAAGACCCGCGTCCAGGCCTGCAGCGCAGAGATGCCACCGATGAGCAGCGTCGAAAAGCCCAGGCTCTGGAACCACAGCGGCGCATAGGGGTTGAACAAACCAACGGCCGCGAAATAGCAGAACGACAGCGCGCCGAAGCGCGACAGTGGCTTGTTCACGGGCTGTTCACGGGCCGTGAACAGGCCATGAACGGCGCGGTCAAGGCGCCTGCGCGGCGATGGCCGGCACGGCCAGGTGCACGTCGCCGTTTTGGGCGCGGTGGCGCAGCGCGTGGTCCATCACCACCAGCGCCAGCATGGCCTCGGCAATCGGCGTGGCGCGGATGCCCACGCAGGGGTCGTGGCGGCCGTGCGTTTCCACCGTGGTGGGCTGGCCCATGCGGTCGATGCTGGGGCGCGGCAGGCGAATCGAACTGGTGGGTTTGATGGCGATGCGCAGCACCAGATCCTGTCCGGTGGAAATGCCGCCTAACACGCCACCTGCATGGTTGGTCTCGAAGCCCAACGGCGTGAGCGCATCGCCATGCATGCTGCCGCGTTCGGTGACGGTGGCAAAGCCGCTGCCGATCTCAACGCCCTTCACCGCATTGATGCCCATCATGGCGTGGGCGATGTCGGCGTCGAGCTTGTCGAACAGCGGGTCGCCCAGGCCCACGGGCATGGCCATGGCGCGCACTTCGATGCGTGCGCCGCAGCTGTCGCCGGCCTTGCGCAGCGCGTCCATGTGCGCTTCCAGTTGCGGCACGATATCGGCATTCGGCGCGAAGAAGGGATTGTTGGCAATGTGTGCGGCGCTGTCGAAGGGGATTTCGATCTCGCCCAAGGCGCTCATCCAACCGACAAACGTGGTGCCGTATTGCGCCAGCAGCCACTTCTTGGCCACCGCGCCGGCGGCCACCATGGGCGCCGTCAGCCGTGCCGAAGAACGGCCGCCACCGCGCGGGTCGCGCAGGCCGTATTTGCGCCAATACGTGTAGTCGGCATGGCCGGGGCGAAAGGTGTCGAGGATGTTGCCGTAGTCCTTGCTGCGCTGGTCGGTGTTGCGAATCAGCAAGCAGATCGGTGTGCCGGTGGTCAGGCCTTCGTAGATGCCGGACAGGATTTCCACCGCATCGGCTTCGTTGCGCTGCGTGACATGGCGGCTGGTGCCAGGGCGGCGGCGGTCGAGGTCGTGCTGGATGTCGGCGGTGCTCAACGCCATGCCAGGCGGGCAGCCGTCTATCACGCAGCCTATGGCCGGGCCGTGGCTCTCGCCGAAATTGGTGACGCGGAAAAGTTCGCCGAAAGTGCTGCCGGGCATGCGGTGGACGAGGCTGGAAACGAACTGCGGATTGTAGGCAGGCGGGTCTGGCGCACGGTGGCGTTGCGAAGCGGACCCAGCCTACCCAGCGGCCCCGCGGCGGCGCGTTGAAGTCGCGGGTACATCCGCGAGGCCGCCTTGCCGTGCAGCAGTGTGTGCGGCTCAGGCCTTGTCGGGCGGTGTCGATTCAACAGGCGTGGCTTCAACAGGCCAGTCGCGGATATAAGCCTTGAGCATGCGGTTCTCGAAGTCCTGCGCGTCGACCACGGTCTTGGCCACGTCGTAGAAAGACACCACGCCCATCAGCGTGCGGCGGTCCAGCACCGGCATGTAGCGGGCGTGGCGTTGCAGCATCATGCGTCGCACTTCGTCGACGCCAGTCTCGGGCGTACACGTCAGCGGCGCGTCGTCCATCACGCTGCGCACATGGCGATCACCCAGGCTGCCGCCATTCGCCACCACGGCCACAATGACTTCGCGGAAAGTGAGCATGCCCACCACGTCGCCATGCTCCATCACCACCAGCGATCCGATGTCGAGGTCGGCCATGGTTTTGACGGCTTCGGCCAGCGTCTGGTCAGGGTGCGCGGTGTACAGCGTGTTGCCCTTGACGCGCAGGATGTCGGTGACTTTCATGGCGGGCTCTCTGGGGTGGATGGGCCCGGCCACTGGCCTGTGGGCGCCAAGTCAATATAGCCCACATTGCGGGGCGTTCGACGGCCCCGAAGACCAACCCCCAAGCGCGCGCAAACAGCTTTGCGGTCGCCGTGGGCGCCGCCGCGGTCGGTCGCTTTTCGCCCGCAAGCCGAGTGCGCCCAGCCCCGCAAGCAACAGCAGCAGCGCGGCGGGCACGGGCACCGCTGCCAGCGTGCCGAACTGCAAGTTGTCCTAGCCCACAGAGCCGGTGTCGCTGGCCAGCATCACGCGGTGGCTACCTGGCAAAGTGAGTGTCAGTGTGGCATCCGTCCCAACCACCCCGACATCGGCGGCCGGCACGCTGCCCACACCCGGCATCACAAACTCGATCTCAACCGGCTGGCCATAGCCCAGCGAGCCCGCAAGCGACGTGCCGCCAATGATGTTGGGCGGCGACGGCGTGGCATTCGGATTGGACCGGAAATGGTCCACCAAGGCCACGAAGCCAGCGCTGGACTTGAACAGCGCGCCCAGGCTCAGGTACTGGTTGCCCAGGCGTGCCGATGACGGCACCGAACTGCCGGGCGCGTGGCCCGCACAGCCCTTTTCCACGGGGTCGTGGCAGCGCGTTGAAGAACGGCCCGCCGGGCGCGCAGGCCCGAAAGCACGCACAGGGCAGCCGCGGCGGACGGGGCGTGGCATCGCCCACAATAATGGCGCTTCCACCGCCCAAAAAGGCACGCCATGCCCGGCCACGCCGACCCCGGATTCGACACCCTCGCACTGCACGCCGGCGCCGCGCCCGACCCCGCCACGGGCGCCCGCGCCACGCCCATCCACCTGAGCACCAGCTTCGTTTTCGAGAGCAGCGAACACGCCGCGAGTTTGTTCAATCTCGAACGTTCAGGCCACGTCTACAGCCGCATCAGCAACCCCACCAACGCGGTGTTGGAAGAACGCATTGCGGCACTCGATGGTGGTGTGGGCGCATTGGCCACCGCCAGCGGCCAGGCCGCGCTGCACCTGGCCATCTGCACGCTGGCCGGCGCGGGTTCGCACATCGTGGCCAGCAGCGCGCTCTACGGCGGCAGCCACAACCTGCTGCACTACACGCTGGCGCGGTTTGGCATCAGCACCACCTTCGTCAAGCCCGGCGACATCGATGGCTGGCGCGCTGCCGTTCGGCCCGAGACCAAGCTGCTGTTCGGCGAAACGCTGGGCAACCCGGGGCTGGACGTGCTGGACATTCCCACCGTCAGCCACATCGCCCATGACGCCGGTGTGCCGCTGCTGGTCGACAGCACCTTCACCACGCCCTGGCTGATGAAACCGTTCGAGCATGGCGCCGACCTGGTCTTCCACAGCGCCACCAAGTTCCTGGGTGGCCACGGCACGGTCATCGGCGGCCTGCTGGTCGACAGCGGCCACTTCGACTGGCATGCCGCGCCGCGCTTCCCGGAATTGAACCAGCCCTATGCTGGTTTTCACGGCATGGTGTTCAGCGAAGAAAGCACCGACGGCGCGTTCTTGCTGCGCGCCCGGCGCGAAGGCCTGCGCGACTTCGGCGCCTGCATGAGCCCGCACACCGCATGGCTGATCCTGCAAGGCATTGAGACCTTGCCGCTGCGCATGGCCCGGCATGTGGACAACACGCGCAAGGTGGTGGCCTTTCTGGCCGGCCATGCGATGGTGGCGGGCGTGGGCTACCCGGAACTGCCAGGCCACCCGAGTTACGTGCTGGCCAAGCAGTTGCTGCCGCGCGGCTGCGGCGCGGTCTTCAGCTTTGACTTGAAGGGGTCGCGCCGCCAGGGGCAAACATTCATCGAAGCGCTGAAGATTTTTTCGCATCTGGCCAATGTCGGCGACTGCCGCAGCCTGGTCATACACCCCGCCAGCACCACGCACTTCCGCATGGACGACAGCGCACTGCAGGCCGCTGGCATCACCGCCGGCACCATCCGTTTGAGCATTGGATTGGAAGACGCCGACGATCTCATCGAAGACCTGAAGCGCGCCTTCAAGATTGCAGAAAAGGCTGGCGCATGAAGTTGCAAGTCGACGGCCAGCCAGCCTATGCCTACACCGGCGGCAAGATCTTCGACGCCACCCTACCCTGCATAGTGATGGTACACGGCGCGCTGAACGACCACAGCGTGTTCACGCTGCTGGCGCGCTGGTTCGCGCACCACGGCCACGGCGTGCTGGCGCTGGATCTGCCTGGCCACCGGCGCAGCGCCGGCCCGGCGCTGACGAGCGTCGAAGACATGGGGCGCTGGCTGCTGGCGTTGATGGACGCGGCCGGTGTGCAACAGGCTGCGCTGGCCGGCCACAGCATGGGATCGCTGGTGGCGCTGGAAGCTGCGGGCCAGGCGCCGGAACGTGTATCGCGCTTGATGATGCTGGGCACGGCCACCCCCATGAAAGTGGCGCCGGCCTTGCTCGAGACTTCACTGTCTGACCCGTTGAAAGCGATAGACATGGTGGTGGCCTGGTCGTTCTCCACACTGGCCGCCAAACCTTCATACCCCGGCCCCGGCGCGTGGTTGCGCGGCGGCGCACAAGCGCTGATGCGCCTGGTGCTGAAAGGCCAGGGCGACAGCCGTTTGTTTCACACCGACTTCAGCGCGTGCAATGCCTACGCCGGCGCCGAAGCCGCGGCAGCCCGCGTGCGCTGCCCCGTACACCTGGTGCTGGGCGCGGCCGACCAGATGACCCCGCCCAAGGCCGCGGCGGCATTGGCACAAAGCCTGAAGGCCAGCGTGCACACCGTGCCCGCCGGCCACCAGCTGATGGCCGAAGCGCCCGACGCGGTGTTGCAGGCGCTGCGTGCAGCGCTGGCGTGAATCGACAATGGGGCGTGACGGGGAAGCACCGATGCAAGGGCGCGTGTGGCGGTGTTCAATGACCAACTGTTAGACAGACGTTGGGCGTCATGAGACCTTCTGTCGTCACTTCCCTCTTGGTTCTCTGCATTGCCGCCTTGGCCACGGCTTGCGGTGAGAGAGCCGACGTTGCACCAGATCAGCAGCGCGCCGCGGCCGATGAACTCACCTTGTCCAGGGCCGCATGGGACTGCGCAACCGCGTACGTCAAGAAGAATTTCTCGGCGGCCGTTTCAGACACAGAAATCGCGCGACTTGCAGTGCAGAACTGTGAGGACCCCATCCTTGGATTTGAGCGGATGAGAGGGTTGACAGAGGCAGCGCCGCGGCCAGACCTTGCCGATCTGCTTGCCGAACGGGCAGCTTCCACGCCAAGTCCTGCGCCCCATGACGCGCGCCGGCGCGCCCACCAGCTGAGACTGGAAACCTGGCGATTGGCGCAGAAGGTGGCCGAAGACTACCGGGCTGCTGACGCACGCCCGGATTCTGGTGGTGGCGTTGACCATCGGCCTGCCTCATCGCCAAGTTCAGCGCCGTCTTCTGTGCCCTCTTTGGCGCGATGATCTCGGCCCCGCGAGGACGCCTTGCCTGCTTCCCCGTTTGATCATCCGCTCAAGCGCATCATCGCAACACCACGCCCACAGCCCGTCAGGACCTC
>JANMJI010000124.1:0-10437 GCA_031371275.1 Betaproteobacteria bacterium
AGCAGGCCTTGGGCGTTGAACGTGCGGCTGGCCACGGTGGTATTGGGCTGGCCCGCGGCGCTTCGTGCAGTGGCAGTGATGCGGCCCAGGCCGTCGATGCTGTGGTTGAAGGTGACGCCACCCGTGCTCACCTGCACCGGCTTGTGCCAGACCGGGTGCCATACCGTGTTGCGAACCAAAGCCTGCGGTGTGCCGAGTGCGCGGGTTTCGCTATAAGGCAAGCCGCGCGCGTCGTGCAGCGTTTCGATGACCTCGCCCGTGCGGCTGACCGTGCGGTACGGCATGCCGTTGGCATCGTGGCTGAAGCCCCAGGCGATGGCCGCGCTGTCGGCAGTGGCCGCGGTTTGCAATGAGCTGATGACCTGGCGCCCGCCCACCGAGCCGATTGTCCGGGTGCGCTGCGTGTTGCGAGCGTCGGCGGTCGTGACTGTCGCGCCGTTGTACTGAATCGCAACGGCGTTGACGCCGTTGCCGTACCAACCCCCATTGGGCCGGCCCGCCGCGTCGTAGGTCCACGTCAGCCGGCGGCGGCCACTTTCGTCTATGACGCCAGTCAGCGCGTGGGGATACGCACCGTTCTCGTACAGGTACTGCCGAACCGTGCCATCGGCAAAGCGCACGCTGACGAGATTGCCGCTGCCATCGTAGCCATAGGCCAGCGCATTGCCGTCGGGCAGCGTGACACCGGACACCCGGCCCGCGCCGTCGTAGCCGAAGACGATCGACCGACCAAAGGGACTGGCCACGCGCCACAAGCGCCCTGCGCCGTCGTACTGCACCGTTGTGACCAGACCGCCCAACACCAGACTCGTGAGCCGGCCGCCAGCGTCGTAATTTTCAACCGTGTCTTGCTCGTTCAGGTAGGACCATGACTGCGCGGTCGCACTCAAAGTGCCGGCAACCCCGCTGCTGACCCAGGATGCACCGTTCCAGGCAAAGTTCACGATGCTGCCGTTGGCCCTGTGCAGTCGCACTTGCGTTGACGAAAGCGCTTCGACGGATCGGTCGTAGTAAAGGCGCCAGCCGGCGCCGATTGACGTCGTGGTGCGTGCATTGAAGACGGCGGTGTTGCTGTGGTACGACCTTGCAAGGCGAAGCGGCCCGCTGCCCACCGACAAGTAGTCCACCTGAACGTGCGGCTTGTCCGCCCTGGTGACATCGACCGGATCCAAGACAATGCAGTGGAAGCAGTTGATGTAGTTGGTGCCAGTACCACCCACACCCCAAGGAAGCGCAGTTGACCAATTAGAGGTTTGGGGGCGCTCATCACTGCCATTGCCGTCCTTGCCACCCGGTGAACCGGCTGCCTGCCCTCCGTCGCCAGCGCTGGACTGACTGTTGACGTCACTGGCCAACGCAGCGTCCGAAGTGAAATCGACATCGACCGGCACCGACTCTCCAGCTTCTGCGTTTTTGTCCGCACTGTCGGAAGCGTCCTGGCCAGGCATGTCTTGCACCGTACCTTCGCCGGCAGACTGGCTGTCGATGGGCGCCGCAGGTGCCGCAACTGCCGACGCCGCTGCTGCTGACGCTGCACAGTCTTGCGCAATGGCTCGGCCATGCCAAACAAGCGGTTGCACCGCTGCCAGTTGCATCGCCGCGATGGTCAGCTGCCGCGCGGCACCGCGCAACCCTTGGCGCAAACGCGCCCATTGCGGATGCAACGATCTGCTTGTCTTGCGCATCGCACGCTCCCCAAGTTGCCCGGTCTCGTTTTCATGGTAGACCGGATATGACGCCACTACAACCTGCTGTCGCTGGGGCGGGGTGTGATCGACTGGCTGCGTTGAACCCGCCCGGTCTGGGCTGGCAATGATTCGAGCAAGCCGGTATTTCCCGGCCTTTTCAATCGCATCGAAAACGCAGGGCGGCTTTCCAATGCAGTCTGAGACGGACGCCCTGTCTGCGGCCGAAAAAGGACTTGCCCCATGTCTGCACGCGACCTGCCCCTGATCGACGAGATGCCCCTGGCCCAGCTGCTGGGGGAAGCCGCTGGCACCACCACCCGGGTCGATGCGCAGGCGCGGCTGGAAGCCGGTGTGCGCCTGGGTGAAGGCTGCCAGGTGCGCTGCGGCGCCGTGCTGGCCCGCGGCACGCGGCTGGGCCCCGATGTGTGGGTCGGCGCCAACGCGGTGTTTGCCGACGCCGAAGACGGCGAAGCGCCCACTGTGGTGGGTGCAGGCGCGCGCATTGGCGCTGGCGCCGTGGTCTATGCCGGCCTGCACATCGGTGCCCGCGCCCGTGTGCGCCCGGGTGCCGTCGTCACCTGCAACGTGCCGGCCGATGCGGTGGTGGAAGCTGCGCGCGGTGTCGTCGTCATCCTTGCGCCTGGTTTGCAGGTCAGCAGGGGCCTGCAAGCGCTGGCGTTCTGAACGACACGCGCTGAACCACGCTGCTGAACAGCGGCCCATCCGCAGCCTGATCTGAGGCTGCAAACCGGCCTACATCGGCGCATCAAAAACCCGGGCGACCCGCACACTGCGGCTGTTATGGCCGCACCGCCAATGCACCCGCCGCTGATGCACAAGACCCTGTCCATCGTCATTCCCACCTACCGCCGCCCGCAGACGCTGGCGCGTGCGTTGGACAGTGTGGCCGCGGCCACGGCCGCCAGCGCGGCCGACCGCGAAGTGATCGTCGTTGACGACTGCCCCGAAGGCTCGGGCTTCGACTTGGCACGCCGCTTCAATGCGCGCTACATCTTCAAGGCCGGCCAGCAGCGCGGCCTGTCGGCCAGCCGCAACCTGGGCCTGGGCCTGGCCAGCGGTGTCTTCGTGTCCTTTCTTGACGACGATGATTTCTACAACCCCGGTGGGCTGGACGCGCTGTTGCAGCACGCCGCCACGCACGAAGGCATCGTCGTTGGCAACTTCAGCACCTTCACCAGCGACCAGCGTGTGCAGCACGACCTGGCGCCGCTGACGGTGGACCACCTGTTGATTTGCAACCAGATTCCGGTGGGGGCTTACCTGCTGCGCCGCGCGGCCATCAGCAGCCGCTTTGACGAACAACTGCGCAGCCATGAAGACTGGGAATTCCTGCTGCGCCACACCGCACAACTGCCGCTGTCGCATGTGGCTTTTGATGTCGTCAGCATCGACAAGACGGGCAATGCCACGACATCGATGCAGGCCCGCCGCCGGCGCTTGTTCTGGCTCGATTTCTTGTCGATCTACGCCCGCTTCCCGGCCGCGCACTTGAGCGGCCCACGCGCCGCGATGATGCAAAGCCTGGGGCTGCAATTGCCCGAAGACATGCTGCGCTTCGCCGACGAAATTTGAGCATTCCAAGAGGCACCCTCATGCGCCAGCCACACATCCGCCAGCCGCCCATTCACCTGTGCATCGTGCAACCCGTGGGCGACGTGTCGCCGCTGGGTTTTCTGGACCAGGCGCGCTTCTTTCGCTACCAGTTCAGGCGCCTGGGTGCCGAGGTGACGATCGCCAAGAACCGCCTGCGCCATGACGCGGTGAACTACATCTTTGGCGCCCACCTGGGCTTTGATGCCGCGCTGCGCGAACGCCACAGCTGCGTCTTCGTCAACCTGGAACAACTGGGCGCGGGCGGCAAGCCGGTGGCCGCCAGCTACCTGGAACTGCTGGCCACGTCGGCGGTGGTCGACTACGTTGCCAGCAACGTTGCAGCCTATGGCGCAGCTTCGCGCGGCGTGCCCATCGTGTCGTTTGCGCATGCGCCCTACCTGGCGCAGCCCGCGGGCCTGGCGCTGGAACGCCGGCCCATAGACATCCTGTTCTTCGGCGCCGTCAACGAACGCCGGCGCCAAATGATTGCGCAGATTGAAGCCGCCGGTCGCACCGTGGCCGTGCCACGCGGCTTGATCTTCGGGCCAGAACGCGACGGCCTTGTCGCGCAGGCCAAGGTGGTCTTCAACTGCCACTTCTACGAAACGGCGCGCTTCGAACAAGCGCGGGTGTTTCATTGCCTTTCGATGGGCACGCCGGTGGTCAGCGAACGTGCCGCCGCGACGCAGCCCCCGCCGCAGTTCGAGCACAGCGTGTTCTGGGTGCCCAGCGTCGAAGTCGGCAGCTTCTTTGCCGAACAATTTGCGGCGCCGGGCTTTGCCGACGCGTGCCGCCACAAGCTGGCGCAGTTCGACCAGCACGACGTGCTGGATCAGTACGCCAAGGCCCTGGCGCAAGGCGCGCTGCACCACACCGAACGCGTGGCCCGCAGCAGCGCCGCGCCGTGGCGGCCGACGCGCTTGCACATCGGGTCGGGCAAGGACTACAAGCCGGGCTGGTTGAATGTCGACATCCTGGCCAGCGCACAGCCCGATGCGGTGCTGGACCTGGCACAAACACTGGCCTGGCCGGTGAAGATCAACAGTGGCCTGGCCGGCGCGGTTGAATTGCACCCCGGCAGCCTGGACACCATCTTCGCCAACAACGTGCTCGAACATGTGCCAGACCTGCCCAAGCTGATGGGCAACTGCTTGATGCTGCTGCGCACGGGCGGCGAACTTCAAATCGAAGTGCCATACGAGAAGGCGAACACGGCCTGGCAAGACCCGACGCATGTGCGCGCGCTGAACGAGAACTCGTGGATTTACTACGCCGAATGGTTTTGGTATCTGGGCTGGTTCGAGGCCCGCTTCCATGTCGAACAATTGAGCTATCTGGACGGCCGCTTGAACGAGTGCAGCAAAGATGGCGCGCACTACATGCGCGTGAAGCTGGTGAAGGTGGCCACGACGCTGGTCGAGCGCACGCTGGCGCGCACCATGCGGGCTGACTTTGGTGGGTTGCCCGATGATCTGGGGCCCTTCAACACGGCGCCGGTGGCGGCGGCGCAGGCTGAAGCTGCGGTGCTGAGCCCGGCCTGAAGCACCACTGTTCAAAGCAAGCCTGGCCCCGTTTTGCCGATCGGGCGGGTAGGCCCGCGCAGTCGACGGCCGCGTCCCCAGTCCCGTGGAAGCGGCTGCGGCGGTGAACTGCTTAAATCTCGACCTCCTGTGTGGCGAGGTCTTGACCATGAGCACCAACCGACTGATTGCGAGCGCTGCAAGTTTCAGCTGGATCCATCCCAAGACGGGCCTGCCCGAGGTTGACAAGGGCGGTGAACCGGGCAACAGCATTGGCCGTGATGAAGTGCTGGCAGGTGAGAAGTACCGCTTCTCGAATTACCTGGAAGCGGTGGTTGACATCGACGACAAACTGGGCATCACGAAGGCGGTGTTCGCAGACAAGTCGGGCATGTACCGAGGCCCTTCGTTTCTTCGACTGAACAGCGCGCCGGTGGGCAAGACAGGGCGTTCGGTATCGGTCACCCGACAGGCCGCAACCTACCGTCAACTGGTGGGCTGCAGGACAGAAAGCCCCGAGAAGATCGGGTCAGGCGTTGGCGCTTTGGTCGGGGCTGGCGCGGGTGTGGCTGGCGTCGCGGCGGGTATCAAGCTCGGCGCGCTGGCAGGTGTCTGGGCTGGCCCACCCGGGATGTTCATCGGTGCGGCTGTACTGGGCACCGTGGGCTACTTCGCAGGGCGCGAGGTCGCAGAATTCGCCAGCGCCTTCCCGCCCATATGGACCGAGCTGGAGCTGGTGGTGAAGGCCGACGGCAGCGTTCGCTGTGCGCTCGTCAGCCACAGCCTGTTTCCCAGCCACACGTTCTACCGCTGCGAACCGCTGCGCGCCGTCAGCGTGCCTGGCGCGCGTCTGTTGCAGGAAGGCTTGTCCTATGACGGCGACAACGTCCGGCTCAAAGACTGGAAGTCGCGTGGCTGGGGCATGACGGCACCGCGTCGCGCCGGCGCCACGGCCGGCAATCCCTGGGGCATGGCCGACCCTGGACCCATTCTTGGCGCAGGCCCTTTGCAGCGCGAAATGCCGCTCGGCTACGACGCCCGTTGACGGCGCCTGTTGACGACGCCTGTTGATGCCGGCTGTTGATGCTGCCTGTTGATGCTGCCTGTTGATGCTGTACTCGCGGTGATGGCCGCGTCCGACCCGGTTGTCAGCGCGCCGTTTGCAGAAATGACCGCATCAACGCCCAAGGCCCTGCGGCCTGCAGCCCCAGCGGGCTGCTGCGCATTTCCACCGAACACCAATGCGGCCAGCCTTGCTGCTGCAGCCAGGCCAGGTTGGCGGCTTGCGGCGCGCGGGGCACGATGAAGTCGCCCAGGCCGGGTTCGCTCAGCTGGTAGTGCGCAAACTGCGAGACGGGGCCCAGATCGGGCAGGCTTTCGCCGGCCAGGTGCAGCGCCGCAGCGTCCAGATGCACACCAAGACCTGGGCCGCCGTGGCTGTGGACGAACTGCATAACGTCTGTAGTGTTGGTCAAGAAATCACCACCATCTTCGGGCCGCGCGGGCTCGATGGCCAGCACCATGCCCGCATCTGCAAAACGCGCCGCGGCACGGCGCAGCGGCGCGGCGGCTTGCTCGGCCGCTTGTCCGGTGGACAACGCACCGCGCTGGCGTTGCCTGGGCGCGCCCAGCACGGCCACGCGGGCACCCAGGGCCTGGCCCAGTGCTGCGCAGCGCGCCAGCTGGGCCTCGAAGTGGGTGCTGCCGTTGGCGCCGAACAGCACAGCCGCAGGGCAGCCGAACAGCAGCGCCTGCATGGAAGGAATGTGCAGCCCACGGTCGGCCAGCGCCTGCGCGTAGGCACGCGCCGCAAGCACGGTGGCGCCTTGCCAGCCGGGCCAGACGACGCTGGGCGCAAGCTCGATGCCCGTGATGCCGACGCTTTGCAGGAAGTCAAAGACCTGGGCCTCGTCGGCACCCGCGCCCCAGGCGATGTTCGAGCACGCGAAGCGCAGCGGCGTGTTCATGTCTGCGCACCACGGCCCGCGGTTTCTTGCGCATGCCAGTTCGTCAGCGCGGGCCACAACTGTTCGCGCTCGACGCACCAGCCATGGCCACCGCCAAAGGTTTGAGCGTGCAGCGAACGCATGCTGTAGTGCGCCGGGGTCATCGCCCGCAAACCCGCCCCCAAACCCGCCGGCAGCGCCAGCGGCGCGCGGCCGAAGATGCGCGTGGCGATCTCGCCGGTGGTCACGGGCTCGACACTCAGATTGACCAGGTCCAGCCCGTGGGCCAGCGCCAGGTCGATGTCGGGCGACAGCCGCTGCAACGGATACCACTGAAGTTGGGCCTGTGGATGAAGCCGCTCAACTTGGTTGTTATGCAGCAGATCGAAGAGCGCGTTCTTCTTCAGCCCGGCGCCAAACAAGCCGGGCAGGCGCAACACCAGCACGCGGGGAAAGTGCTCGCGCACCCAGCGCTCAAAAGCATGGCGGTGCGCACCGTAAGGCGATGGCGTGCCGACGGCGCTGAACTCGTCCACGTCCACCGGCACCGCATACACGTCGACGGTGGATATCAGCACCACGGTTTGTGCTTGAACGCCCCCCAGCGCTTGTTGCAACAAGGCCATGTTGGCCAGATCGGCTGGCGGGTCGGCGTTGATGCGCCACTTCTCGGCCGGCAGCGCGCTCAGGAACAGGTGTTGCGCATGCACGCCGTGCAGCATGTGCAGGTTGGCGCGGTGCACGCAAAGGTCGAAGGGCCGCTGGCGCAGCAGTGTGCTGCCGACCAGGCCGGTGTGGCCGACAAGAACGTCCATCGCCGTGTTTCCTCAATCGGGCAGCAACGCGCCCAGGATGCGGTCTGTGGCGAAGAAGATGTTGTCGATCTTGCCCGACTGCACAGCCACCTTGCGGCCGTCGAAACGCACGCCGCAGGCCCGGTTGTCGCTTAGGCCCACGGGCTTGGTCTTGATCGCGAACTGCGGGCCCATGTACTCGAACAGGTCGCGGAAGGCGGGCAGATACGGTGCCACCTCAGCTTCCATGGCCAGGCGCTTGCGCTGTACGGTGTCGGCGTCGGTGGCGGCCAGCAGTGAATAAGCCTGGGCCTTGGTGCTGCACGCGCCCAGCGGCGTGTGGGTCACCGAAGACAGCGTGAACTGGTGTTCGCGGCCGGTCGGGTAGATCGACCACAGCGGCCCGTCGACCAGCGTGATGGCCGGGAAGCGTGGGCCGTTCTGGCTGGCGTGGCCACCCTGGCGGCAGCGGTAGTACAGCAGCAGCGTGGGCTCGAAGAACAAGTCCTTGTTTGCTTCGCTGAAAGCGCCCCAGGTGGCGTCAACAAAATAGTCAAAAGCCTCGCCGTTGATCAGCGTGCCGCAGCCGGTGTCGCGCACGTCTTCAACGCCACTGGACAGCCGCGCCGAGCCGTTCAGCCGGCTGGCGAAGTGGTCGCGTGCCTTGTCGGTGGCGACCACGCGTTCTTCGCAGCGCACCGCGCCTTCAAAGCGGCTGGCATCTATGCCTTCGACGCTGTGCAGCGGTATGCGCTCGACCGAAATGCCGCTGGCCAGCATGATCGAAAAGTAGGTCTCGAAGTCGATCAGCGAGGTGCCCTTGGGCACCAGGTAGATGTTCTGCGCCACGCCTTGCGACAGCTTGGGGTAGCGTTCGACAAAGCGGTGGTAGCCGTCGCGCGACTGGTGGCGTGTCTGTGCCGAACGGGCGTAGTGCAGGCCCTGGTGCAAACGGAACTGGTTGTTGCCCGACGCTTCATGGAACAGCGCTTCGTGGCGTTCGAACAGCGCCACGTCGACGCCATGCGCTTTCAGTGAACTGGCGATGTGGCAGCCGTACCAGCCGCCGCCTGCAATGGCGATTTTCATGGTCACGCGGTCAATTCCCTGGCGGCCTGCATGGGGGGGATGGCGGGGTGCTTCAGCAAGCGGTCGATGCGGGTGTGCCAGCTATGGCCGCTGACCGGGGCACTGGTGGGCGGCTGCGCCAGCAGCGCGTGCGCGGCTTTGGCCAACTGCGGCGCGTTGGGCGCAAAGGGCAGCACCCCCTGCGGCGGCAGGCCTTCTTCGACGTGGCAATGGTTGCTGTGGCTGAAGACCGGCACGCCCTGGCTCACCGCGGTGAAGACGCGGTCGTGGGCGCCCCATTCCCAGTTCGGGTCGAAGTTGACGACGCCGCGGTAGAGCGACATCAAGCGTGCCAAGTGACGGTGCTGCATCGAACCGAGGAAGCGGAAATCGGGCTCGTCGCTGAAGGTCGTGTCCCAGCCCGGGCCAGCGAAATCCACCGCCACGCCGCGCAGCGCATGCACTGCCAGCAGGCGGCGATGGCGCTTGATGAACGAGTCGGCCGCGGCCACGAAACGCTGCACGGCCGGGTTCAGCGCGGCGCGCGGCGCCAGGCCGAGCCATGCGAACAGATCGGCCACGACGTTGGGCCGCGCGGTGACGGCCAGCAGGCGTTCTTCAACACGCGCCAGGTCGTTGCCGGTCAGCCCCAGCGTGTTGGCGTCGCGCAGCGTTTGCGCCAGGTCGCTGCGCACGGCGCTGCCTGAGAGTTCGGCGCCCAAAGCGCCGATGACGAGCAGGCGTTGTTGCACCGGCAGCGCAGCGCGCGGGCCGCCACGGTCGGGGAAGGCGGCGAAGGGCAGGTAGCAGCTTTGTGGCGGCAGCAGCGGCTCGGGCCCGGCTTGCCCGTCGTGCAGAAAAGTCTTCTCGGCCAGCACCGGCACCAGCCTTTCATGGCGCCAGGCATCGGCGATGAACTGTGCCGCGGCCGGCACCTTCATCAGGTCGTAGATCGGCGTGTCCAGCGTGTACAAAAACACCGCGCCGGAGATGGCCAGGTACAGCGGTGTGCCGCCCACCGTCAGCGACATCGGCACCGGCCCGATGCTGATGACGCCTTGCGCCTGCAGCACCTGTGCCTGGCGCAGTTGCTCGCCGACATCGGCGCCCAGTGTCACCACCTGCGCGCTGCGGCCGTGGCTGCGCAGCGCGCTGGCGATCTCGAAGGCGAAGTTCTCGGTCACGCCTTCGGCATGCGGCACCGTCAGCACCACCCAGTGGCCCGTGGGGCTGTGTTCGGCAACGCTGTTCATGCAGTGGGCGCCGCGCTGGGCGCGCTGTGGATGAAACGTTCGCGCAGGCTTGAAAAAGCGTCGATGTACTGCTTGAAGCGCTGGTCGCGCCAGGCCATCTTCAAAGCGTCGCTCATCACCGCTTCCATCGGGTGTTCGCGCAGCCGCGACATCGACCAGGCCATGTTGTAGGGGTTGGCCGCCAGCGTGCGCCACTGCGGCTGCACGGTCAGCAGCAGCGAGGCCACGCGCTCTTGCAAAAATGTCTTGCGCTGCGCCGCGCCGGGGTAGGTGGTGGGTTTGGTCAGCGCCTGTTGCAGCGGCGTGGCGGGGCCTTCGCAGATGGCGAACAAGGCCTCATTCAATTGCAGCCATTCGCGCCAGAAAGCGGGGCGGGCAACGAAGTAATTGCTGAACACGATCTGCCGCGAATCCATCACCAATTGGCGCAAGGGGGCGGGGCGCCCAATGTGGTCGAGGAAGGCCGAATAGGCGTCTATCAAGCCCGGGTCGAAGGTCTCGCCCTGCTCGAAGACGTTAAGGAAAAACGCCGCCATGTCGGGCTGCGGCGAGAA
>JANMJI010000126.1:0-7702 GCA_031371275.1 Betaproteobacteria bacterium
GGCGGTGACCAGCACCACCAACAGGGCCAGCGGCAACGAAGCCGACAGGTGCTTCAGCACCAGTGCAGAGACATAGGCACCGAAGCCGAAAAACAGCGCCTGTCCCAACGGCAGCAGGCCGGTGCGGCCCAGCAGCAAATCCACGCTGAGCGCCAGCCCGCCGAAGATCAGCGCTTCGGTTGCCAGGCGGAAAAAGAACACATCGCCCAGCGCGGCGGCGACCGCTGCAAACGCCAACGACAGGCCGAAGAAGGTATAGGCCAGCCAGCGCACAGCGCTGCGGGGTGCGGTGCTGGTGTCAGCCATGGCCGAGGCGACCGAACAGGCCGTGCGGGCGCCACATCAACACCAGCACCATGATGCCGAACAGCAGCGGGTCGCTCCACACCGGCGATATCACCAGGCTGGACAGCGACTGCACCTGCGTCAACAGCAGGCCGGCAATCACCGCGCCCTTGATCGACCCCATGCCGCCGATGATGACCACGCTGAACGCGATCAACACGAAGTCACGCCCCATCGTCGGGAACACCGAATACACCGGCGCCAGCAACACCCCCGACAACCCCGCCAGCGCCACACCGAACGCAAACGTGCCGGCATAGACCACGCCCACCGGCACACCCAGTGACGCCGCCATGTGGCGGTCAAACGCCGCCGCCCGCACCATCGCACCCAGCCGCGTGCGAAACACCACCAGCCATACCGCGGCAATCACCGCACTGCCCACGGCCATCAGGAACAGCCGGTAATTGGGAAAGAACAGGCCAAACATTTCGGTGGCGCCTGTAATGGGTGCGTCAATGCGCTGCGGGTTGGCGCCGAACACGATCTTCAGCGCGTCTTCCAGGATGATGGCAATGCCGAAAGTCAACAGCAGCGTCAGCGTGTGGCGGTCTTTGCTGTGGAACACACGCTGTATCAGCAGGCGCTCGGTGGCGTAGCCCAACACGGCCATCAGTATGGGCGTTAGCGCCAGCGCCCACCAGAACGGCAGGCCCACGCCGATCAACGCCAGCGCCGCGTAGGCGCCGATGGCATAAAACTCGCCATGGGCCATGTTGATGACATCCAGCAGCCCGAAGATGATGGTCAGGCCCAAGGACATCAACACCACTGCCACGCCAATGGACAGGCCGTTGATGACCTGCGGGGCCAGCACGAATTGCAGCCACTCGAACATCATGCCGCTCCAGAGCTTCGAACTAGAACTTGGTGCAGGTGTCGGGGCCGATGGCCGCGGCTGCGGCCACCTTGCCGACGATCTCGAACTGCCCGCCGTTCACACGCACCGCGTACATGTCCTGCATGGCCTGGTGGTCGCCGGCGCGCAGCGTCTTCACGCCTTGCGGGGTGGGCCACTGCAGGCCGCGCATGGCGGTGCGCAGGGCGTCGGTGTCGGTGGTTTTGGCTTTCTCCACCGCGGCCTTGTAGAAGAACAGCACGCCGTAGCTGTCGGCGCCATACAGGTCGGGCTTGGCTTTGTAGGCGGCATCAAACTCGGCCACGAAGCGTTTGTTCTCAGCGCTGTCGATGCTGGTGGAATAACCCACGCCGGTGACAAAACCATCGGCCGCCTTGCCGATGGCCGCCAGGTTCTGTGACGTGACGGTGCCCGACGCGCCCACCACCTGCACGCTGCGGTTGACGCCGAACTCGGCCATCTGCGTGAACAGGCGCACGGTGTCGTTGCCGGCCACCGAGGTGTAGATCACCGTCGGCTTGGCCGCGCGAATTTGGCCGAAAAACGGTGAGTAGTCTTTGTTGTCCAGCGGCGCAAACACCTCGCCCGCGGTCTTCGCACCCTTGGCCTCGGCCGCGGCCTTGAAGGCGGCCACGGTGCTGCGGCCCATCTCGTAATCGGGGCCCAGATAAAACACCGTGGCATTGGGTTTGGTGCTGGCCATCCAGTCGGCCAGCGCCGCGCTTTGCATGCCGGCGCGGGCATTCACGCGGAAGACATTCGTGCTGCATTTGTCGCCGGTGATGCTGTCGGCAAACGACACCGTCGTGGCCATCAGCCGGTTGTTGCGCTCGGCCACCTGGCCCACCGCCAACGTGCTGCCGCTGTTGACGGTGCCGGTCAGGAAATCAACCTTGCTGACCTGAAACAACTTCTCGGCCTTTTGCGTGGCCACCGCGGGGTTGGCTTCTTCGTCTTCGTAAATCAGTTCCAGCTTGCGGCCCATCACGCCACCGGCGGCGTTGATTTGCGCTGCTGCCAGGTCCAGCCCCCACTTCACCTGCTGACCGATGCCGGCGTAGGTGCCACTGAGCGGCGTGACAACGCCGATCTTGATGGGGCCGGCCTGCGCCAGCGCCAGCAGCGGTGCGGCCAGGGCCATAGTGGCGGCCATAGTGGCGGCGGTACGGGCAAAAGTCTTCTTCATGCTTGTCTCCTTCGTGTGGGTTGGGTGTCAGCGGCCTACAAACTTCGGCTTGCGCTTGGCGTGGAAGGCCTCCACGCCTTCGCGGAAATCTTCGGCGCTGCGCAGCCGCGAATAACAGTGCCCTTCCAGTTCGATGGCGATGCTCAGCGGCGAGTCTTCGGTGTCGTTCAGCAGCTTCTTGGCCGTGCGCTGGGCAATCGGGCTGAAGCTGCGCAACTCGTCCACCAGCGCGTCGGTGGCCTTTTCCAACTCGGCGTCGGGCACGCAGTCGGTCGCCACGCCCCAATCAAAAGCCTGCTTGCCAGGGATGCGGCGGCTGCGCATCACGATGTCTTTGGTGCGTGTGATGCCGACCATCTTTTGCAGCCGCGCGCTGCCGCCGCTGCCCGGAATCTGGCCCAGCTTTTGTTCGGGCAGCGCGTACAGCGTGGTCTCGGTGACGAGGCGGAAATCACAGGCCAGCGTCAACTCAAAGCCGACGCCAAAACAGTAACCGCGGCCGGCGGCAATCACCGGCTTGCTGCAGCGTGCGGGGGCGGCGATGTTCCAGGCCAGCTTGCTGACATGTTCGGGCAGGGCTTCCAGAAAGCCCTTGATGTCGCCACCGCTGCTGAAGTGTTCGCCCTGGCCGCGCACCACGATCACACGCACCCGCTCGTCGGCGTCCAGCGCCTCGAAGGTGATGCGCAACTGCTCACGCGCACGCATGCTGACGACGTTGAAGGGCGGGCGGTCCAGCACGATGTCGGCACGCTCGCGCGCCGGGTCGATCTCGACACGAAAGCCGTCAAGCTGCGCGGGCAATGTTTGCGCGGGGTGGTTCAGGTCGCTCAGGTTCATGGTGGTTTCCATCGAAGGTGTCTGCGTGTTGTTTGTGGGTTAGCCCTTGCGGCCATCAGCCTTGCTCAAGCGGCGTGCCGGCCAGGGCGGCCATGCCGGTGGCGGTGATGGCAGTGGCCAGGTTCACAGCGGCCTCGCCGGGGATGCGAACGCGGGTGAACACATGCTCTGCACTGCTCAGCGGTTTGGTCGCGTCCAGGCCCATCTTGGCGCCGTAGCCCTGCCACTGCACGGGCGGTTTGTTGCCCGGGAAGCCGACGGTGGTGGACGGGTCCAGCGCCGAGCCCTGTGCGCCGGTGATCACCACCAGGTCGCGGTCGGCCTGGAAGCGCGTGGCCACGGCCCATTCCACTTCCAGCGCGTTGTGCACGTCCACGTCGTCGTCCACCACGATGACCTGCTTCACGTCATAGTGGCCGGCAAACGCACCCAAAATGACATTCTTGGCCTGGCCTTCGCGGGTCTTTTTCATTTGCACATGCAGGTGGTAGCGCGCCACGCCGCCCACACTCAGGTGCACGTCGGTGACGTTGGGAAAACTGCGCTGCAAATGCGCCAGCAGCGTGGCTTCACGCGGTATTGCGCCCAAGAGCAAGTGCTCCATCTCGGCCGGCACGATGGTGTGGAAGATGGGGTTGAGGCGGTGCGTCACCGCGTCGATCTCAATGACTTCGCGTTCCTCGCGGGCGCTGTAGTACTTGGGGAATTCGCCGAACGGGCCCTCCAGCGCACGCACCCTGGGCAGCAGCCGGCCCTCGATGACGATTTCGGCCTCTGCCGGCACCCTCACTTCGTTCGTCAGGCACTTGACCACCGGCAGCGGCGCGCCGTGCAAGGCCCCGGCAATTTCCAGCTCGTCGGTGTCCAGCGGCGCAATGGCTTGCGAGGCCAGCGCCGTCAGCGGGTCCACGCCGATGGCAATGGCCACATCCAGCGCCTGGCCCTGGGCTTCGGCGGCGGCAAAGAAAGCATGCAGATGCCGCGGCAGGATCAGGATGCCCATGCGGTTGCGGCTCTGAATCTGAATGCGGTTGATGGACACGTTCTGCACGCCGGTGTTGGGGTTGCGTGCAATCACCAGGCCGGCGGTGATGTAGGCACCGTGGTCGTGTTCGCTGTGGGTGGGAATGGGCAGCAGCGTGCGGATGTCGGCGCTGGCCTGCGACCCGTCGGCAAAGCGGTGCACCACCTGCTGCACCGGCGCGTCTGGCACCTCACGCCAGGGCAAAGGCTTGTCGGCAGCGGCGCGAAAACGTTGCAGCAACTGCGCCTGCGGCACGCCCATGGCCTCGGCGATCCAGCTACGCCGCGACATGAAACCGCTGACCACCGGGATGGCGTGGCCGCCGGGTTGCGGAAAGTAAGCGGCCTGCGTGCCGTCCAGGCGTTTGGCGATGGCCGCCAGTTCATGTTCCAGCTTCGCGCCGGCCTGAATGCGGGCCAGCCTGTCGGTGGCGGCCAGGTGGCGCAGCCAGCCGCGCAGGGTGGTGTGGACTTGTGTCATGGGCGGCAGCGGCTTAATCAATCGCCTGCAACTTGGCATCGCGCGCGACACGGGCCCACTTCGCCACTTCGGCCTGGAAGAAGTTGGCAAACTGCGCCGGTGTGTCTGGGGGTGTGGGCACAAAGCCGGCGTCGATGAGCCTGGCTTTCAGGTCGGGCGACTGCACCGCCTTCACGGCCGCGGCGGCCAGTGCATCGACCACCGCCTTGGGCGTGCCCGCCGGTGCGAACAAACCGAACCAGCCGTTGAAGTCATAACCCGCGACGCCGGCTTCGGCCACGGTGGGCAGATCGGGTGCGGCCGGGCTGCGGCGCGCGGTGCTGACGGCCAGCGCGCGCAGCTTGCCGGCCTTCACCTGCGGTAGCGCCGAGGTCTGGAACATGAACATCAGCTCGACCGTGCCAGACAGCAAGTCGGGCAGGGCCTGCGAGTCGGCCTTGTAGGGAATGTGCGCCATCTCCACCCCGGCCAGCAGCTTGAACAATTCGGCCGCCAGGTGGCTGCTGGTGCCAATGCCCGAGGACGCAAAACTGAGCTTGCCGGGTTGGGCCTTGGCGTAGGCGATGAGCTCGGCCACGTTCTTCACTGGCAGCGCCGGATTCACCACCACCACCATCGGCACACCGCAACACAGGCTGACCGGCAGCAGGTCTTTGAGCGGATCAAAACTCATCTTCTTCTGGATAGCCGGGTTGCTGGCCAGGCTGGTGGCCGCCATCACCACCGTGTAGCCGTCGGGCGCCGCGCGCACCGTGGCCTCGGCACCCAGGTTGCCGCCCGCGCCGGGCTTGTTGTCGATGAGCACACGCTGGCCCAAAATCTCGCCCATCTTGTCGCCCACCAGGCGGCCGATCTGGTCGCCCGTGCCGCCGGCGCTGTAGGGCACCACCATGCGGATGATCTTGTTGGGGTAGGGCTCCGCTGCGTGCGCGACCACGGCAATGCACAGGGCGAGCAAGGCGGCACAGATGGTTTTCATGGGGCGTTCTCGGTAAAGGTGGTTGCCGCTTCGTAGTCACCGGCCTGCAACTTGCGGCGCAGCACTTTGCCCACCGGGCTCTTGGGGATCTCGCGCACGAAGATGTAGTCGCGCGGGCGCTTGAAGTTGACGAGGTCGCTGCTGCGACAGTGGGCGTCCAGCGCGGCGGCGTCAACTTCCCCGCGTGTTTTCACAAAGGCCACCACGCGCTGGCCCCAGCGTTCGTCGTGCAGTCCGGCCACCGCCACTTCATCGACGGCAGGGTGCAGCGACAGCACCGATTCGATGTCTGCCGGCGAGATGTTCTCGCCACCGCTGATGATCATGTCGTCAACCCGGCCGGTGACGAACAGTTCGCCCTCGGCGTCGAAGTAGCCCATGTCGCCGGTGAAGTACCAGCCGCCGTGCAGGCTCTTGGCGTTGGCATCGGGGCGGCGGTGGTAGCCCTCAAAGGCTTCGTCACCGGCCAGGTCGGCAATGATCTGGCCTTCAACGCCCGCGGCCACGCGTTGTGCGGGGTCGGTGCTGCCCAACATCACCACCCGCAGCCGGGTGTTCAAGCCGGCGCGGCCGGCGCTGCCAGGCTTGGCCACGGCGCGCTGGTTGATGCTGAAGGTGTAGATCTCGCTGCTGCCGTAGTGGTTCACAAACAGCTCGGGTTTGAAGGCCGCCTGCAGGCGCTGCAACAGCGCGTCGTGCATGGGCGCGCCGGCAAAACCCAGCTTGGTGACACTGGCGGTGTCGGTGGCCGCGAAGTTCGGGTGCGCCAGCAGGTCGTGGTACAGCGTGGGCACCAGGTACAGGTGCGTGACGGCTTCGGCCTGGATGCTGGCCAGCGCCTGCCGGGCGTCGAAGCGCGGCATGCACACCAGCCGGCCGTCGACCAGCGCCAGCGCCAGCAGCGAGCGCACGCCCATGGTGTGGTACAGCGGCATAACGCCCAAAGTGCACTCACCATCGCCATAGCGGTTTTGTGCCACATGGGCCAGCGCTGCGGCGCGTTCGGCGCGGTGCCGGCGGGGCACCCCCTTGGGCTTGCCGGTGGTGCCCGACGTGTACAACATCAGCGACCAGTCTTCGGCGCTGGCGTGCGGCACGGGTTCGGCGGCGTGCGCCGTCCAGTCTTCAAAACGCAATGTGGCACCGAAGGCTGCGCCCGCACCGCCCGCTCCGCCCGCACGGTCAACACCGCCCGCACCGCCACCATCACCGCTGCCAGCCATACCGACCGCAATGCGCAGCACGCCCGCGGCCAGTGTGGACGCAGCCACGGCGTCGGCCACCACCGCTTCATAGACCACCGCCTTGGCGCGCGAATCGGCCAGGCCGTGGTCGATTTCGTCGCCCTTGGCGCGCCAGTTCAAGGGCGTGACCACGATGCCGGCAAACTGGCAGGCCCAGTGCAGCGCGGCCATCTGCCAGCGGTTTTGCAGCAGCACCAACAGGTGGTCGCCATGCTTCAGTCCGGCATCGGCCAGGCCTTGCTGCACAGCGCCAACCAAACCCGCCCAGGCGGCGTAGGTGAAACGTTGGTCGCCATCGACCACGGCCACGCGGCCGGGGCAACGTTCCAGGCTTTGCAGCAGCGTGCGGCCCAGGTCAAACATGGTGGGTCTCCACGCTGGCCGCGTTGTCGGCAGCAGCACCGTGGCCCGCGGCGTGCGGCGCACCGCGCGCACCGCGTGCAGCCCGTTCGTTGAGTGCAGCCCGTGCATGCGCCACCTCCATCACCGCGGCAACGATGGGCGTGTAGCCGGTGCAGCGGCACAGGTGGCCGCTGAGCATTTCACGCACTGCTGTTTCGGTCGGCGCCTGCACGCGCTGCAGCCAGTCGGCGCAACTCATCAAGATGCCGGCAGTGCAGAAGCCGCATTGCAGCGCGTGGTGGCGGGCAAAGGCCGCCTGCAGATCACCCAGCACCTTGTCGCCCTGCGCGTTGGTGCCGGCCAGGCCTTCGACAGTGCACACGTCGCGCCCGTCCACCTGCAC
>JANMJI010000130.1:0-18528 GCA_031371275.1 Betaproteobacteria bacterium
GCCCGTGGAAGCCGAAGTTCATTGCGCTGCTGGGCACCCAGATGTCGCTGGACAACATCGAACACGACACGCTGCGCACCAAGGGCCGTTACGACGACCCGCGCGTTCACTTTGCCGTCAACTGCGCTTCCATCGGCTGCCCGGCGCTGCGCGAAGAAGCCTTCAGCGCCGAACGCCTGGAAGCGCAATTGGCCGAGCAGGCGCAGCGCTTCATGGCCGACCGTTCGCGCAACCGCTACAACGCGTCATCGCGCACGCTGGAGGTGTCGAAAATCTTTGACTGGTTCGGCGCCGACTTCCGCGCCGGCCACCAAGGCATCACCTCAGAGACCGCGTTCTTTGCACGTTATGCTGACCAGCTGGCAGACGCCCCGGCCGACCGTGAAGTGGTGCGTGGACAGAAAGCCGAGGTGGCCTTCATCGACTACGACTGGAAGCTGAACGACGCCAGATGATGCAGCGTTTGTCGATCATCGTGCCGGTGCTCGATGAAGCGCCCGGCATCGCCGCCACGTTGCATGCCTTGGCGCCGCTGCGCCAGCGCGGGCACGAGGTGCTGGTGGTGGATGGCGGCAGCAGCGACGGCACCATCGCCTGCTGCGAAGGCCTGGCCGACCGCGTGCTGCAAGCGCCACGCGGCCGGGCGCGGCAGATGAACGCCGGGGCTGCCGTGGCCAGGCACACGATGCTGCTGTTCCTGCATGCCGACACCACCTTGCCCGCGGCTGCCGAAGAAGCCGTGGCCGCAGCGCCGGCCTGGGGCCGCTTCGATGTGCGCATTGAAAGCCACTCGCCGATGCTGATGGTGGTGGCCACCTTGATGAACCTGCGCTCGCGCTGCACCGGCATTGCCACCGGCGACCAGGCCATCTTTGTGCGGCGCGAATTGTTCCAGCGCGTCGGTGGCTTCCCCGACCAGCCCTTGATGGAAGACATCGAACTGTCGCGCCGCTTGCGCGCCATCGCGCCGCCGCTGTGCTTGCGCCAGCGCGTCACCACCTCGGGCCGGCGCTGGGAACAGCGCGGCGTGTGGCGCACCATCGCGCTGATGTGGCTGCTGCGCTGGCGCTACTGGCGCGGCGTGGCGCCCGATGTGCTGGCCCGGGCCTACCGATGAAGGCGGCGTGTGCAGTCATCGTGATGGCCAAGGCGCCTTTGCCGGGCTACGCCAAGACGCGTTTGATACCGGCATTGGGCGCCGCCGGTGCGGCCCGCCTTGCCGCGCGCCTGCTGGACCACGCGATGGCGCAAGCGCTGGCCGCCGACCTGGGCATCGTGGAGTTGTGCTGCGCACCGAACGCGCAGGAACCAGCCTTTGCAATGTGGCGGGCGCAGGCCGGCAGCGTGCAGTTGACGACACAAAGCCCCGGCGACCTGGGCCAGCGCATGCGCACAGCGTTTGCGTGCCGGCTTGAGCAAGGCGGCGATGCATTGATGATCGGCACCGACGCGCCGGCCATCGACGCACCCATGCTGCAGCGCGCCGCCGCAGCCTTGCACAGCGCCGATGCTGTGCTGGTGCCCGCTCTGGATGGCGGTTATGCCCTGATCGGCCTGCGCCGGCCGCTGCCTGAACTGTTTGCCGACATGCCCTGGAGCACGCCCGGGCTGCTGGACGCCACCCGAGCGCGTTTGCTCGACCTGGGCCTGCGCCACACCGAACTGCCGCCGGTGGCCGACATCGATGCGCCGGCCGATCTGCAACACCTGCCACCGGGCTGGTGGACATGACCCCTCGGCGCACTTCGTTCGCGGCCCCCCGACGGGGCGCCCAGCACCTTCGGAACGGCCTGGCGGTACTGAAATGAAACGCCTGGTGCTGGTCGGCGCCGGCCATGCCCATGTGCAAGTGCTGCGCGCCTGGGCCGCTGCGCCGCTGCCAGGGGTGGAATTGGTGCTGGTGTCGCCGCAAGCACTGGCCCCCTACTCGGGCATGGTGCCGGGCTGGCTGGCCGGCGCGTGGCGCTTCGACGACATCTGCATCAACGCCGCCGCGCTGGCTGCCGCAGCAGGCGCACGCTGGCTGGCCGACGCCGTGGTGGGCCTGGACCCCGTCACACGGCAACTGCGCCTGGGCCAAGGCGCGCTGCTGGCCTACGACGTGCTGTCGCTGGACATCGGCTCCACGCTTTACCCGCCCGAACCCCAGGCCCTGGCGCCCGGCGTGCGGCTGATGGCGATGCGCCCGCTGGACGGCTTGCAGGCGCGCTGGGACGCGCTGCTGGCCGAGTATCTTGATGCTAACCCTGCAACTGCATGGCATGTCACTGCAGTGGGTGGCGGTGCGGCCGGCGTGGAATCGCTGCTGGCCATTCTGGCCAGGCTGCGCACCTTGCGGCCCCATCGCCCCGTGGCTGGCACGCTGGTCAGCCGCAGCGCCAGCTTGCTGCCCGGCATGGCCAGTGGCGCGGTGCGCGCGGCGCACGCCGCACTGGTCGCGGCCGGCATCACGCTGCACCTGGGTGTCGACTTCGATCCCGCCGTGCACCATGGCGCTGTCGGTGCGTGTCACGTCGTGCTGTGGGCCGCCGGCGCGCAAGCACAACACTGGCCGCAACACAGCGGCCTGGCCACCGACGGCCAGGGCTTCATCGCCGTCGATGGGCAACTGCGTTCGCTGTCGCACCCCGAAGTGCATGCGGCGGGTGACTGCGCCGCCTGGCCACAGCCGTTGCCCAAGTCCGGCGTCTACGCCGTGCGCATGGGCCCGGTGCTGACGCGCAACCTGCGTGCAGCCCTGGGCCAGGGCAGCGCTGCCACCTACACCCCGCAGCGCCGCGCTTTGGCCTTGCTGTCCACCGCCGACGGCCGTGCCATCGCGTCCTGGGGCCCGCTGTCGGCACAGGGCCGCTGGGTGCAGCGCTGGAAGCAGCGCACAGACACCGCGTTTGTGCAACGCCACGCCGTGCCGGCGGCGGCGCTTTCGTCAAACTTCCCCCCCGCTTCAGGAGATTCCGCATGAAACCCGCCGTGCCGGTTTTTCCATAGCCTGCCGATGCCAGGCCGCACGCCGACCCGCGTGGTGCTGAAAAACGGCGGCGTCGGCATGCCTAACTTCCGTGGTGAGTGCATCGGGCGTCGGGCATCGGGCCGCGGGCAGCTGAGGTGAAACTCGGTGCAGTCCCCTCACGTCGGCGATGCGCCGGCGTCATACCGCCAGGCCACCGTGCAAGGCCCGGCGTTCGAGCCCGACCTGGCGCTGGTGATGTCGGTGGACCGAACCCGTGCATCCCAAGCCGGAGAGCTTGGCCTGGCGGGCTTTGGCCCAAACACAGTTCACGCCCGAGGGCCGAGTGCCTGGCCGCGATCAGCGACCTTGGGGGCGAGGCGCTGCGGGGTGGATGGGGTGGCTGATGGGGCTCGAACCCACGACAACAGGAATCACAATCCTGGACTCTACCAACTGAGCTACAGCCACCGCAGAGCCGAGGGAGTATAGCCGGCCGGGCTTGCCAGGCCTTAACGCGCTGGCGCCGAAGCGACGCCGGCCGGTGCGTCCCCCGGCGCATCGGCGGCCGGCAGTAGCTGCGCCTTGAAGCGCTTTTTCAGTGCCACCACATAAGCGTCGGCTTCGGCAGCACCCCAGGCTTGCGCGTACTGGCTTTGCAGCGCGGCCTCACCGCCAGGCGGCTGTTCGCGCGGCAGCACCTGCATCACGCGCACAACGACAAAACCCTGGGCGCCGAGTTCAACCCCGGTGACGCTGGGCAGCTTGCCAGGGTCGCTGCGCAGCACCGCATCCAGCAGCGGCTTGGGCATGCCTTGCGACTGCACACGCGACACCGTCAGCACCACCGGCAGCGGCTCGGGGCTGGCGCCAGCACGCAACGCAAGCACGCGGGCATCGCCGGCCTTGCGGGCCAGGGCGGCGCTTTGCTGTTCGATCACGCGTTCACGCACCTTGTCCTTGACCTCGGCCAGCGCCAGCGTGCGCGCTGGCGTGTGCTGCACCACGCGCGCGGCCACCAATTGGTTGGGGCCGACTTCCACCGCGTCGGTGTTGCGCTTGTTGCGCACGGTGTCGTTGGCGAAGATGGCGTCCAGCAACTTGGTTGAAGCCAGCGGCCCGGTGGCGCCGGGCGCGGCGGTGCGCATCACGCTGGCGGTCTTCTTCTCGAGCATCAGCTTGGTGATCACCGGCTGCAGGCTGTCGCTTTGTTCGTAGGCGGTGTTGGTGAAGGTCTCGGCCGCTTCGGCCCAACGCTTTTGCGCCGCGGCCTTGCGGGCCTCGGCTTCAACCTCAACGCGGACTTCTTCAAAGGGCCTGGACTGGCCGCCACGCACGGCTGTCAAGGTGATGATATGGAAGCCGAAATCGGTTTCGACAATGGCGCTGGTCTCGCCGCTTTTGAGCGCAAACGCGGTGTCCTCGAAAGGCTTGACCATCTGGCCGCGGCCGAAGAAATCAAGGTCGCCGCCCTGCGCCGCCGAGCCCGGGTCATCGCTGTTCTTGCGCGCCAGTTCTGCAAACGCCGCCGGCGTCTTGCGCACTTCGGCCAACAGCGCTTCGGCCTTGGCCCTGGCCTGCTGACGCACGGCCGCAGGCGCGTCTTTTTCGGCCTTGATGAGGATGTGGCTGGCACGCCTTTCTTCGGCCACCGAATAGCGCGCGATGCTGTCGGTGTAGGCCTTGCGCAGATCGGCTTCGCTCAGGCTCACGCCCTTGCCCAGCGCGGCCAGGTCGAGCACCACGTACTCGATGCTGGCCTGCTCGGGGGTGCGGAACTGGGCTTCGTTGGCCTTGAAAAAGGCTTCGATTTCGGCCTCTGTCGGCGTCACCTTGTCGCGGTAGGCGGCGGGCTCGAAGCGCTGTAGCTGGACCACGCGGCGCTGCAAAAAAGCGTCCAGCGCAGCAGATGCCGCTGCCGCTGGGGCCGGCACGGTTTGCAGGATGCCGCCGAGCACCTGGCGCAGACCCAGGTCCTGGCGCAGGCGCTGGTCGAACAGCGCCGGCGTCATGCCCTGGGCGACCAGCAGTTCGCGGCTGATGCGGCCGTCGGGGCCGCGCAGGCCGGCGTACTGCGGGTCGCTGTCAAACAGGCGCGCCATGCGGGCGTCGGTGGGAAACAGGTGCAACTGGTTGGCCGCGGCCAACAGCGCGCGTTCGCGCACCAGGCCTTCCAGCGTGTCGCGCCGCAGTTGCGGTGAATCGAGCAGCGCCGCATCCAGCGTCGGCGCTTGCCGGCGCACCTGGTCCAGATAGCGCTTGTGGGCGTCTTCCCATTCGGCGCGCTTGATGTTCTGGCCGTCGACCTTGGCCACCGTGTCGTTGGTGGCATCGTTGAAACGCGAGTAGCCCTGGACGCCAAAAAAGATGAACGAAGGGATGATGAGCAACAGCATGAAGCCCAGCGCCAGCCGGGTGTGGTTGCGGAAGAAATCGAACATCGGAAGAAGCCTCGGGAGACGCGAGCGAAGGGCTGCGCGACAGATGGAGCGGCTGGCGCCCAGCACGGGTGGCGCCCTAAGCAAAACCCAACACGCCAGGCGCCTGCAGTGGTGCCCGCGGCAGGACGCTTGCGGGCCGCGGATTCTATCTGAGGTGGTGGGTGCTGACGGGTTCGAACCGCCGACCTACGCCTTGTAAGGGCGCCGCTCTACCGGCTGAGCTAAGCACCCGGTGGTGATGGCAACGTGGGTGCGTCTAAAGCGCGTCGCGCAGGCCCTTGCCGGGGCGGAACTTGGGCACCTTGGCGGCCTTGATCTTGATGGCCGCGCCGGTGCGCGGGTTGCGCCCGGTGCGCGCCGCACGTTTGGGCGCAGTGAAGGTGCCGAAGCCGGTGATGGTGACGTTGCCACCCTTTTTGAGCGTGACCTTGACGGCGCCAATCAAGGCTTCCAGTGAGCGGCCCGCCGCTGCTTTGGAGATGTCGGCCTGCTTGGCGATGTGCTCGATCAGTTCACTCTTGTTCACGTCACTACTCCCCTCAGAGGTGTCTTGAAATTTGGTGCGAAACCATTACATCCCGCTCGCTTCGGCAGTGTCAAGCGAAGGCGCGATTCTAGGCCCAAGTCCCCCACGGTCGAGGGTGGCGGCAGGGGGTTGACAGCGTGCTTCCACGCTTGACAAGGGCTGCTTTCAAGCCCTAAGCAAAGCCTTCAGGATGGCCTTCAGCAAAGCATTCGGCAACACCGGCCCGGCCGCGTCAGGCCGCGTCAGGCCGCCTCAGACCGCATCAGGCCGCAGGCTCGCGCACCACCAGCGCCACGCCGGCGGCGGTCAGCGCCAGGCCCAGCAGGCTCCACAAGGTCAGCGTTTCGCCAAACAGCCACCAGGCGAGCACCGCGGTGCATGGCGGCACCAGGTACATCAGGCTGGCCACGGCGGTGGCCGCGCCGCGCTGTATCAACGTGTATAGCAAAGAGCTGCCGCCCAGCGTCAACACCAGCACCGACCAGGCCAGCGCACCCAGCACTTCGGGGTGCCAGTCGAAGCGGTCGGTCTCCAGCCACGCCAGGGGCGCGGTGACGGCCAGCGCGGCCAGCAGTTGCACGGCGCTGGCGCTGCGCACATCACACGGCGCGAGCCAACGTTTCTGGTACAGCGTGCCGGCCGTGATGCTCAGCAAGGCCAGGCCCGCCAAAGCCAGGTTGGACGCGTGGGCCTGGCCCAGATGCAGCTTGTGGCCCACCACCAGCAACAGCCCCGCCAGGCCCAGCGCCAAACCCAGCCACTGCGCTGGCCGCACCCGCGCCGCACCGCCGCCCAAGGCACTGAGCCAGACGGCGGTGAGCACCGGCTGCAGGCCCACGATGAGCGCAGCCATGCCTGCGCCCAGCCCATCCTTCACCGCCGCCCAGACACCGCCCAGATAGCCAGCGTGCATCAACACGCCGGTGGCGGCCAGGTGCAGCCATTGCGTGCGGCCCTGCGGCCAGGGCGCACGCGCGAGCCCGATCCACAAGCCAAAGGCCAGCACCGAAAGCAGATAGCGCAGGCTCAGGAAGGACAGCGGGCCGGCATGCGGCATGGCGTAGCGCGCGACGACAAAGCCGGTGCTCCAGATCAGCACAAACAATACCGGCACCGCACGTTGCAAGGCCGCGGTTTGGCCAGCCTGCAGGCCCGCCACCGGCACCGGCGATGTCATCGCGCCTTGGCCTTGATCTCGGGCAGGGCCTTGCGCAGGTAGTACGCCATCGACCAGACGGTCAACACCGCGGCCACCCACATCAGCCCGGTGCCCCAGACGCGGGTGTCGATGAAGCCGAGCAGGCGGCCGTCGTAGAGCAGAAAAGGAATCGCCACCATCTGCGACACGGTCTTCAGCTTGCCCAGCATGTGCACGGCCACGCTGCGTGAAGCGCCGATGTGGGCCATCCATTCGCGCAAGGCAGAGATGGCGATTTCGCGGCCGATGATGACCAGCGCCACCAGCGTGTCGACCCGCCCATGGCCCAGCAACACCAGCAGGCAGGCGCAGATCAGGAATTTGTCGGCGACAGGATCAAGAAAGGCGCCGAAAGCCGAGGTCTGGTTGAGCTTGCGCGCCAGCCAGCCGTCGAGCCAGTCGGTCAGCGCAAACAGCACGAACAGGGTCGTCGCCACCAGGTTCTTGGTCGCCATGTCCCAGCCCAGGTAATACACGCCGATGATGAGCGGTATGGACGCGATGCGCGCCCAGGTCAACAGCGTGGGGATGGTGAAGAACATCGTCCGATTGTGCCCAAGGCCGCCCGGCCCCTGCGGCTGCTTGGAAGGCACACTCATTCGATGTCCAGCGTGCGGGGCTTGAAGCGCAGGTCGTCGTCGAACAGAAAGGTCTCGACCACCTGCCACGGTTTGGGCAGCCGCGACACATCGCCAAAAGGCGCGGCACGGTGCACGGCCGCGATGGCCAGCGCGGTGGCTTCGTGGCCGGTGCTGGGTTTGCGCAGCACGGTGATGTGGCGCACGCTGCCATTGGCGTTGAGTTCAACCGCCAGCACGGGAATCGCCCACAGCCGGTCGGGCGCACGTTCGGTGTAGCTGGTGTCTGGGTGTGCGGCGACCAGGCGGCGGGCGAACTGCAAGCGCAGTTCGGCGGCGTTGCGCGGGGTGACCGGCGCGGCCAGTTGGACGTAGCGCGCAGCCTGCGGTGGCGGCTCGGCGCTGGCGGGCTGGGGCGCGGATGCGGGCGCGGATGCGGGTGTGGATGCGGGCGCGGATGCGGGCACCTCGGCAGGCGCCGGCGCTGGCGGCGGTGGCAGCGGGCGGGTGCAGGCGGCGGCCAGCGCCAGCGCCAGCGCCGTCAGCACGCCACTCACTTGCAGCGTCAGCCTGCGAAGGCCATCCCGCTCAATGCAAGGCACGGTAGATCTCCTCGGCCAGCTCCTTGGAGATGCCTTCCACGCTGGCCAGGTCTGCAACCCCGGCGCTGGCAACACCGCGCAGGCCGCCAAACCGCTGCAGCAGCCGCGCCCGTTTTCGCGGGCCGACGCCGGCAATGTCTTCCAGCTTGCTGCCGCCGGTGCGCACACTGGCGCGGCGCGCGCGCATGCCGGTGATGGCAAAACGGTGGGCTTCGTCGCGTATCTGCGCCACCAGCATCAGCGCCGCCGAGTCGTGGCCCAGGTAGACCTTTTCGCGGCCGTCGGCAAACACCAGTTCTTCGAGGCCGACCTTGCGGCCTTCGCCTTTTTCCACACCGACGATCAAGGCGATATCCAGCCCCAGTTCCTGGAACACTTCGCGCGCCATGCTGACCTGGCCCCGACCGCCGTCGACCAACACCAGATCGGGCAGGCGCGCGGCGCTGCGCCTGGGCTTGATGGCCGGTGCTTCGGCGCTGGTTTCGGCCGTGGCTTGGGCGCTCATTTCGGCCGTGGCTTCGACGCTGTTTCCGGCGCTCGCGCCGCCATTGGCCGCCCTGCCTGCGATGTCGGTGTCGATGTCTGCCTTGCCCGCCGCCACCACTTCGGCCAGCCGGGCATAACGCCGCATCAGCACCTGACGCATCGCCGCGTAGTCGTCACCGCCGGTGATGCCTTCGATGTTGAATCGGCGGTACTGGCCGCTCTGCATCGCATGGCTTTCGTAGACCACGCAAGAAGCCTGTGTGGCTTCCCCAGCGGTATGGCTGATGTCGAAACATTCGACCCGCAGCGTGGCCGGGTCGGCAATGTCCAGGTCCAGCGCTTCCACCAGCGCGCGCGTGCGCTGCTGGGCCGAGCCTTCTTCGGCCAGCAAACGCGCCAGCGAAAGCTCGGCCCCCTTGGCCGCCATTTCCAGCCAGATGCGGCGCTGTTCACGCGGCTGGTGTTGCACCCGCACGCGCACGCCCGAGGCCAGGCTCAGCGCTTCGATCAAAGCCGGGTCCACCGCGTGGCTCAACACCAGCTGCGGCGGCACGGTCTGGCCGATGTAGTGCTGGGCGATGAAAGCTTCCAACACCGCCACCTCGGGCGAATGCTGCACTTCCGGGCCGGCCAGATCTTCTTCAAAGCGCGCCTCGGCTTCTTCGGCACTCAGCGCCGCGCCGTCATCGACATGGGTCGGAAAGTGCGCACGGTCGCCCAGGTGGCGGCTGCCGCGCACCATCGCCAGGTTGACGCAGGCGCGACCGCCGGCCACCTTCACAGCCAGGATGTCGACATTCTTGTCGGCGGACGACAGGCTGCTTTCGTCCACCGACTGCTGGTGCAAGACACGCGACAGCGAACCGATGCGGTCGCGCAGCGCGGCGGCTTTCTCGAATTCCAGCGCCTCGGCGTAAATCATCATCTGCGACTGCAAATCGCTCATCACTTCCTGCGGTTCGCCAAGCAGGAAACGCTCGGCATCGCGCACATCGCGCGCGTAGTCGTCCTTTGCAATCAGGCCCACGCAAGGGCCTGAGCAGCGCTGTATCTGGTACAGCAAACAAGGCCGCGAACGGTGGTTGAAAACGGTGTCTTCGCAGGTCCGCAGGCGGAACACCTTCTGCATCAGCTGGATGGTCTGCTTCACCGCCCAGGCGTTCGGGTAGGGGCCAAAGTAGCGGTGCTTTTTGTCGACCGCGCCGCGGAAGTAGGCCATGCGCGGGAAACGTTGAGCCGACGGGGCCCCTGCCCCTTCGGCGCCACGCGAGCCCGTGATCTTCAGGTACGGATAACTCTTGTCGTCGCGGAACAGGATGTTGAACTTCGGGTCCAGCGTCTTGATGAGGTTGTTCTCGAGCAAGAGCGCTTCGGCCTCGCTGCGCACCACCGTCGTTTCCAGCCGCGCGATACGGCCGACCATGTGGCCGATGCGCGTGCCACCGTGGTCTTTCTGCAGATAGCTGGAGACACGCTTTTTAAGGTTGCGCGCCTTGCCCACGTACAGCAGCCCGCCCTGCGCGTCGAACCAGCGGTAGACGCCGGGCATCGCCGGCAAGGCGGCCACTTCGGCCAGCAGCTTGTCGCGGGCCGCGGCCTTCAGCGCGGCGCTCACTTCGGCGCTCACTTCGGTCTTCGGCTCGGCAGCCGCGGCTTCAGCAGGGTTTTCTTCGGGGCGCGCGCTCATCGGCCGGCATTGTCTGCGCTTCGATAATCCAGCCATGCCAGCACTGCTGTGGGACATCTACTGCCGCGTCATCGACAACCTGGGCGACGCCGGTGTCTGCTGGCGCCTGGCCGCCGGCCTTGCCGGGCGCGGCCAGCGCGTGCGGCTGGTCATCGACGACGCCGCGCCGCTGGCCTTCATGGCGCCGGACGGCGCGCCCGGGGTCGAGGTGCTGCCCTGGCCCGGGCCGCCGGTCGTCGGCGATGTGGTCATCGAAGCCTTTGGCTGCGACCCACCCGAAGCCACCGTAGCCGCGATGGCGGTGCGGCCCATACCCCCCGTCTGGCTGAACCTGGAATACCTCAGCGCCGAGCCTTTTGTCGAACGTTCGCACGGCCTGCCTTCGCCACAACGCAACGGCTTGACGAAGTGGTTCTTCTACCCCGGCTTCACGGCCCGCACCGGCGGCCTGCTGCGTGAGCCCGGGTTGCTGCATGAACGCGCGGCTTTTGACGCCGCGGCCTGGCTTCAAACGCAGGGCATCGCATTCCACGCGCGCGAAAGGGTCGTCACGCTGTTCTGCTACGACAACCCGGCCTGGCCCGCGCTGCTGCAAGACCTGGCGCGGCAACCCACACTGCTGTTGCTGACCCCCGGCGCGGCGCAACAGCAGGTGACCGACAGCACCATCGCGTCCGGCCTGCGCGTGCACCGCCTGCGCTGGCTGAGCCAGGCCGACTTCGACCACCTGCTGTGGGCCAGCGACCTGAACTTTGTGCGCGGTGAAGATTCGCTGGTGCGGGCGCTGTGGGCCGGTGCGCCTTTTGTCTGGCAGGCCTACCCGCAACACGACGGCGCGCATGGGGCCAAGGTGGATGCCCTGCTCGACCATCTGCAAGCCCCCGCCCCAGTGGCTGCGGTGTGGCGGGCATGGAACGGCACCGTGGCCGACGCACCCGGCCCGCCCGCCTGGCCCGGCCTGCCCGCGCCCTGGCCCGGCGTGGCGCGGGCTTGGCAGCAGGCGCAGGCGACGCAGCCCGATCTGGTCTCGCAACTGCTGGGCTTTGTGCGAGCACCGGAGAAGCGTACTGCCGGCTGTTAGACTCAAGGGCTTTGCGCCGTGCAAACTTCACTGCAGGCAGCACCGACATTCACCCGGAAGTCGATACAGAAACCCGCACGGAAACCCACACGGACATCGCTATGAAAATCGCCCAAGAAATCCGCGCCGGCAACGTCATCATGCATGCCAGCAACCCGATGGTCGTGCTGAAGACGGAATACAGCCGCGGCGGCCGCAACGCCGCCACCGTGCGGCTGAAGATGAAGAACCTGCTGAACGGCGGCGGCGCCGAGGTGGTCTTCAAGGCCGACGACAAGATGGACCAGATCATCCTGGACAAGAAGGACTGCACCTACACCTACTTCGCCGACCCGATGTATGTGTTCATGGACGCCGAATACAACCAGTTCGAGGTCGAAGCCGAGAACATGGGCGACGCCATCAGTTACCTGGAAGACAACATGGGCGTTGAGGTCGTGTTCTACGACGGCAAGGCCATCAGCGTCGAACTGCCGACCACCGTGGTGCGCGAAATCGAAACCGACCCCGCTGTGAAGGGCGACACCTCGGGCAAGGTGCTGAAGCCGGCCAAGCTGGTGGGCACCGGCTTCGTCGTCAGCGTGCCGATCTTTGTGGAAAACGGCGACAAGATCGAAATCGACACGCGCACCCACGAGTACAAGAAGCGCGTCTGAATTTCACGTCGTCCGCGCGGGTCATCGGCGCACGTCATCAGCGTACGTCACGCGCGCACGAACAGGCACCCCGCGGGGTGCCTTTTTCATGGGCATCATCGCGGCCATGACTTTTGATTTCGACGCCGCCGTCAACGCGCCCTTTCGCATGCAGCCTGGTTTGCGGCGACTGGCCGACGGCAGCCCACAGTTGACGCCCCTGGCCCCGGGCGCGCGCCACCAGCGTGAAAAGCTGGCCGTGCTGTCGGCCTTCTGGCCGCAGGCGCTGTGCGGGGTGCCAGACTTTGACGCCGCGCCCGCGCTGAATGCGCTGTACCGGCACGCTGCGCAGGAACATCCAGACACCTGGGCCTGGGACGGCACCCACGCACAGGCGCTGCAACTGGGCACCGCCGTGCAGGCCGATGGCACGCTGCGGCAGACCGCCACCGGCGTCTTCGGCGCGGGCGATGAAGTGGCGCGCTGCCTGCAAGGCCTGCCGCCGCCGTGGCGCCAGGCGGGCCTTGCAAGCCTGGCCTTCGCCGAAGACTTTGCCATTGTCGATGGCGCCACCGGCACCATCCCCTGGCTGGCCGTGGCGCTGCCCAGCCACTGGGCGCCCGAAGAAAAACTGGGCCGCCACTTCACCGCAGTGCATGGCCCGGTGGCCGACAACGAATTGCTGCTGAAGGCCAGCGCTGGCTTGATGAAACTGGTCGCCGGTGGCGCGGCAGGCACCGAGCGCTGGGAGCGTTTTGTCTGGAACATCACCGACCATCCGCGCTTGCATGCGCATCCCGCGCATGGTCTTGACGGTGGCCCCAGCCGCCGCTGGCACGATTGCGGCGTTGACCAGGCCTGGTGGCGCACCGAACGCCAGACCTTCGTGCCGGTGCCGGGCGCAGCGCAGGCGGTGTTCACCATCCATGTCGACGTGCAGCCATTGGCGCAGGCTGTCAACACCGCCGCCCGCGCCGATGCGCTGCGCGCCGCACTGGCCAGCATGAGCCCGGCCGTGCTGGCCTACCGCAACCTGGGCGGCGTGCGTGCGCCACTGCTGGCCTGGCTGCAGGCCAGAGCCCGGGCGCTGGCGCTGGCCGCGTGAACAACACGCCCGCCGTGCAGGCCTTTTTGCAGGGCAATCAACTGCCGGCGCGCTGGGCGCAGCGGGCGCGGTTTGTCATCGTCGATACCGCCTTCGGACAGGGCCAGAAATTCTTGGCGACATGGCAAGTCTGGCGCCAAGACCCGGCGCGTTGCGAGCGCTTGTTTTACGTCGCGCTGGCCAAACACCCGCCCCCGGCAGCCGACGTGGCACCGCAGCTGCGCCCCGCCTGGCCCGCGCTAACACCCAATCTGCACGTCCTCGATTTCGAGTCCGGTGGCGTGCAACTGCTGCTGGCCGTGGGCGACGCCGTCACGCTGCTGCCGCGTTTGCGGCTGGCCGCCGACGCGTTCTATCTGGACGCAGGGGAACCCGAACAAGACCCGAGGCTGTGGCAGGCTCGCGTGATGAAAGCGCTGGGCCGGCGCGCCGCGCCGGGGGCGACGCTGTGCAGCCCGAATGTCGCCACCCGTTTGCACACGGACCTGGGTTCGGCGGGCTTTGAAGTAGACCCTCGCGCGGGCCAGGGCACGGTCGCGCGCTGGGCCCCGCGCTACCGTGCACAGCGCCTGCCCTCGGCCGCGGTGGCGCATGCACAAAGCGCAGTCGTCGTCGGCGCCGGCCTGGCCGGCGCCGCGGCGGCACAGGCGCTGGCGCGGCTGGGTTTGAAAGTCACGGTGCTGGACAGGCAAGCCGAACCGGCGGCCGAAACCTCGGGCAACGCCGCCGGGCTGTTTCACGGCACCGTCAACGCCGACGACGGGCCTTACGCGCGCCTGTACCGCGCGGCGGCCTTGTATGCACACCAGGTCTACGCCGCCGCCATCACACAGGCCGGCGTTGAAGGCAGCGCCACGGGGTTGCTGCGGCTGGTGCATGAAGCCGCCGGCGCGGACGCCGACGCACGCCCAGATGCAGACGCGCTGAACGCCCTGCTGCAGCGCCTGGGCCTGCCGCCAAGCTATGTGCACGCCTTGTCTGCCGAAGCCGCCAGCGCCCGCGCCGGCGTGCCGCTGGCCGCGCCGGCCTGGTTCTATCCGGGGGGTGGCTGGATAGCGCCCGCGGCCTGGGTGCGCCAGGCCTTGTCAGAGGCCGGCGTGTCTTTTGTCGGCGGCGTGAACGTGCAGCGCCTGACGCGCGCAGCCGATGGGCCATGGCAACTGCATGGCGCTGACGGCCGCCTGCAAGCGCAGGCGCCCATCGTTGTGCTGGCCAACGCCGCGTCTGCGGGCACCTTGCTCGCCGCGCTGGGCCACCCGATAGGGCCACTGCACCACAGCCGCGGCCAGGTCACGCAGTGGGCAGGGCCGCACGGCTTGCGCATGCCGGTGGCGGGCGACGGCTATGCCATTCCCATCGCCGGTGCCCTGCTGTGCGGTGCCACGCGTGAAGTGGCCGATGTCAGCGACCTGGCTGTGCGCCCGCAAGACCACGCCCACAACCTGGCACGGCTGCAAAGCCTGTGCGGCCTGCGTCCCCCCGCGGCCGCGGTGCTGCAGGGCCGCACCGGCTGGCGCCTGCACGCCGACGACCGCCTGCCCATCGCCGGCGCCATGCCTTGCGTGTGCATGCCCGCCAGTCAGCGGCTGGACCAGGCCCGGCTGCTGCCGCGCGAACCCGGTTTGTTTGTGTTGACGGCCCTCGGTGCGCGGGGCCTGACACTGGCGCCGCTGCTGGGGCGTTTGGTGGCCGCAATGGCCACCGGCGCACCGTGGCCGCTGGAGCAAGACCTGGCCGACGCGATAGACCCGGGCCGCTGGCGCGTGCGCGCCGCACGAACCGCCACACGGGCGGCGGGAAATCAGTCAGCGCCGGGCTGACCAGGTTCGGCCGGCGCATCGCCGTCTTCAGGATCGTCATCGGAAATAGGCGGCAAACCCGCAGCCTTGCGCGCGGCCTTTTCCTTGTCCTTTTCTTCTTTCTTCTTCTTCTTGGCCAGCTCGCGTTGGCGCTTCTCGAACGAATAGTTGGGTTTGGCCAAAGCGGGTCCTTGAATGGCGGGTTACACCCCGATTAGAACACCAGCGTCTGCACGCCCGTGGCCGTGCCCAGCAGGCACAGGCTGGCGCGGTGGCGGGCAAAAAGGCCCACCGTCACGACGCCCGGCCATTGGTTGATTTCGGCTTCCAGCGCCAGCGGGTCGGTGATGTGCAGGCCGCGCACATCCAGCAGCGGGTGGCCGTTGTCGGTCAGCACGCCGGGCCGCAGCGTGGCCGTGCCGCCGAGTGCCGCAAAGCGCCGCGTCAGTTGCGCGGCGGCCATGGCGATGACTTCCACAGGCAGCGGAAAAGCGCCCAGCACTTCGACGCGCTTGCTGGCATCGGCGATGCAGACAAAACGCTGTGCCAGGTCGGCCACGATCTTCTCGCGCGTGAGCGCAGCGCCGCCGCCTTTGACCATGAAGCCGCGGCCGTCGATCTCGTCGGCACCGTCGACATACACCGGCAGGCTTTGCACCTCGGCGGCTTCCAGCACGCGGATGCCATGGGCATGCAAACGCGCCGTGCTTTGCACCGAACTGGACACCGCACCGGCCACACGCACCTTCATCGTCGCCAGCGCGTCGATGAAGTGGTTGACGGTGCTGCCGGTGCCCACACCCACCAGTTCACCGGGCAGCACGTAGGCCAGCGCCGCGTGGCCGACTTGGGCCTTCATCTCGTCGGCGGTCATGTCGCCTGTCATATCGCCTGTCATATCAATACCAGTCTTCGATTTTCAGATCGGGCACCCGCACGAACTCGCGCGTGTTGTGGGTGACGAGCGTGCAGCCGTGGCGGCGTGCGGTGGCGGCGATCAGAATGTCGGGCTGGCCAATCGGCGTGCCTTGCGATTCCAGATGCAGCCGGATGCGCGCGGCGTGGTCTGCGGCCTCGGCGTCGAAGTCCAGCACGACGGCGGCCTGCACCATACGCGCAAATGCATTCAGCGCATCGCGCCGGCCGGCCTTGCGCAGACCGAAGTTCACCTCGTACACCACCACCGCCGGCAAGATCACCTGGCGCGGCGAGAGGGCATGCAGTCGATCAACCACCTGGCCCTGCCGGCGCATGTAGTACGACAGCGTGTTGGTGTCCAGCGCATAGCGCTCCATGGTCTAAAACGGCTCGCGTGGGCTGTCGGGCGGCAGCCCGGAACGCAGTTCTTCGGCGAGTGGAAAATCGGGAATCGAACCCGCCAAGGCCAGCACCTCGGGCGGCCACTCCGACGCCGTGGCCTTGCGGATCAGGTCGGCCACGAACTGGCTTTGCGACACCTTGCGCTGCTGGGCCACTTCACGCAAGCGCGCCTGGGTGGCGTCGTCGATGTAGAGCGTGATCTGGGCCATGGGCCGCCTTTGGTCTGGTGTTCACGTATATGCACAAGTATATGTGCGGCGGCCCCACCGATTCAAGCCGCGCTGTCGAAGACAATCCCGGCCATGCCCTTGCTGCCCTACGCCCTTGCCCGCCCCTTCCTCTTTGGCCTCGACCCCGAGGCCGCCCACGACCTGACGCTGGAAAGCCTCGCCCGGCTGCAGAACACCCCCGCGCAGTGCCTGTGGCAACAAACGCGCGTGGCCGACCCCGCGCTGGTGGCCGGGCTGAACTTCCCCAACCGCGTGGGCCTGGCCGCAGGGCTGGACAAGAACGGCCGCTGCATCGACGGCCTGGGCGCGATGGGTTTTGGCTTCATCGAAGTCGGCACGGTGACGCCGCTGGCGCAGCCCGGCAACGCCAAGCCGCGCATGTTCAGGCTGCCGGAAAAACAGGCGCTCATCAACCGCCTGGGCTTCAACAATGGCGGCCTGGATGCGTTCATCGCTAACGTTCAAAGATCACGCAGTTTTCGCCGCACGGGCGGCATTGTCGGGCTGAACATCGGCAAGAACGCGGCCACGCCTATCGAGCGCGCGGTGGACGACTACCTGACAGCGCTGGCCGGCGTCTACCCGCATGCCGACTACGTCACCGTCAACATCAGCAGCCCCAACACCCAGAACCTGCGCGCGCTGCAAGGCGACGCGGCGCTGGGCGCGTTGTTGCAAGCGCTGACCGCCCGCAAGGGCGAACTGGCGCAGCAACATGGCAAGGCCGTGCCGATGTTCGTGAAGATCGCGCCCGACCTGGACGAAGCGCAGGTGGGTGTGGTCGCGGCCACGCTGGCGCAGCACCACATCGACGGTGTCATCGCCACCAACACCACCATCGACCGGGGCGCGGTGCAGGGCTTGCAACATGCCGAGGAAGCGGGCGGCCTGAGCGGCCGGCCGTTGCTCGAAGCCAGCAACCGCGTGATACGGCTGCTGCGCGCTGCGCTGGGGCCGGCCTACCCGATCATCGGTGTGGGCGGCGTGATGAGCGGTGCCGACGCGCGCGCCAAACGTGAGGCCGGGGCCGATCTGGTACAGATCTACACGGGGCTGATCTACCGCGGCCCGGCGCTGGTGAACGCGGCGGCGCGTGCGCTGCAGCGTACTGTCTAACGCTGCAACTTCACTGTCCCTGGGCCACGCCTTCGCGGCGTGGGTCGGCGCCGCCGCGCCAACCTTGCGGTACGCGTTGCACCGCTTGCACGCCGCTGGTCAGGGCCGTCTCGGCCACGCGGTGGCCGCGGGCGCGCAGGTCGTCCTGTGTGGCCACCGGGAACAGCCCGGTTTCCAGCAGCAGCGGCCCGCCCAATGTGCCGAAGTTGGGCGCAGCAATCGCGGCCTGCGGGTCCAGCCCCCACTGCAGCGTGGCGATCAGCGTCTTGGCCGTGAAGTGGATGATGAAAGGCCCGCCCGGTGAGCCCAGCGACAGCAGCAAACGCCCGTCTTGGGCGTCAAACACCAGCGTCGGATTCATGCTCGAACGCGGGCGTTTGCCAGGCTGCACGCGGTTGGCCACGGGCCGGCCTTGCGCGTCGGTGGGGGCCAGCGAAAAGTCGGTCATCTGGTTGTTGAGCAGATAGCCGCCCGACAGGCCGGTGCCGCCGTCGGTCATCACGTAAGCGCCAAAGGCGGCTTCGATGCTGGTCGTGAAAGCCACGGCATGCCCTTGCGCATCAACGATGCTGAGATGGCTGGTGCCGTGCTCGGGCTGCTCGGGCATGGGCGCCATCGCGCTGGCAACCGGCATGTCCGCGGGCCTGCCGGCCGGCGCTTCGGCGAGTGCGCGTGGGCCTATCAGCGCCGCACGCTGCGCAAGATACGCCGGCTGCAGCAACGCGGCATAACCGCCCGGTGGTACGGGGCCGAAGTCGGGGTCGGCCACGTACAAAG
>JANMJI010000134.1:0-5779 GCA_031371275.1 Betaproteobacteria bacterium
GCGGCGAAAAAACAGACCAGCGCGCCACCGGCCACGCTGGGCGCGGCGCCGATCAAAGAGCAGATCATCCACTTCATCAACAAGAAGATGCCGGGCGGTCTGCCGAAGAAAACGGCGCGGGCGCTGTTGGATATCGAGGACAAAGACTATGTCCCCATCATCCGCAACCCGCAGACGACGACGGCGGAAACCGAAGCCGTTTTCTACTTCCCAGGCTGCGGCAGTGAACGCCTGTTCAGTCAGGTGGGCCTGGCCACGCAAGCCATGCTGTGGCATGCCGGCGTGCAGACCGTGCTGCCACCGGGTTACCTGTGCTGCGGCTACCCGCAGCGCGGCAGCGGCCAGGCCGACAAGGCCGAGAAGATCATCACCGACAACCGCGTGCTCTTTCACCGCGTAGCCAACACGCTGAACTACCTGGACATCAAGACCGTGGTGGTGTCCTGCGGCACCTGCTACGACCAGCTGCAGGGCTACAAATTCGAGGAGATATTCCCGGGCTGCCGCATCATCGACATCCACGAATACCTGCTTGAGAAAGGCATCAAGCTGGCTGCCACTCACTCGGCAGGTTATCTGTACCACGACCCCTGCCACAGCCCGATGAAGCTGCAAGAGCCGCTGAAGACGGTCAAAGCACTCGTTGGCCCGAACGTGCTGAAGAACGAACGCTGCTGCGGCGAAAGCGGCACGCTGGGCGTGACGCGGCCCGACATCAGCACGCAGGTGCGTTTTCGCAAGGAAGAAGAGTTGCAAAAGGGCGAAGCTGCATTGCGCGCATTGATGGCCGTTACACCCGGCCTCAGCGCTGCTGCACAAGCGAACGTGAAGATATTGACGAGCTGCCCCAGCTGCCTGCAAGGCCTGAAGCGCTTCGAGGACGACATGAACAGCGGCCTGCTGGAAGCAGACTACATCGTGGTCGAAATGGCGCGGGTGATGTTGGGCGAAGATTGGTTGCAAAGCTATGTGGCGCGCGCCAACAGCGGCGGCATCGAACGCGTGTTGGTGTAGGGGTATGCTGCCCAAGTACCGCTTGATCGCTGCCCAAAGAGGTGAAACATGAGTGCTGTTCTCGCGCCCACGAAGATGTCGGCCCAGGAATACCTGGCTTGGGAAGACGCGCAAGACGAACGACACGAGTACGTCGATGGTGAGATCGTCGCCATGGTGGGTGTGCGCATGAATCACAACCTCATCACAGGTAACGCCTACGCCGCCTTTCGGCAGGCGTTCAAAGGCGGGCCTTGTGCCGTTTTCATGATCGACTTGAGGCTGCGCGTCGATGCCGTCAACGCCTACTTCTATCCCGACATGGCCGTGACCTGCACGCCTGCTGATCTGGCCGACGGGCGCGCGCTCGAGATCAAAGCGCCCTGGCTGGTGCTTGAGGTGCTTTCAGACAGCACCGCCGCGCGCGACCGCGGCATCAAGCTGGAGGCTTATCGACAAATTGCGTCGTTGACTCATTACCTGTTAATTGATGCCACACGCGTCCACATTGACCTGTACTTGAAGAACGCCCGCGGCGTGTGGGAACTGCACACCTTGACCAGACAAGACACGCTGCAATTCGAGCAACCGCATGCTTTCGAGTTGCCTGTCGCGGCGTTTTATGAAGACGTCATTTTCGAGCCGTCGCCAACCAGCGCGCAAGGCCATTGACCCATGGCCGAACTGCTGTGCGACCAAGGCCAACGCCAACGCCAACGCCAAAGCCAATGCCGGTGGCATCAAGCGTGTTCTGGTTTAGGGTTGCCGCGCCAGGTTGAAGCGCAAGCCGAGGGTGACGAATGAGTGCAGTTCTGACGCCGACGAAGATGACGCCCGACGAATACCTGGCGTGGGAAGAGACCCAGGAGGAAAGGCACGAGTACATCGGGGGCGAAGTCTTTGCGATGACCGGCGGGCGCATAAAACACAACCGCATCACGATGAACACAGCGGTGGTATTGCGCGGCGCGTTGGGCGGTCTGCCATGCGTGGTTTTTGTAGCTGACATGCGAGTGCAAGCCGCCCAAAGCAAGGCGTACTTCTATCCCGACATCGTCGTCACCTGTGACCCCGATGACCTGAATGACGACAACGCGCTGGCCCTGCGCCACCCCTGGTTCATCGTCGAAGTGCTGTCCGACAGCACCGCCGCTTTCGACCGCGGCAAGAAGTTCGAGTTCTATCGCGAACTGCCTTCGCTCACCCACTACCTGGTGATAGAGGCCGACCGACCGCACGCCGACCTGTTTTGCAAGAGCGGGGAAGGTCTGTGGGTGCTGCACCCGCTGGGCCTGAATGACACCTTGCGCGTTGAAGCACCGCATGCTGTCTCCTGCCCCGTTGCCCTGCTGTTTGAAGGCGTTGCTTTCGACGCCCCCCCTGCCGCAATTACCAAAAACTGAAATCCATGGCCGGACTGACCCGCGACACCCCCACCCCCACGGCCTTGACCGTGCACCAGGCTTCACGCGTGCTGGAAGTGGCCTTCGACGACGGCGCCCACTTCCGCATTCCGTTCGAGCTGATGCGTGTCTACTCACCCTCGGCCGAAGTGCAAGGCCATGGCCCTGGCCAGGAAGTGCTGCAAACCGGCAAGCGTGATGTCCTGGTGGTGGACATCACCGCCGTGGGCCATTACGCCGTCAAGCCGGTGTTCAGTGATGGGCATGAAAGCGGCATCTTTTCGTGGGCCTACCTGTACGAGTTGGGCACCGACCAGGCCGAGCTGTGGCAACGCTACGAACAACGCTTGCAAGCCGCCGGTGCCGACCGTGACACGCCCACGCCCCCCCCGGCCAGCGGCGGCGCGTGCCACAGCCATTGAAGGCACTGAAGCTACAGAACCCGAGCACCCCATGGCGCAAACCCATTTCGGCTATCAAACCGTTGACGAAGTTGACAAAGCCCAGCGTGTGCGCGGCGTGTTCGACTCTGTGGCCTCGAACTACGACCTGATGAACGACGTGCTGTCGATGGGCCTGCACCGCGTGTGGAAGGCCTACACCGTGGCCGTGGCTGCGGTGCGGCCGGGCATGCAGGTGCTGGACATCGCCGGCGGCACGGGTGATCTTGCGCGGGCGTTTGCAAAAGCCGCGGGCGACACCGGCCGCGTGGTGCTGACCGACATCAACGAAGCCATGCTGCGCGTCGGCCGCGACCGCCTGCTGGACCTTGGCCTGGTGCTGCCCACCAGCGCCTGTGACGCAGAACACCTGCCCTTTCGCAGCGGCACGCTGGATGCGGGCTTCGATGTCGTCAGCGTCGCCTTCGGCCTGCGCAACATGACCCACAAGGAAGCCGCGCTGGCCGAAATGTGCCGCGTGCTGCGCCCCGGTGGCCGCCTGCTGGTGCTGGAATTTTCCAAGCCCGCGGATGTGCTGCAAAAACCCTACGACTGGTACTCGTTCACGCTGATGCCGCTGCTGGGCAAACTGGTGGCCAAAGACGGCGACAGCTACCGCTATCTGGCAGAAAGCATACGCATGCACCCCGACCAGGCGGCGCTGAAGGGCTTGATGAAGACGGCCGGTTTCGGCCATGTCGACGTCCACAACCTGGCCGGCGGCATCGTCGCGCTGCATGTGGGCGTGAAGTGCTGAGCCGCTGCCGCGCCACCGTGCGGCGGCCGAACGCGCGGCACCACGGCGCCGGCCTGACACGCCGGGCAACTGTCACACGCGGCCGTTATGGTGCCGGCGCAGCGCTTGCGGGCGTGTGTGTGGCGGCGGGGCCTGACGTGAACTTGTGCCGCTAGCGCACCCTGGCTGAGGGGCGGTCTGGCAGGCATTTACCCAGGGGGCAGCGGTTACACTGCCTCGCTTTGCCGGGGCTCCGGTACAGGTGCGTTTCCAGCACCGTCTTTTGAAAACCTTGCGCCACCCAGACAAGCAACGCGCAGGCCGGCCAAGCCCCCCGCTTGAGAACACCCAAGGACAGACCGCATGAAGCTGAAGACGCCAGAAACCTCCTTCCAGGCCCGCCGCGGCCTGCAGCTCTTGACCATCGCCGTGATGACCAGCGCCGCCTTGCTGGCCGGCTGCGGCGAGAAGAAGGACAAGGCCGCCAGCCAGACGGCGGCCAAGATCAACAAGGACGAAGTCACCGTCCACCAGATCAACTTCGTGCTGCAACAGCAGCGCGGCCTGAAGCCCGAGCAGGCCGACGCCGCCAGCCGCCAAATTCTGGAACGTCTGATCGACCAGCAACTGGCGCTGCAAAAAGGCGACGACCTGAAGATCGACCGCGACCCGCGTGTGGTGCAGCAGCTGGAAGCGGCGCGGCGTGAAATCCTGGCCCGTGCTTACCTTGAAAAGGTGGGTGAAGCCGCCGCCAAGCCATCGGCCGAAGAGATCCACAAGTACTACGTCGAAAAGCCCGCGCTGTTCAGCGACCGCCGCGTCTACAGCATCCAGGAAATCGCCATCGAAGCCCGCCCCGACCAGGTGGGCGAATTGCGTGATCGCCTGTCGGCAGCCAAGAACATCAACGAATTCATCGAATTCCTGAAGTCCAAGGAATACCGCTTTTCGGGCAACCAGGCCGTACGCGCAGCCGAACAACTGCCGCTGAACAGCCTGGACGCCTTCTCGCGCATGAAGGACGGCCAGGCCATGGTGGTGCCAGCCGCCAACGGCGTGCAGGTGGTGCTGCTGGCCGGCTCACGCAGCCAGCCCGTCAGCGAAGAACAGGCGCGCCCGGCCATCGAGCAATACCTGCTCAACGAACGCAAGCGCAAGCTGGTGGAAGACGATCTGAAGGCCATGCGCGCCGCGGCCAAGATCGAATACGTGGGCAAATTTGCCGAAGCCGCGGCCTCGGCGCCCGCCGGTGCGGGTATGGGTGCTGCGCCCACCGCGGCACCGCCCACGCCCGCCGCGGTGGCCGCCAGCGCATCGCTCAGCGCTACCGACATCAGCAAAGGCATGGGTCTGAAGTGATGCACCGCTTGCACAATTTTCTTGCCGCCACCGTTACCGCCATCGCCACCGCGCTGTGCCTGCTGGGCACCGCCAACCACGCCGCAGCCCAGGGCGCCGCTGCACCCGCTGCACCCGCGGCGACCGAGTACCGCCTGGGCGCCGGCGACGTGGTGCGCGTGGTCGTGTTCCAGAACCCCGACCTGACGCTGGAAACACGCGTCACCGAAGCCGGCGTCGTGTCCTATCCGCTGCTGGGCAATATTCGCCTGGGCGGCCTCACCGTCACGGCCGCTGAAAAGCTGATTGCCGACGGTCTGCGCAATGGCAACTTCGTCAAGCAACCGCAGGTGACGCTGGTGCTGCTGCAAGTGCGTGGCAACCAGGCCAGCGTGCTGGGGCAGGTGAACCGCCCCGGCCGTTATCCCATCGAAGTGGCCGACATGCGCCTGTCGGACCTGCTGGCCACCGCCGGCGGTACCGCCCCCACGGGCACCGACATGGTGGTGCTGACGGGCACGCGCAATGGCCAGCCCTACCGGCTGGAAGTTGATCTGCCGACGCTGTTTTCAGCCGGTGGGCGCGACAAGGATGTATTGATCCTGAACGGCGACACCGCCTGGGTCGACCGCCAGCCCATCGTCTACATCTACGGCGAAGTGCAGCGCCCCGGCGCGATGCGGCTTGAACGCGACATGACGCTGCTGCAAGCCCTGGCCGCCGGGGGCGGCTTGACCCAGCGCGGCACCGAACGTGGCGTGCGCGTACACCGCAAGGAAGCCGACGGCAGCGTGAAAGTCATGGACGCAACCATGACCGAAAAGCTGCGCGATGGTGATGTGGTGTTTGTGCGCGAGAGCTTGTTCTAA
>JANMJI010000187.1:0-13476 GCA_031371275.1 Betaproteobacteria bacterium
GATAGCCCAGCAGCGCCGCGGCGATGAAATTGAACATGATGGTGGTGATGACGGTGTGGCTGCCGCGCCAGGCTTGCAGCGCACCGGGGATCGCCGCCCACACCATGCCGAACAGCGCAGCGCCCAGCACCATCAGCGGCAGCATCAGCGCCGCCGGCAGGTGCTCGCTGAAGGCCAGCGCCGCCAGCCCTGCGCCCAGCCCGCCCATCACGGCCTGGCCCTCACCGCCGATGTTGAACAAACCGCCATGAAAGGCCACCGCCACCGCCAGGCCGGTGAAGACAAAAGTGGTGGCGTAGTACAGCGTGTAGCTGATGCCGGCCTTGGACCCGAAAGCGCCCTTGAACAGCAGCGCCAGCACCTGGCCCGGGTTGAAGCCCACCAGCGTCACTACCACGCCGGCCACCAGCAGCGCAATGGCCAGGTTGACGGCGGGCAGCAGCGCCACGTCCATCCAGCGTGGCAGTTCCCCCGGCTGGCTCATTGGGCGCCACCCATCAAGCGGCCAAGCGCGGCTTCAGAACACTGCTCAATCGGCAATTCACCCGCAATGCGCCCGGCGTTCATTACGACGACCCGATCACTCAACGCCAGTATCTCGTCGAGTTCAGACGACACCACCAGCACCGCGCCGCCAGCGTCGCGCATGGCACGCAGGCGGCCGTGGATGAATTCGATGGCGCCGATGTCGACGCCGCGCGTGGGCTGGCCCACGAGCAGCACTTGCGGCTCAGTGCCGGTGGCGAAGGCCTCACGCGCCAGCACCAGTTTTTGCTGGTTGCCGCCGCTGAACTTGCTGCTGCGCAACTGTGGGTTGCGCGGCCGCACGTCGTAGCGTTCCATCATCGCGTTGCAGTCGGCCTGCATGGTGCGTTGGCGCATCCAGCCGAAGATGCGGCGGGTGTAGCGGGCGCCTTTCTGATAACCCAGCACGGCCGATTCCCAGGCCGCAAAAGGCATCACCAGGCCGCGGCGGTGGCGGTCTTCGGGCACATGCGCCAGGCGCAGCGCGCGCGCCTGCCGCGTGCTCAGCCAATGCTGCGGCGTGAAGCTGTGGCCGCCCAAAAGCAGCCTGCCTTGGGTGGGCGCCAGCAGGCCCGACAGCACGTCCAGCAGTTCACTCTGGCCATTGCCCGAAACGCCGGCCACGCCGACGATCTCACCGGCACGCAAAGTCAGCGACACATCGGCCAGCCGCAGCACGCCCAGGCTGTCGGTGAAGCCCAGGCCTTGGGCTTGCAGCAACACGGCGCCGGGGGCGGCTTCATGGGTCGCCTCATGGGCCGCCCCATTGGCGGGGTTCCTGGCCTGGCGGCCCAGATTCACGCGCCGGCCCACCATCGCTTGCGCCAGGCCGTCCAGGCTGGTGTCGGTGATCTTGCAATCCAGCACCACCTGGCCGGCGCGCATCACCGTCACCGCGTCGCACAGGCCCATGATCTCTTTGAGCTTGTGGGTGATGAGCAGGATCGTCGTGCCGCGTTCGCGCAAGCCGCGCAGCGTGTCGAACAACTGCTCGGTTTCTTGCGGCGTCAGCACCGCGGTGGGTTCGTCCAGGATCAGGATGCGGGCGCCGCGATAAAGCGCTTTCAAGATCTCGAGCCGCTGCCGTTCACCCACCGGCAGTGCAGACACCAGCGTGTCCAGCGCCACCACCATGCCGGTGTCGCGCATCAGCGCTTGCAGCTTGGCGCGCACGTCGGCGCGGGCGGCCTGCAAGAGCCACGAAGGCTCGGCGCCCAGCATCACGTTGTCGAGTGCACTCAAGGTGTCGACGAGCATGAAGTGCTGGTGGACCATGCCGATGCCCAGAGCAATCGCCTCGCGCGAGCCACTCACTTTGGCCGCTACGCCTTCGATGACGATGTCACCCGAATCGGCTTGGTAAAAGCCGTAGAGGATGGACATCAGCGTGCTTTTGCCAGCACCGTTTTCACCGACGATGCCGTGCACCGTGCCGGCGGCCACCGTCAACTGCACAGCGCGGTTGGCATGCACGGCGCCGAAGTGTTTTTCGATGCCGCGCATTTGCACTGCGGGCACCTGCGCCGGGGTGTTGTCGGCCGCCGCCGCGGCGGCAGCAGCCATCACTTGCAGGCGGTCATTTGCAGGCGGTCATTGGCAAGCGGTCATTGGCAGGCGTTCGCAGTCATGTAGTCGATGACCTTGATCTTGCCGCTCATGATGTCGGCCCGCGCGGCTTCGACACGCTTTCTCATCTCGGGTGTGACCAGCGCGGCGTTGTGCTGGTCGATGGCAACGTCCACACCGCCTTCCTTCAGCCCCAGCGCGGTGTTGCCGGGCGTCACGCCCTTGAAGGCCTGGTAGACGGCGACGTCGACATGCTTGACCATGCTGGTGAGCATGGTGCCGGGCTGGACATGGTTCTGGTTGCTGTCGACGCCGATGGCGAACTTCTTGGCGTCCTTGGCCGCCTGGTAGACGCCGATGCCGGTGCCACCCGCGGCAGCAAACACCACATCCACACCGCCGGCGAACTGGGCTTTGGCGAGCTCGGCGCCGCGCGCCGGGTCGTTCCACGCCGTGGGTGTGGTGCCGGTCATGTTGGCGGTAAAGCCGATCTTCGGGTTGGCATAGCGTGCGCCTTGCTCGAAGCCGCATTGAAAACGGCGAATCAAAGGGATGTCCATGCCGCCGACGAAACCCACCTTGCCGGTTTTGCTGGCCATCGCGGCCATCATGCCGACGAGGAAGCTGCCCTCGTGTTCCTTGAAGGTGATGCTCTGCACGTTGGGCAGCTTGACCTCGGCGTCGATGACGGCGAACTTCAACTTCGGAAAGTCCTTGGCCACTTTCTCCATCGCACTGCCCTGGCTGAAGCCGATGCCCACGATGGGGTCGGCGCCACGTTCGGCCATGCGGCGCAAAGCCTGTTCACGCTGCGCCGGGTTGCTGATCTCGAATTCGATGTAGGGCTTGCCGAACTCTTTTTTCCAGCGTTCGGCGCCTTCATAACCGGCCTGGTTGAAGGACTTGTCGAACTTGCCGCCCAGGTCGTAAATGACGGCGGGCTCGGCCAGGGCGGCGCCGTGAACGGCGGCCAAGGCCAGCAGCGTGGCAGCGGCCATGGCAACGGGCGGTGCATGGAACAAGCGCGGCGTGCTGAACATGAGGGTGCGGTCTCCTGCAGGGTGAGGCAGGATAGCAAGAGTCGCGCCGCTGACATGTGCTGGCTTGCCCGGGCACGGCGCTCGCTAGCATTGCCGTATGCAGCCATTCATTGCCCCGCCCTTGTCTCCGCCCACATCACCATTCCCATCGCCCTGGCTGCAGCGCGCGCGCCCCTTGCCCAAGGTGTTGTTGCACGAACACCTGGACGGTGGTCTGCGCGTCGGCACCTTGCTGGCGCTTTTGCACCAGCGTGGCCTTGCAGCGCCCGCTGCCGACGAAACATCGCTGGCCGCCTGGTTCAGCAGCAACGCCCACGCCGGCAGCCTGGAAAAATACCTGCAAGGTTTCGCGTTGACGGTGGCCGCCATGGCCACCCCCGCGGCCCTGGAACGTGTGGCCTTCGAGGCCGCCGAAGACGCGCGGGCCGAAGGCGCGGTGCTGGCCGAATTCCGCATCGCGCCGCTGCTGTTCGAGGCCCACGGCGTCAGCGGTGAAGCGGCCGTGGAAGCGCTGCTGGCCGGCCTGGCGCGCAGCCCTTTGGCCAGCGGCTTGATCGTCTGCGGCATGCGCCACCTGCCGCCGTCAGAGACCGAACGCGCTGCGCGGCTGGCGCTGAAGTACCAGAGCCGGGGTGTCGTGGCCTTTGATCTGGCCGGCGCCGAACGCGGCCACCCGCCCGGCGAACATGCCGCCGCGCTGCGCCTGGTTTGCGCAGCCGGCCTGGCGCTGACGCTGCACGCCGGTGAAGCCGACGCCGCCGAACGCGTGCTGGAAGCCGCGCGCCTGGGCGCCGCCCGCATCGGCCATGGCGTGCGCCTGGTCGATGCGCTGCACAACGCCGCGCAGCGCGGGCTGATCGACGAAGCGCAGCAGCGCGGCCTGCACCTGGAAGTCTGCCCCACCAGCAACGTGCACACCGGTGCTGCGCTGTCCATCGCCAGCCACCCCATCACCGAGCTGTGGCGCGCCGGCGTCAGCCTGAGCTACCACACCGACAACCGGCTGATGAGCTGCATCAACCAGAGCGAAGAAGCCGCGGCGCTGCTGCAACACACGTCATTGACCGAAGCCGACTTGCTGGCCATGGCGACGCAGGCGGCGCGGCATTCCTTCATGCCGCAAGCGCAACGTGAACAGGCCTTGGCCGCCATCGCGGCCTTTGCCTGAAGCAGCGTCAGGCAGCGACGGCGTCTGCCACCGGCAACCCGCGCGCGGCCCACTGGTGCGCGAAGGCCGTCATCTCGTCGGCAGGCAGCGGCCGGCTCATGTAATAGCCCTGGCCTTCGTCGCAGTCCAGCGCCGCCAGCCTGGCCATCACAGCGGCGGTTTCCACGCCCTCGGCGACCACGCTCAGGCCCAGGTTGTGAGCCAGGTCGATGGTGCTGCGCACGATCTTGGCGTCGTCTTCGTCTTTCGCCATCGCCATCACAAAACTCTTGTCGATCTTCAACTCGTCGACCGGCAATCTTTTCAAGTAGGCCAGTGACGAGTAGCCGGTGCCGAAGTCGTCGATGCTGAGCTTGAAGCCGGCGGCGCTGAGCGCGTTCAGCGTGGCTTCGGCGCGCTGCGGCTCGTCCATGATGGCGCTTTCAGTGATCTCCAGGCACAGCGCTTCGGGTGGCATCGGAAAGCGCAGCAGCAGGTCTTGCAGCTTGGCCGGCAGTTCGGCGTCCATCAGGTCGCGCGTGCTCAGGTTCACCGACACCCGTTGCAGCCCCAGCGCGGCCAGCACCGGCCATTGGCGGGCCGTGGCCTCCAGCATCCACAGCGTCAGCTGGCGCACAAACCCGGTCTGTTCGGCAAAGGGTACGAACTGCATCGGCGACACCATGCCGCGCGTCGGGTGCTGCCAGCGCACCAGCGCCTCGGCGCCCACCAGGCGGCCGGCGTGTACACCGGCCAGCGCGATCTTGGGCTGCAGGAACAAACGCAATTCGTTGTGTTCCAGCGCCTGGCGCAGCTCGGTCAACAGCGACAGCGTCAGCGCGCTGCCGGCGTCTGCGGCCGGGTCGTAGACCAGCGCCACGCTGGTTTTGCGCTTGGCGCTGTACATGGCCACTTCGGCATGGCTGATGAGCTGGTCGGCGTCGGCCGCGTGCTGCGGCCAGCAGGCCACGCCAAAGCCGGCGGCGACATCCACCGTGTGGTCGTCCAGCTTCAGCGGCTGGTGGAAAACCTCAGACACCCGCGCGGCCACGGTGAGTGCGGCTGGCGCGTCGCTGCCCGGCAGCAGCAGCGCAAATTCGTCGCCCGAAAGCCGCGCAATCATGTCGCCTTCGCGCACGCGTTGGTGCAGCAGGCGTTCGGCCACGCCCTGGAGCAGACGGTCGCCGAAGGCATACCCCAGCACATCGTTGACATGCTTGAAGCGGTCCAGGTCAAGCATGATGACCGACACCGGCGCAGCCGTGCTGGAAGCCGCAGCGATGGCCGCGCGCACGGCGTCGCGGAACTGGGCGCGGTTGGGCAGGCCGGTCAGCGCGTCCCAATACGCCAGTTGGCGAATCTCGGCCTGCTGTTCGGCGACGTTGATGCGCATGTGGTCGAAAGAGCGCGCCAGGTCGCCAATCTCGTCCAGCCTTTCGGTGTGCTCCATGCGCTGGTCGTATTCGCCACGGCCCAGCTGGTCGCTGGCTCGAACAAGAGAAATGAGTGGTGTCGTGATACGCCGGGCGGTGAAGATGCTGGCCGCGCCAGCCAGCAGCAGGCCGGCCAGCGTCAGCATGGCCAGCGTGGTTTGCAGCGGGCGGTAAGGGGCCACGGCTTCTTCCACCGAACGCAGCAACACCGTGCGCAGGCTGGCCCCGCCGGCCACGGCGTTGACCTGCGCAATGCTGCGCAGCACATGGTCACTGCCGGCCAGCCGCACTTCTTCACCGCGCCGTGGGGTGCTGACCAGCTCGCGGGTGGCGGCTTCACTCAGCGTGGACAGCACCGCTTTTTCAGCGCCTGGGCTGGATTCTCCGGGTTCGGCGGGTTTGGCGGGCTTGAGCAGCACCGCCACATGCAGGCCAGAGACGGCGCGCATGTCGGCGGCCAGGTCGGCGTCGAGCGCAAAGCCCATCACGATGTAGCCCACCAGCACCGGCGCCTTCATCGGCACCATCACCACCTGGTAGGGCTGGCCGGCCAACAGCGCCAGCGTGCTGCCATGTTCGGCCAGTGTCCTGGCCAGCGGGCGCAGTGCATCGAAGGCCGCGGGCTGCGTGTTTTCACCCAGCGCCCGCACGCTCAGGTCGGGGGCCAGCATGGCCGATACCGTGGCGCCGATGCGTTCACCGTGGTTGGCCAGCGCCGAGCGCAGCGTGTCGACATCGCCAGACGCGGCCGCGTCACGAAAGCCGTAGTCGGCCGCCAGCACCGAAGCGCCCAGCGTCAGCTTGGCTGCGCGCTGGGCCAGCAAACGCGCCCAGATGCGTTCACCCACCGCCAGGTCTTGCGACAGCAGCACGCGGGCGTTGTTGGCGATGCTGGTGTTGACGACCACCAGGCTGGCCAGTTGCACGACCAGCAACAGGCCCAGGAAGAGCGCGACGATGCGCGACGACAAGCGCCGCGACCACCAGCGCGCGACTGCATTCAAAGAGCGCTCGCCGCCAAGGGCAGTTTCACGCTGACGCTGGCGCCGGCAGCCGTCACCACCAGGGCTTCATCGGCCGCGGGTGCGCCCGGCGGCAGGCCCGGGTGCCAGGTGCGCAGGCGGTAGGCGCCGGGGGGCACGTTGTCCAGGCGTACGGCGCCTGCGGCATCGGCCAGCGCATGGTGCGGTGTTTCCACCACCACCACCCAGGCCACCATGCTGTCGTGGATGTTGCAGCCGAGCACGGCGATGCCGGCCTTGTCGAAGGTCACCGGGTTGGCCGCGGTGCCGGCAAACAGTTTCAGCTCGAAGGTCTTGGTCGGCGAAAACGAATAGACCTGGTGGCGCACCTTGTCGAGGTTCGGAAACCGCACCTCGGTGCCCACCGTGACCAGCGTGACACGCTTGACGAAGCGCCGTTCGGCCTGCGCCACTTCGACATTCGCCAGCGGCTTGGCGGCGGCCTTGGCTTCACGCGATTCGAGAAACACCACGGCTTCGGGCAGCGGCTTGCCGTCGCTGCCCAGGGCCTGTACGGTGACGCTGGCGGCCGCCGCTGGCCCAAAGGCCAGTGGCAGCACGAAAGCCAGCGCGAGCGCGGGCCACAGAGAGCGGGTTGCAGCATTCATCTGTGGGCTATCGGCAGGCGCGGGCCTGAAGTTGAGCCTGTTCGCAGGTGCGCAGGTGCGCGGGTGCGCGGGTGCGCGGGTGCGCAGATGCGGCACAGCCACGCGCCACAATGCCGCGGTGTCACAACCGCGACCAAAACGCTTCTTGCCCTGGGCACTGGCTGCGGCTGCCGGCCTGGCCGCCCCTGCCAGCGCCCAGGATGCCTGCGCCACGCTGACCACCGCCGGTGGCATGCGCCAGGTGAATGCCGTGCGCGCCTTGGGCGCCCGCTGCGGCGGCAGCGGCAGCTTCAGCCCGCTGCACACAGCGCTGGCCTGGAACCCGGTGCTGGAAGGCCTGGCGCGCCAGCAGGTGGCGTGGCTGGCCCAGGCCGGGCTGTTGTTGCATGCCGGCAGCGAAGGCCAGACCTTGAGCCAGCGCGCCCAGGCCGCTGGCTACCGCTTCGCCCAGGTGGCTGAAAACCTGGCCCAGGGCCAGCGCGATGTCGCCACCGTGCTGGCCGCGTGGGCGGCCAGTGAAAGCCACTGCGTGAACCTGTACGACCCTGGCGTTACCGAGATGGCACTGGCGTGCGACAACGCTGGCGACGGGCGCCCGATGTGGGTGTTGATCGTGGGCCGGCCGCTGTGACGACATCGGGCGTAGCCGCGCGCGCAATCACGCCGCCGCCCAGGCAGACATCGCCGTCGTAAAGCACGGCGCTTTGACCGGGTGTGACGGCCCATTGCGCTTGGCCGAAGTCCAGCCGCAGCCCGCTTTCTTGCAGCGTCAGCGTGCAGGGCGCGTCGGCCTGGCGGTAGCGGGTTTTGGCGGCCAGCGGGCCCGTGTTTGCAAGCCCAGCTGGCGTGCCCGCCACCCAGCTCAGGTCATCGGCTTGCAACCAGGTTGATTGCAGCCACAGGTGGGCATGGCCTTGCACCACATGCAGGGTGTTGTGCGCCATGTCCTTGTGGGCCACGTACCAGGGGGCGTGGATGCCGTCGCTGGGGTGGTTTGAAGCGACGCCGCCGATGCCCAGACCCTGGCGCTGGCCCAGCGTGTAAAAACTCAGGCCCAGATGGCGGCCGACCTGGCGGCCCTGCTCGTCCAGCATCGGCCCGGGCTCGTGGTTCAGGTAGCGGTTGAGGAATTCGCGGAAGGGCCGCTCGCCGATGAAGCAGATGCCGGTGCTGTCTTTCTTCTTCGCATTCGGCAGCCCGATCTCGGCCGCGATGCGCCGCACCTCGGTCTTGTGCAGTTCGCCCACCGGGAACAGCGTCTTGGCCAGTTGCGACTGGTTCAGGCGGTGCAGAAAATAACTTTGATCCTTGGTGGCATCCAGGCCTTTGAGCAACTCGAAAGCGCCTTGATGTTCGCGCACCCGCGCGCCATCAGGCATGCGCGGTCCCGCTGGTGCCCAGCGCACCCGCGCGTAGTGTCCGGTGGCAATCTTCTCGGCCCCCAGCCGCATCGCGTGGTCCAGAAAAGCCTTGAACTTGATCTCGGCGTTGCACAGGACATCGGGGTTGGGCGTGCGGCCGGCGCCGTATTCGCGCAGGAATTCAGCGAAGACACGGTCTTTGTACTCGGCCGCGAAGTTGACATGCTCGAGCTCAATGCCCAGCACGTCGGCCACCGCCGCGGCGTCTACGAAATCGATGTTGGACGCGCAGGTTTTGCGGTCGTCGTCGCCCGACCCGAAGGGGCCGTCGTCATCTTCCCAGTTCTTCATGAAGATGCCGACGACCTCGTGCCCCTGGGCCTTCAACAGGTGCGCCGTGACCGCCGAATCAACGCCGCCGCTCAGGCCCACCACGACGCGCATCTTTGGCATCTTTGACATCTGCCAATTATCCCGCCGCGCCACAATGGCGGCCCAACGAGCAGGAGACAGCCCCCATGTCAGGCCAAGGTTTTCACGTCCACGGTCCGCACGACCACGAAATCGAACACGCCCAGCAAGGCGGCAGCCACGACCCTTCAACGGCCACCATCGCCGTCGTCACCGCGGTGCTGGCCACCGTGGGCGCACTGTTTTCCTACATGGGCGGCGCCACCCAGGCCAACGCCGGGCTGTACAAGAACAACGCCGCCATCAAGAAGACAGAAGCGTCCAACCAGTGGAATTTTTACCAGGCCAAGAGCAGCAAGCAAAACCTGGCCGAACTGGCTTCGGTGCTGGTCGTCGACGACAAGCGCGCCGGCTACAAAGACGAGGTCGAGCGCTACAAAAAAGAGAAGGCCGAGATCAAGCTGGCGGCTGAAAAGCTGGAAGCCGTTTCGACCGACTGGGACAAACAGAGCGATTCGCAAATGCACCTGCACCACCGTTGGGCCCAGGCCACCACGGCGCTGCAAATTTCCATCGCACTGGCTGCGATGGCGCTGCTGACCAAGAAGCGCTGGCTGGAATGGGGCATGTTCGGCGTCGCCGGGCTGGGCCTGGTGCTGGGCGCGCTGGCCGGCCTGCACATCTGAGGTCGCGCCGATTGCACAGCGCCAGCAGCGCCGCAATCAGCACCTCAGCACCTCAGCACATCAGCATCTGCGAGCGCGTGCGAATCAACTCGCGGGCCCGGTTCATGGCGTAGTGCAGCGCTTCATCGGCCGAACGCCAGCGGTAGCCGCAGGCCAGGCTGTCGTCGCGAAAGGCGTCGTGGTGCGGCACTTCGGCGCCGCGCACGCGCCGCACGACCAGCGCGGCGATGTAGCCGTCACCGCGTGGTGCTTCCACGGCGCCGACGAAGATGCGGTAGTCGCCTTCGTGGCATTCATTGAATTGCATCTTGGCCCTTGCACGGTGGCAGTCTTCAGAGGCCGCGATGTTCTGCCCACCTGTGGGGGGTGCCCATCCCCCGGCGGGGGGAGAACCACCTTCAGGGGGAGATGCGGGCTGCGCGCACCGCAGGCCGCGTGGGAAGATCGTTGACCCTTTGCTGCTGCCTGCGCACCATGAGCACCGAACCCCTTCCTCCGGCCTATTTGCGCCAGCCCAGCGTGCAGGGCGACAGCGTCGCCTTCGTCAGCGACGACGATCTCTGGCGCGTGCCCACCGCCGGCGGCACGGCCTTGCGGCTGACGGCCGGTTTGTCAGAGCCGGCGACACCGTGTTTGTCACCCTGCGGCCGTTGGCTGGCCTATGCCGGCCGTGACGAACAGCATGTCGAGTTGTGGTTGATGCCCGCGCAGGGCGGCGCGGCGCGGCGCTTGACCTGGCTGGGCAGCGACATGGCCGTGCGCGGCTGGACGCCCGAGGGCCGCATCCTGTTTTGCAGCAACCACGGCCAGCCCTTTTTCCGCAACTGGCACGCCTACACGCTGGGCTTGAACGATGGCCAGCCCGAAGCCTGGCCGCAGCGTGTGCCGCTGGGCCAGATCAACCACCTGGCCTTTGGCCCGGCGGGCCGCCGCGCCATCGGCCGCAACACCGCCGACCCGGCGCGCTGGAAACGCTACCGCGGCGGCACCGCCGGCCACCTGTGGATGGAAGACGCCGCAGCGCGCGGCCAGTTCACGCGGCTGAGCGCGCTGCAAGGCAACATCACAAGCCCGATGTGGCTGGGCGAAAGGCTGTACTTCCTGAGCGACTTCGAAGGCACAGCCAACCTGTATTCCTGCCAGCCCGACGGCAGCGACGTGCAGCGCCACACCGAGCACCACACGCACTATGCCCGCCATGCCAGCAGCGACGGCCAGCGCATCGTCTACCAGTGCGGGGCCGAACTGTGGTTGTACGAACCGGGCGAACCGCAAGCCGCGGCACGCCGCATTGACGTCTTGGTGCCCAGCGCGCGCACCCAGACCGCGCGCCGGTTTGTGCCCGCCGCTGAACACCTGCAAGGCCTGGCGCTGCACCCTGCCGGCCACAGCCTGGCGCTGGAACTGAGGGGACAGTTGCACAGCATGCCGCTGTGGGAAGGCGCGGTGCGCCACCACGGCAGCGGCGGTGCACGCCGCCGCCTGGGCCAGTGGCTGGCCGATGGCCAGCGCCTGGTGGCGGTGAGCGACGCTTCTGGCGAAGAGCGCATCGAGGTCTTTGACGGCGCCGGCAGCCGTGAACTGCTGTGGCCGTTGGGCCGCGTGACGGCCTTGCGTGCCGCCGCCACCGGCGCGTTGCCCGGGCATGTGGCCATCGCCAACCACCGCAACGAGCTGTGGCTGGGCGACGTCGACGCCGGCCCCGGTGAAAGTGCGCTGAAGCTGGCCGACCGCAGCGACTTCGGCCGCATCGAAGACCCGGCCTGGTCGCCCTGCGGCGGCTGGCTGGCCTACACCTGCCCGACCAGCCCGCGCCACACCGCCATCAAGCTCTACGAACGCGCCACAGGCCGCACGCTGCTGGCCACCACGCCCGAATTCCGCGACTGGAGCCCGGCCTTTGACCCCGAAGGCAAGTACCTGTATTTCCTGTCGTTGCGCACTTTCGACCCGGTCTACGACAGCGTCCAGTTCGAGCTGAGTTTCCCGCGCGCGGCGCGGCCCTACCTGATCGCGCTGCAGGCCGCTGGCCCGGCGCCTTTCGACCCTGCGCCCAAGGGTTTGAAAGGCAGCGGCCACGACGACGACAAACCTGCCACCGAGACCGACACGCCCACCCCGCTGCCCGCCCTGCAGCCCGAAGGCCTGGCACGCCGTGTGGCGGCCTTTCCGGTGCCCGAGGGCCGCTTTGGCCAGCTCGCCGCGGTGGCGCGCGGCAAGGTGGTGTGGACGGCGCTGCCGATTGCCGGCGCCCATGGCCGCGGCGGCCACAAGGACAGCCCGGGCCGGCTGGAAGTGTTTGATTTCGCCAGCGGCGAAGTGCAGACCCTGGCCGCCCAGGCCGACGCCTTTGTGCTCGCCGCCGACCACACCACGCTGGTGCTGCGCCACGGCGCCAAGCTGCGCGCCATCGACGCCGGCAAGCCGCCTGCTGACAAGCCCACGCCGGCCGATGCAGCGCCTTCGCGCCGCAGCGGCCACATCGACCTGGGCCGTGTGCGGCTGGCGTTGGCGCCGCCGCAGGAATGGGCGCAACTGCTGCACGAGGTCTGGCGTTTGCAGCGCGACCAGTTCTGGACCGAAGACATGTCGGGCGTCGACTGGCCCATGATGTTGCAGCGTTATGCTGCACTGCTGCCGCGCGTGGCCAGCCGCGGTGAACTGAGTGATCTGCTGTGGGAAATGCAGGGCGAGCTGGGCACGTCCCACGCCTATGAGATGGGCGGCGACCACCGCAAGCCACCGGCCGTGGCGCTGGGTCATCTGGCGGCCGACCTGCAGCCGGCAGCGCTGGGCTGGCAGATCGTCAGCACCGTGCAGGGCGACGCCTGGGACGCCGCCGCCGATTCACCCTTGAACGCCGTCGGCGTGCAGGCCCAGGCCGGTGAATGCATCGTTGCCGTAGGCGGCCAGCCGGTGGCCCCGCAGCGGCCACCGCAGGCCCTGCTGCTGCACCAGGCTAACGCCAAAATATCACTGACACTGGCCGCACCGGATGGCACCACGCGCGACGTGCTGGTGACCACCCTGGCCGATGAAACCCCGGCCCGTTACCGCGAATGGGTAGAACGCCACCGGGCTTATGTGCACGAAGCCAGCGGCGGCCGTGTCGGCTACTTCCACCTGCCCGACATGATGAGCGCCGGCTTTGCCGAATTTCACCGCTACTTCGCCACCGAATGCGACCGCGATGCACTCATCGTCGATGTTCGCTACAACCGCGGCGGCCATGTCAGCCAGCTGCTGCTGGAAAAGGTGGCGCGCAAGCGCATCGCCTGGAACGTGCAGCGCTGGGGCCAGCCCGCCACCTACCCCGACGAAGCCCCGGCCGGCGCCGTGGTGGCCTTGACCAACGAACACGCCGGCAGCGACGGCGACATCTTCAGCCACGCCTTCAAGCTGATGGGCATCGGCACGCTGGTGGGCCAGCGCACCTGGGGCGGTGTCGTCGGCATCTGGCCGCGCCACACGCTGATAGACGGCACTGCCACGACGCAGCCCGAGTACAGCTTCTGGTTCAAGGATGTCGGCTGGGCGGTGGAAAACTACGGCACCGACCCGCAGGTGGAAGTTGCCAACGCGCCGCAGGACGATGTTTTCAATGCACCCGAACGGGACCGGCAGTTGGCCGCGGCGGTGGTCGAGGCGTTGAAGGGCATTGAGCGTCAGGGTGTGGC
>JANMJI010000190.1:0-7640 GCA_031371275.1 Betaproteobacteria bacterium
GCGGCCACGCAGCGCATGCCGGCTTCGCTTTCTTCGTCGTCGATGGCGTAGCCGGTCAGGCGCACTTCTTCCAGTGCACGCACAAAGGCTTCGGGGTCGGTCAGTGTCTTGGCGGTGCGCGCCACCAGCCCTTCGTTCACCACTTCAGCGACCACGGAAGCCGGGCTGTAGGCCAGCAACACGCGACCTTCGGCGGTGCAAAAAGCCGGCTTCAAGTCGCCGATGTAGGCGCGTATGCCGATGGCCTGGCCACTTTCCAGATTGTGCAAATACATGATGGCGGTGCGCGACAAAATGGCCAGCGTCGCCGCTTCTTTGTACTTGTCGCGCAGCGCACCCAGCAAAGGACGCGAGACGTTGGAAACGTCCATGCGACGCCGCGCCAGCGCACCCAGGGTGAACAAGCTCAAACCCAGCCGATAGCGGCCGGTGTCCGGGTTTTGTTCGAGAAAACCTTCTGCCGCCAGCGTCACCGCCAGCCGGTGCACGGTGCTCTTGGCCAGGCCCAGGCGCTTGGCCAGGCTGCTGATGCCGATTTCGGCTTCCTCGGCAGAAAAGGCCTTCATCACCAGCAGGGCCGAGGTCACCGACGACAGCCGGCCCGAGGGGGCTTCTTTTTCAGCAGGGGCTGGCTTTTCTGCGATCGCAGACGCGGTCATGTTCATGGGGGGATGTTAAGGCGCGTTTCTCACATGCGGAACTACGTTCGCATGTGGGGAACGCCTAGACGGGCTGCTTTGTGGCCCCTGTGCCGGGCTCGGTCCTGGGCTCGGTCCTGGGCATCAGCAGAATAAAAAGGTTGGCGCAAACAATGGTGCCGGCCAGGAAGTAGAAGGTCGCGCCCAGGCCCCAGCGGTCGGCGATCACGCCGCCCAGCAAAGGCGACACCGCGGCACCCAGCGACTGCGCGCCGAACAAAATACCGATGCTGCTGCCGCCCATGTTTTTGGGCGTGGCCTCCAGCGTCCAGGCCTGGATGACGGGCCGGATCGCATAGAGAAAAAAGCCCAGCACGGCGATAAAGAACACAAACACGGGCGACTTGCCGGCCAGCGCCATGAAGACCAGCACCACGGCCGTCATGGCCATGCTGGTCATCAACACGCTGCGCCGGCCCAGCTTGTCTGACAAATGCCCGGCGATGGGCGAAGCCACCAGCCCGGCGGCCTGCAGCGCAAACATCGCGCCGCCTATCCAGACCACGGGCCAGCCCATTTCACGCGCCAGAAACAGCGGCAGAAACGTCAGCAGCGCGTTCTGCGTCATCGAACGAAAGGCGCCGCTGGTGGCGAGCAGCACCAGGCTGCGGTTGCGAACCAGCGCACGCAGGCCCTGCCAGTAGCTGGCCAGCGACTGACCCTCAGTTTGATTGTTAGCGACGCGCTGCATGTCACCCGGCGTCAGCGCCGGCTTCTTGCCGCCCAGGCGCAGCGTGCCCAGAAACACCAGCAGCAGCAGCGACATCACAAGCCCCGGCAGCACGTTCAGCACCACCACTTCGCGCCAGCCCAACACCGCCAGCATGGCGCCCACCACCAGCGGCGCCAGCGCATCGCCGGCGTTGCCGCCCATGCCATGCAGACTTAGCACAAAGCCCTTGCGCTGCGGAAAGCGCTGCGCCAAGGTGGGGATGGCCGTGGGGTGCCACAGGCTGTTGCCCACGCCCACCAAAGCCACGCAGCCCAGCAGCATCAAATAGCTGTGGGTGAAGCTCATCAGCAGGTAAGGAAAGCCAACCCAGAACAGGCTCACGCCCATCAGCAGGCCCTTGCGGCCCACCGTATCCACCAGCACGCCGCCGGGCACATTGGCCACCGCACCGGCGATGTACTGGCAGGTCATGATGAGCCCGATCTGGCTGAAGCTCAGACCCAGTTCGTTGCCGATGATGGGCAGCAGCAGGTAGAAGGTGGCCGGGTACCAGTGGGTGAGCGCGTGGCCCAGGGTGATGAGCCAGAGTTCGCGCAGGGGTTGCTGGGGCGGGGCGGCCAGTGCCGCGGCTTGTGGGCTCATCACTTGGCTTTCTTGATGACCGTGTCATCGAACAACTTGCCCCACTTCTCGGCTTCGTCAAGCGAACGAATCGGGTCGGTGATGGTGATGCGCACACCCTTCAGCGGTGAAGCCACGGTGGTGTTGGTGGGCACGTAGTCAATGCCCACCATCAAGGCCTGCGCATCGCTGAGCATGTACTCGTGGAACAGCAGCGCGGCATGCGGGTGTTTGGCGCGCAAGGCCACGCCCACGGCGTTGCTGCGGGCCACCGCAGGTTCCAGCGCAAACCAGTCGATCGGCGCGCCTTTTTTCTTCGCCTGCTCGGGCATGTAGTTGTAGACCGTCAAGGCCAGCGGCACCTCGCCCGAGACCACCATGTTGGTCAGCAGCGTGTGGCCGGTGCGCGGCGTGATGCCGTTTTTGGCCACCAGGTCGCTGAAGAACTTCAGGCCCTTCTCACCACCGCCCATGATGTCCACCACGGTCTGGAACCAGTCCTGGTTCTTGGCCTCGATGCCGAGCTTGCCCTGCCACTTCGCATCCAGCAGGTCGGCATAGGTTTTGGGCAGGTCTGACTTCTTCACCACGGTGGTGTTGTAGGCCTGCACCCACACCGACAGCAGCGTGGCCGCCCACTGTTTGTGCGCCGGCACCGACCCCGGCTGCAGCAGTTTGTAGGTGGGCGTGAGAACCGGCTGCAAGACCCGCTCGCGCGCCAGCGCTTCCATTTCGGGCGAACCGAAATGCACCGCATCCACCTCGTCGCGCCTGGCCACGGCTTCGGCCAGCGTGCGCTGCAAGACCTTGTCGGTGCCGGCGCGCCAGACGTTGACCTTGATGCCGTACTTCACCTCGAAAGGTTTGATGAGCGCCGGCAGGTCTTTTTCTGCGATCGTGGTGTACAGCGTCAGCGTGCCTTCCTTCTTCGCCGCTTCGGTGATGCGCTGCATGCGGTCGGCGCCTTCGTAGGTGGCCAGCGGGGTTTGTGCGAAGGCAGCGCCGCTGAACCCCACCAAGACCGCCAAGGCCCAGGTCACCCGTCCCAGCATGTGGTGGCGTCTGTTCATCGCACGCGCCCTCAGCTTCCCTTGCCCGCAAACAACTCGGCGTAGAGCTTGGTCCACTTGTCGCCTTCGTCCAGCATCTTGCCGCTGTCAACGAAACGCAGGCCGGTCTTGGCGAACGCATTTCCAAGCTGGGTGCTGGTGGGCACGAAGTCGCGGCCGGCCAGGATTTTCTGGCCTTCTTCGCTGATCTCGAAGTCATAGAACAGCAGCGCCGAATGCGGGTTGGGCGCGGCCTTGACGAGGCCCACGCCGTTGGCCCGCGCGATGGGCGTGCCGATGCTGAACCAGTCAATCGGCGCGCCCTTGGCCTTCAGTTGTTCGGGCTTGTAGTTGTAGACGGTCAGGGCCAGCGGAATTTCGCCCGACACCACCAGTTGCGTCAGCAGTGTGTGGCCTTTGCGAACCGAGATGCCATTCGCCGCCACGATGTCCTTGAACAGTTTGATGCCCCTGGCCTCGCCCAATTCGGCGCTGACACCGGCCAGCCAATCCTGGTCTTCGGCCTCGATGCCCAGGCGGCCCTTCCAGCGCGGATTCAGCAGGTCTTCCCAGGCCTTGGGCAGTTCTTCCTTTTTCACCAGCTTGGTGTTGTAGGCCTGCACAAACACGTTCAGCCGGGTGCCCACCCATTCGCCGTGCGGGCGCAGGGCTTGCGGTATCAGTTGGCTCAGATACGGCGATTTCACGGCCAGCAGAATCTTCTCGCGGCTCATCGATTCCATCTCGGGGCCGTTGGTCTCGATGATGTCCACGGTGTGGCGGTTGCCGCGCGCTTCGGTGACCGCGCGCTGCAAGACTTTTTCGCTGCCGGCGCGCCAGGTGGTGGTCTTCAAGCCGTACTTCTTTTCGAAACCGGCCACCAGCGCACCCATGTCGTCGCTCTGCGCCGAGGTGTAAATGGCCAGTGGGCCCTCTTTCCTGGCGCCATCTTGCAGGCGCTGCTGGCGGTCGGCGCCCTGGTAGGCGGCCAACTCGATCGCCGTGCCGCGGGCTTGCGCCCAAACAGCACGGGGTGTGGCCAGGCCGGCGGCCGATGCGAAACCGCCGGCCAGCAGATGGGTGAATTTGCGTTTTGAAATCATGCGGCGTTGCCCGTTCCTATTCCTTTTCCCGCTCGACCCGCTGCCCTTTCAAGAACAGTTCTGACCAGAGCTTTTCCCATTTGTCGGCTTCGTCCAGCGTCACCACCGGGTCGATCATCTCGAAGGCGAATTTGTTCAATGGCGTGTCTATGGCCTTGCTGGCCGGCACGCGGTGGCGTTCCTTGATGAGCTGCTGGCCTGGCGGCGAGAGCATGAAATCGGCGAACAACAGTGCTGCATGCGGGCGTGCGGCACGCGCCACCATGCCAATCGCGTTGGGCCGCGCGAAGGTCGGCGTCAGCGCCTTCCACTTCACCGGCGCGCCCTTGGCCGCCAGCCGTTCCATGTTGTGGTTGTAGATGGTGGCCGCAATGGGCACTTCACCCGAAGACACCAGTTCGGCCAGCAGCGTGTGGCCGCTGCGTATCTGCGGCCGCGTGGCCGCCAGCTTGCGGAAGAAGGCCAGGCCCGCGGCCTCGCCCATGTGCTTGCAGACGGCGGCAAACCAGTCGGTGTCGCTGGCCTCTATGCCCAACTTGCCGGCAAAGCGAGGGTGCAGCAGGTCTTCATAACTGGCGGGCACATCTTCGGGTTTGATGAGCTGGGTGTTGTAGCCGATGGTGAAGAAGTTGAAGCGGTCGGCCACCCAATGCCGGTGTTTGGGGAATGCCGCGGGCGGCAGGTCCTTGAAGTGCGGGCTCCAGAACTCGGCCAGCAGTTTTTCGCGGTGCAGCGCTTCCATTTCCGGGCCATTGGTTTCCAGCACATCACAGGCAAAACGCCCGGCGCGCGCCTCGGTCACCGCGCGTTGCAAAACCTTTTCCGAGCTGCTGCGCCAGAGCAGCACCTTGACGCCCGTCTTCTTCTCGAAGGCCTCGGTGATGGGCCCCGAATCCTTGGTGTTCAGCGACGTGTAGACGTTGACGGCGCCTTCCCTGCGCGCCCCTTCTTGCAGGCGTTCATCACGGTCAGTGCCTTTGTAGAGGTAGAGCATGCGGTTTCGCGCCGCGGTGTCTTGCGCAATACCTTGCGCAATGCCTTGCGCAATACCCTGCGCCCGGCCCTGCGGCAGCCACAGCGTGCCGACCGCGGTCAACAGCAGCCGGCGTTGAATGGGGTGGGCTTGGCTTGGCCTGCGCATGGTGAATTCTCCGAACCGCGCACAAAGGTTGCGGCCGCCCCTCGCCGGGCAGACCGCAACGCCCTCTTTGCGGGGCTTAGAAACTGTGCGAGATACCGGCCAGCAGATGCCTGGAGTCTTCACCCGGCGTGGCCGCGCCGCCCAGGTCGGTGGCGGCAAAACGGGCCGATACGCCATTCGTGATCTGCGTGAAAGCGCCGAACAGATAGGTGCGGCGGCTGAGGTTGTAGGCCACGCCAGCGGTGACTTGCCTGCCTTCCAGCCCGGCGGTAGAACATGCCGCGTTGACCAGGCCGCAAGTGCCGGCTGCCGACTTCACCAGGTGGCCCATCACCCGCCACAGGCCGAAGCGGCCGTCATAGCCGATCAGATAGGCGGTGTTCTTGTAGTTCTGGAATTTGCCGGTGCCAGTGGCATTTTCTTTGTACGCCTTGTTGATGATGTCGAGCTCAACGCGCTGGTCCTTGGTGAAGCGCCATTCCACCGTGCCTTGCAGCGCGGTGTCCCTGGACGTGGCCGACGTGCCGACGTTGCTTTGCGCCGCCAATGCATTGAGTGAACCGCCAAAGAAGTTGTCGTGTTTTTCGTAGGCCAGGGCGAAGTAAAACGGGCCCTTGTCGTACTTCACGCCGAACGAATAGGTCTTGGCAGGCCCGATGAAAGCCGTCGGGTTTTCTTGCGTGGCGACCTGCAACCCGGCCTGCAAACCGCCCATTTCTGGCGAGTCATAGCGAATGGAATTGGCGCGGCGTTCGTGGAAGCGCGAAGCATTGTTGGCCCCGAAGCCCACCTTGCGCAGAATGTTGCTGGAAGACACCGGCGTGCCGCTGCTGATGCCCAGGATGCCCAGCGTGTCGCCGTATTCCTTGAACACGGTGTCCATGAAGCCCAGGCGCACCTCACCGAAGGCGCCTTGCAGGCCGACGAAGGTGTTGCGGTTCCACAGGAAACCTGCCGCGCTGCCGGTGTCTACCGCCACCACGCCTTCCAGTTGGAACTCGGCCTGCAGGCCGCCACCCAGGTCTTCCTTGCCACGCAGGCCCAGGTTGGAATTGCCGGCCGACATGCCCTTGACGCTGGGCACCCCCTTCAGCCCCGTGGGCGTGGCAGCCAGCGTGGCCTTGGGCGTGCCCACGGCGCTTTGGCCCGAGCCACTTTCCTGCTCGATGTAGGGGTAGAGCTTGCCGTAGACCTGCACCGAAGACTGGGCCAGCGCCACCGAGCACAGGCAGGCGGCCGTCAATGCAACAACGAGTGGAAGTTTTTTCATTTCAGTCTTGTCTCCGAAGTGGATGTTTTCCTGACCAGCCCCGGCACTCTGCCCTGCGCCACCAGCGGTCGGTTTTCTCTACTTTCGTTCCTGCATGCTGAACAAAGGTTCGTCATGCGGAACGATTACCGAACAGTGCCCGCGTGCGCTGCGGCTGTCAATTCGTGGCCGCCCCGGGGTCATGCTTTTTGCGACAGTTTGGGCGGCAAGTCGGGCACTTCATTGGCGTAAGCCTCGTCCATGCGGGGCTGCAGGCCGACACGCGACAGTGCCTCGGCGAAGGTCTGGCGGATGAAGGGCTGCTCGTCGGCATAGTCGATCTGGTCGCCGCCGACACGCCGGCTGATCCAGGCCTTGGGCACGCCCTGGGCGTTGCGGATGCTGACGCCTTCGGCTTTGAAGGCCAGGTAGCGCGCCGGCGTGGTGCCGGTGTTGAAGTGCTGGTGGAACCACATGTTGGGCGGCACGATCATCGTGCCTTCCTGCCATTCATAACGGTTCAGCGATGCTTCATCCGGGCCCATCAAGCTGTAGCCGGAACCGCTCATGATGATGACGTGCGCGCCGGGGCCGTGGGCGTGGGCCTTCTTGTAGGTGGCCGTGGGAAACTGGCTGATATGGCTGTTCATGCTGCCCTTGGCCATGCTGAAGCGGATGTGGCCACCGCCGGCGCCGCGTTCCTTGGCGCTGATGAGCGGCAGGTTGATGGCGTCGGCCACAAAGTTGGTGTCCAGCAGCAAACCCTTTTGTTCACCGCCGTTGGCGAAGTAATTGCTTTCACCGGCAAAGCGGTTCTCGAAGTCGTGGTCGGTGTTGAAGACGAAGTGCGGGTCGCCGAATGCGTTGATGAGCGGCGGGCCGTTGGTCACCGCCACAAAGCGCGCGGCTTCGCTGCCACTGCCGTTGTAGTGCTGGTGCGTGGTGTTCAGCGGAATGGCGAAGATGGAACCGGCCTTCCATTCGAAGCTGACATGGGCCCCCGCACCGTTGCGCACCGTGGTGCTGCCGCGGCCATCCAGCACGTAGATCATCTCCTCGAACAACTGCCGCTGTGGCGCCAACTCAGCGCCCGGCGCTATCTCGCA
>JANMJI010000195.1:0-5475 GCA_031371275.1 Betaproteobacteria bacterium
GCGATCAGGCTGCAGGTCTTGCCGGCGATAGAGGTGAACTACGTCGTAGAGGTCCCGCGGACGTTGCCGCTCGGCGAGCGCGCGCATCTTCTCGGCGAACACCTCCTCGAACGGATAGCAGAGCACGCGGATGCCGCCATCGGGCACATCTGTATACGGGTGATGCACGGGGCGCGGCGCAGGGTCGAGCACCAGCACCTCATCGGACGCGAGGTCCAGCTTGATGCGTGGTGGATCGCCCGCACGACCCAGCGGCCCGCGGTAGCCCACACGGCCCTGGGCGGACTGGCTGCCGCGCGGGTTCGTGAAGACTTCGAACTTACGCGTCTCAGGCGGGAGCTGAAGTCCGCAGGCGTCGTTGACCCACTCGCCGATTTCCTCGAAAACCTGGGCGAGGAAAGCTTCGTCCAAGTGCTCGGCATCCTGGAGGGTGAAGTCCAGATCCTCGGAGAACCTGTACGTTTCGAAGTAGCACTTCTTGAGACAAGTCCCGCCCTTGAACACCCAGCTCGGGCCGATCTCGGCATGCGCGGCGATCCCGGCCAGGAACCAGCCCAGCGCATAGTCCTTCTCGACGATATGGGCCTGCAATTGCAACTCGGCTGCAAGGGCCATCAGTTCCTGTTTGGGGATCACGCGTGTGCCTTCCCGGAAGACCTTCGCGCTGCGCGCTCCGGTGTGGCCCTTGGGAGCGGCCCGGCGGGCCCACGCAGTTCGCTGGCGGGCACCCAGACACGCCACGCCGTCACGAGCCGGTCCGCCGGCAATGCGGGGTCGAGCTTCGCGTAGCCCGCGGTGAGACTCGCTCGACACGACTCGATGAGCACCACTTGATCGGGATGGTCGCGCTGAAGGAGAAAGCCAAGCCGCTTGTAGACCGCGCCGCTGCCGATCTTGGCGGCATAGCCGGCGAGCTTGGCGGCCTCTTTGGGTTGGTCGTGGAAGAGGCTCGCGAGCATCTCCGCCACGCTGCGAATGCCACCACCCAGCGCGGGGTCGGTCAGCATGTCGATGAGGGTGCGAGCCGGGTCCGACACCTGGACGCGGGTGCCGCCGCGCCAGACGGTCTTCATACCGATGAATTGCGCCAGCGCCACCGTGTGCAGCTCGAAGCGGGCCTTGCGCAGCACCAGGTGTCGCTGCCGCGGGCGTGTGGCGGTCATCACGCAGATCGAACGGAAGAGTTGCTCGGTGAGCCCCCAATGCTCGGCGGCTGACCACCCACCGACGTAGCACGGCGCAAACATCGTTGCGGCGACAGACCATGCATCGTCCAATGCAACATCGGCCGACTCTGACTCGATGGGCACAGGGACGTATGCACCGCGCCGAACACGTGCGAGCCACCCCGATCTCGACCACGCGGCAAGACGGCGAGCAGCGACATCCGGCGTCAGCCCGAGGGCGGCGGCGGCATGGGTGGGCGTCACGATGGGTGGGCTGTCGCGCAGCAGCTTGCTCAACTGGCTGCGAGACGTCGCGCTAAGGCCTGCAGGTCGCATGCGCTATATCTTAAGCGAACGAACGTCATCGAAAATGACGTTTCTACGCTCCGTTTATAGTTTCTTCGGGCTGTTGGCGCCACTGACCGGGCCGCAGCTGGATCAACGGGCTGCTGACCAAATTGCCCCTTCAAGCGACTACACGGCTATCAGGCTGCGGCCTGCTGCCCGAAATGTATGACGAAATGTCCGACGAGACTGCACCACAAAGCACACCAGCACATTGGTGTCCAGCGCTGCCATCGATCAGCGCCAGGGGTTCATCGCCGCGGTGTACACGACCTTTGGTTTGGGTGACTTGAGCGTGTCCGCAAGCGCCAGCACCGCATGTGTTTTCACCCTGACGATGAGACCGCCGCCGGGCATCAGGTGCCACACCAGCCTTGTGCCCGGCCCGGCCCGGCACCCAGTAGTTCGTTCCATCAATACAATTACTAATTGAGCGGCAATCGTTATGTTTCCTCTTCAACTCTTGAAGGCGGTGATCATGGCAAGGACGTCCAAACGTGCGGCGTTGGTGCTGACTGCGCAGCAGCGGGCCACGCTCAAGGAGATGTCGGCTTCGCGGACGGCGCCAGCGCGAGAGGTGGAGCGCGCCAAGGTGTTGCTGGGCTACGCCGATGGCATCTCGATCACTGAACTCCAACGGCAACTCGGTTTCAGCCGACCGATGATCTACCGCTGCGTTGACAAGGCTCTGGCTGCGGGTGTGCAGATGGGGCTGAAGGACAAGTACCACCGGCCGCATGAGCCCGAGATCGGCGACGAGGCCAAGGCCTGGGTGGTCAGCATCGCCTGTACCAAACCCAAGGACCATGGGTTGGCGGCTGAGCTGTGGTCGATCTCGGCGCTGGCGAAGTTTGTCAGCGACCGTGCCGAGGCCGCAGGCTTCGCCCGTCTGGCCAGTGCCGGCAAGAGCACCGTCTGGCGCATCCTCGACGACAACGACATCAAGCCGCACAAGATTCGCTACTACCTCGAAAAGCGCGATCCGGACTTCGACCGCAAGATGCAGGAGGTTCTGATGGTCTATCGGGACGTTTCGATCTACGCCGAGCGCGCTGTTCACGACGCACGGCCCAATCCCATCTACACCGTCAGCGTTGATGAGAAGCCCGACGTCCAGGCCATCGGGCTGACCGCACCAGATCTGCCGCCCGTGCCGGGAAAGGCCGCCGCCGTCGGGCGCGACTATGAATACGTTCGCCACGGCACGGTGTCGATCCTGGCCGGGATCGATCTGCACAGCGGGCACATCCTTGCCAATGTCGAGGAGCGGCACCGCAGCATCGAGTTCATCGCGCTGCTCAAGCAACTTGACGCGCACTACCCCGCCGAGGCCATCATCCGCGTGGTGCTGGACAACCATTCGGCCCACATCTCTAAGGAGACCATGGCCTATCTCGGCGAGCGCCCCGGGCGCTTCGAGTACGTTCATACGCCCCAGCATGGCTCTTGGCTCAACTTGATCGAGTGCGCATTTTCGAAGATGGCGCGCACGTTCCTGCGACACATCCGGGTCAGCTCGAAAGACGAACTGAAGCAACGCATCCTCAAAGGTATCGTCGAGATCAACGCGGCGCCTGTGGTGTTTCGCTGGAACAAGTTCGACCTCGGTGTGGCTTGATTTGTATCTGTTTTATTGAAACGAGCTACTGGATGGTCACGCACCTGCCGCGGCACGGTGGTCTGGCCTTTGCTGGTGAGGTTGGATGCGGACATGCTGGATGCTTACGAATTCGGAATTTGTAAGGCGCAACCTTCGCAGCCACCTGCCGCCGGCGCCAGTGCAGCAGCAGGTGAGAATGTGCGCACTTGCCACCGCCGGCCCGCCGCCAAACAGCCCCATGCCCCAGCCACGGAAAGCCTCCACCCAAGCAGGCGCGCCCCGCCCGAAACGCAAGACGGCCAGGGCCGCCGCAGCCACAGAGCCTCGCCTTTCACGCACCCGCCGCCCGCCCGAATTGCCGGTGCCCGACTGGCAAACCGCGCTGCGCCAGCAGTTCGGCCGCGACCAGGCCTTTGGGCTGCAAAACCTGGGCAACGAGCCTGTGTTTTCAGAGTTCGGGGTCCACAACCCGGCCAGCGCTTCCAGCTACCGCGTGGTGGTGCGTGGCATTGCGCCGGGCGACAACAGTTGCACCTGCCCCGACTACGCCACCAACCACCTGGGCACCTGCAAACATATCGAATTCACACTCGCCAAGCTCACACGCAAACGCGGTGGCAAGGCGGCGCTGGCCCACGGCTTCACACCCGCCTTCAGTGAAATCAGGCTTGACCACGCCGGCCCGCGGCAAGTGCGTTTCCACGCCGGCAGCGAATGCCCCAGCGCGCTGCTGGCCAGCGCCGGCAAGGTGTTCGATGCGCAAGACGGCTGGGCATTGCCCAGCGCACACATTCACGAACTGCAAGGCCTGATGCAGACAGCGCAAAAGCTGGGGCACGGGCTGCGCTGTGAAGATGCGGTGTGGCAGTTTGTGGCCCAGTTGCGCGATGCCGAACAGCGCCGGCAGACGCTGGCCGCTGCCTACCCCAAGGGCGCCGCCGACAAAGGCCTGGCCAAGCTGCTGAAGATCAGTCTCTACCCCTACCAGGCCGAAGGCGCGCTGTTTGCCGTACGCGCCGGCCGCGCGCTGATCGGCGACGAAATGGGTCTGGGCAAAACGGCGCAGGCGATTGCCGCGGCCGAGCTGCTGGCCCGCCACTTCGGCCTGCGCCGTGTGCTGGTGGTGTGCCCCACTTCGCTGAAGCACCAGTGGAAAAACGAGTTCGCACGTTTCACCGACCACGCGGCGCAGGTCGTGCACGGCCTGCGCGCCAAGCGCGAAGCACAGTTCGCCGAAGAAGCGTTCTGCAAGATCGTGCACTACGAAACCCTGGCCCGCGACGCCGACCTGATTGCCCAATGGTCGCCCGACCTGGTGATCGCCGACGAAGCCCAGCGCATCAAGAACTGGAACACCATCGCCGCCCGTGCTCTGAAGCGAATTGCCAGCCCGTATGCCGTGGTGTTGACGGGCACGCCGCTGGAAAACCGGCTGGAAGAATTGATCTCCATCGTGCAGTTCGTAGACCAGCACCAACTCGGCCCCACCTGGCGTTTGCTGGACGAACACCAACTGCGTGACGAAGCCGGCCGCGTCATCGGCTACTGCGCGCTGAACCGTATCAGCCAGACGCTGGCGCCGGTGCTGCTGCGCCGGCGCAAGGCCGAGGTGCTGACGCAATTGCCCGAGCGCGTGGACCAGCGCATCTTCGTACCACTAACGCCCGAACAGCGCGTACATCACGACGAGAACGGCCTCATCGTCAGCCGCATCGTGCAGCGCTGGCGCAAGACGGGCTACCTGTCAGACGCCGACCAGCGCCGCCTGCAATGCGCGCTGCAAAACATGCGCATGGCCTGCAACAGCACCTACTTGCTGGACCACCAAAGCGACCACGGCAACAAGGTTGATGAGCTGATGGCGGTGCTGGACGAATTGCTGCTGGCGCCCGATGCCAAGGCCGTGGTCTTCAGCCAGTGGCTGGGCACGCACACGCTCATCAAACGCCGCTTGGCGGCCAGAACAGAGAAAGACGGCTGGGGCCATGTCGAGTTCAACGGCCAGGTGCCGGGTGACCAGCGTGGCGCGCTGATCGATCGTTTCCATCAAGACCCGGCCTGCCGTTTGTTCCTGGCCACCGACGCCGGCGGCGTGGGCCTGAACCTGCAGCACGCCGCGGCCGTGGTCGTGAACATGGACATGCCGTGGAACCCGGCCGTGCTGGAACAGCGCGTCGGCCGCGTCCACCGCATGGGCCAGACGCGCGGCGTGCAGGTCATCAACTTCGTCGGCCAGGGCAGCATTGAAGAAGGCATGCTGTCGGTGTTGGCGTTCAAGAAATCGCTGTTCGCCGGTGTGCTGGACGGTGGCGAAAGCGAGGTCTTCCTGCAAGGCACGCGGCTGTCGCAGTTCATGAAGAGCGT
>JANMJI010000202.1:0-12863 GCA_031371275.1 Betaproteobacteria bacterium
CGGTTCATCCCCACGCATGTGGGGAACACACCAATCCTATCTCCATGTCAGACATGAATTTTTCGGTCAGTGGTAAATCCACCGACCAAAACCGCTCTCTTCGAAGCCGAGTTCTAGGGAACTGGCAGGCCCGCTTCGGGCATGAAGCTGACTAGCTGTACGCCATCCAAATCCACTGGAATTCGCCGGTTGCTGCCGAGCGTCTTGAACTCGAAGCCCGCCTCGGTCTTGCTTTGCCACATCACCACTGCGTTGCCGTCTTCAATGCCTGCGATGACGTGTTCCCAGATGTGCTCTCGCACCCGCTGGCCATAGTGGCCCACATACACACCGGCGCGCACTTCCAGCAGCCACACCGCCAGCCGCCCGCGCAACCGCGGCGGGGCGTTCTCAAGCACGATGACCAGCATCGCCCAGGCTCTGTGGGTTGGCGATGGCCGGGCCCACCGCATCGACCGGCGCTTCTGGGCGCGGTATCTCGCCGGCGGCCAGAATTTCTTCGATGTCCGGGATGATGCGGTCCAGCAGCTTGGTCTGCCGGAAGATGTCGCGACAGCCCAGGCGCACCGCGCGTTCGGGGTTGCCGCTGGGGTTGGAAGCGGCCACCTTGAAGGCCACCGGCACCACGGTCTCGAACTTGTACACGTCGGCCACGTCGTACACAAACGACAGCGGTTTGCCGGTGTGGATGAAGCCCACCGCGGGTGCGTAACCTGCAGCCAGCACGGCAGCTTCTGCGACGCCATACAGGCAGGATGTGGCCGCCGACAGGCAGCGGTTGGGCAGGTCTGACGTGTCCCAGTTCTCTGGGTTGTAGTCCCGCCCGGTCCACTTCACGCCGAACTGATGCGCCAGCAACTGATAGCTGCGCCGCACACGCGCGCCTTCAATGCCACGCAACTGCTCCACGCTGCGGCGTTCGGGTGGCTCTTCGCCAAAACGCACGGCGTACATCTTGCGCACCACCTTCAGGCGCAGTGTTTCATCCAGCGCCAGCTTGGCCTGGTACAGCAGCCGGTCGCTGCGCGCGCCGCCAGGCTGGCCGGCGGAATACAGGCGCACACCGGCTTCACCCACCCACACCAGCAGAGTGCCCACGCGCGCGGCCAGCGCCACGGCGCGGTGGCTTACGCGCGTGCCGGGCTCCAGCATGATGCAGGCCACGCCGCCCACGGGGATGTGCGTTCTGATGCCCGTGGCGTCGACCAGCACAAAGGCGCCGTCGAGCATGTCGATCTCGCCGTATTCGACGAAGACGACGGAGATGCGCTCCTTGATGGGCAGCGGCTTCAGCGGGGGCAGCAGGCCGGTCATGTGGGGGCCTCGCCAACCGCAGCCAGCGCCTGGGCAATAACGCCACTGCCAAACCGCTGCCCGCTGGTACGTAGCTGCTGGATCAGCGGCGCCACGTTCGCAAGCAGGCCGGCACGCTTGCCGCGCACCAGCACGCCCAGCGTGCCCACCACAAACAGGCGCAGCGATTCGGCGTGTATGCGGGCTTCCTGGTCGTCGGTCAACAGCCCGGCGCCAATGGCCAGGGCGCGGGCCATCGCAGCGCGCTCGCCGCGGCCCAAAGGCCCGTCCACCATCGCCTGCAGGCCGCAGGGCGTCAACCACCCATTGGCAATGGCGGCGTTGATGCGCGCAGCGTCATCGTTGCCCGGGCGTGCTGCGCATTCGCGCAGCACCTGGTCAGGCACCTGAACGTCTGCAAACAGCGCCGGCAGCAGGCTCAGCAGATCAAGTCGTCCCAGGCAAATGAGCGGACCTGAGTCGCTGACGACGACCCGCAGCGCCACGGCGCCCTGCGGTTCAGGGCCCGAAGGCGGCAAGCTCGCGCTCCAGTTCACCGGGTTGCAGGCGGATGGTGGCAATGCCGCGGCGACCCAGCTCATCCATCATCTCGCCGTAGCCCAACCCGGCGATTTCTGCCGCGCGGCCCAGGCTGATTTGTTCACTGTCGTAAAGCTGTGCGGCCAGGTCCAGCAGCGTGGCCGGCGTGCTGGCCTTGGTGCCCAGTGGCAGGGCCATCATGACCGCTTGCCCGTCGGCCGTGACAAGCGTGGATTCACCGCGCAGCGCGCCTTCTAGCGGGCTGAGCGGGTTGCGTTTGACTTCGTGGTCGGTGACGGTATGCATGGCGATGCTCCGTGGCTACTGACAGGCATTTCAGCTTACTTCAGATACTGGGGGCACGGATGTCAGCGCGACCATGCTGTGAACAGCGCATGCGGCCGGTCGAACCATCAACAAACCACAGCCAAAGGCTTTGGCATGCCCGACACCAGCAAACAGAGCATGACGTAAAGCATCGGCATCGACGACCCGCAAATGCCCGCTGAAATCCACCGTGGTGATGCGCAACCCACCGCCCTTGCCGCGGTGCTGCTCGCAGCCCTCTACACGCAGCGAGGCCAGGTCCACAGCAATGCCCAAGCGCTGACAGCGTGCCTGCAACCAGGTGCTGCAGGTCCTTTGAACCAGCTCGGGCAACGCCGGCTTGTCGGGCGTTGACCAATCGGCCCAACGGGTCAGGTTGCGCTCTTTCAGCAGGCGCGTCTTTTCCTGCATGACCACGTCATGCCGTGCCGATTTGCCATTCGCGTTGCTTAGGGTCACCACCGGGTTGGCGCGCAACTCGAAGGCCAGGCCATCGCCCGCCACCAGCTCGGGTGCATAGGGCTTGCTCCGCACTTGCCAATGCGGTGACGGGGCCACTGGCGCGCGGTCAGACACCACGTAAAAGCGCGGCAGGCCGCCTACGTCCCGCCGGCGGAACAGAAAGCTGCGTGGCGTGCCCGGCGGCGCGGGCAGAAAGCGCCACAGCCATTGGTGTTCTGCATAGGCGCCGTGTGTCCACTCATGTGCGGCGTCACGTTCCTGGCCGGCGGTGGGGGTGATGAGGCTGAAGTGCATGGTCAGTCGTCCTCGGCCAGCAGGGCGGTGTGTTCGGTGCGGTCGCCAAACAGCCAGCCACGGCGGCGTATCAGGCGGTCTTTGCGTGGCGTGCTCATGTGCGCGGGCACGCCGGCCTGCACGCCATCGGCCCAGGCCAGGCTGCGCAGGGTGGCTGGCGGGTCGGCCGCAGCCAGGTAGACCAGCAGCGCGGCATGCGCCGACTCGGCATCAAGAACGGCCGGCGCCAACGGGGCCGCGGGCGGGCAGCATTTGCGACCCAGGTAGAGCACGAAGCGTGGTTCGCGCAAAGCCTGCCCCAGCGCTTGCAGGCTGTGCGCTGCGCCAGCCTGCGCTTGCACGGCCACGCACCAGGCCGCGTTCTGGCGGTAGTCGCGCGTGGACAGAATAGTGTTGAGATCGTGCTTGGGCAGATTCAACTCATCGCGCCGTGTGTGGTGGGGCCGGCCCTTGAGCTGCGCGCGCCCCGGCACCTGGGCCGTGTGGTAATCGCGCAGCAATTGTCCAGTGGTCACTGTGCCCACGGCAAAGACAAAGCCGTCGCGCAAGGCGGCATGGGCCGCTTCGTCGTCGCGCGTCACGCCCAGCGCGGCGCCCAGCAAGCCGACAAGCGCTGACGCACCCGGCGCGTCACGGCTGCCGCGGTATTCACCCACAGCGACATCGCCCCATGCAGCCAAGCTGGCTTGCAATTGGAAGACCAGGAACTGCATCGTCTACTCCTTGATGAAGTCTGCCGCGCCGACGAAGGACCCCTCGCCTTTTTCAACGTCGAAGCTGTAGCGGCTGTCGGCGCAAGGGCCATACACCTTGTCGAAGTTGTCGCGGCGCTCTGTCAGCGCTTGCACCGCCAGCGTCAGCATGCCGCGGTCGCCATAAGGTTTGATGGGTTTGAGAAAGGCCTGCACCAGTGAACGGGGTTGCTGCTTGCCTTTCTCGGCCAGCAGGTAGCTGGCATAGGCGCGTGACCCAAAACTGTTCTGCATCCCGGTGGGCGACACCTGGGTGATGGCGTGCAGCAAGGCGCCCAGCGCCTGCGCGGTGAGAACCGCATCGCCACCCAGATTGGCCTGCAGCAGTTCGCGGTTGATGCACACGTAGAGGTAGAACAAACCGGCGCCGTAGCCGCGTTCACCGATGTGGCCTGCGCCCTTGTCTTCCAGGCCATTGTTGAGGTCGTCCACGGCGCTGAAGAAGTCATCTTCAACGGCGGATTTGTGCACGGTGATGGCGTGGGCCACTTGCACGGCGGCTTCCATGTTGAAGGCCGGTGTGTCGGCCAGCATGCGGCCAAACATGGCAATGTCCACGGCCGCGCGCGGCTTGCGCAACAGTTTCAATTCATCGGCGGTGGGCTCACTCTTGCGCCCCGCACAAGCCTGGGCCAGGGCGTCGATGCTGGCCAGTTCTTCGGGGCTGATGTGGGCGAGTTGTTCGATGTGCAGGTCTTCGCCAGTCTCGCTCTTCTTGTCGGCCTTGAGTTTGCCGAACTGGCCGGCGATGGCCCGCGCCCACTCACGGGCTGGCTTGTCGGCAATGCCGCCGGCTATGAGGGTCTTGAACACCTCCGCGCCCATCATCTTGGTGCGTGTGCCCAGGTGCTGGCCCACAGCGGCCTCGAACACGTCAGACGTGCGCCAAGCCCGCTTCAAGCTCTGCGAAGACACGCGCAGCCGCAGCGCGTCGCCCAGCAGTGCCGTCTTCGGCCGGCCAGTGTCGTCGCGGTTGAGGTTGGAAGGCGGGTAGGCAGTGAGCACATGCAGTTGAATGAAGCGCGACATGGTGGGGTCTCCCTAATGAACGATGTGAGTGGGTGGTGAAGCTGAGGAATCAGTCGCCGGCCTTGACCGGCCAGTCGTAGGCATAGGCCCAGCGCTTCTTGACGCTGTCGTCCCAATTGACCACGTCGTTGGCCAGGGCCAGCACGTCAACCTGGTGCGCCAGCAGCGGCAGCGTGCGCCGCAGGCCAGCGAACAAGGTGTCGATGTCGGGCGCTTCAAGCAGGCGCATGAAGCGCAGTGGGCTGACGCGCGGTTTGTCGCCTTCGCGCTGGCTCATGGCCGCTGGCAGCGTTTGTTCGGCGTGCTGCTTCACATGCGCCAACAGCCCGGCTGCAGCGGCCAGCCTGTCGTTGCGCCAGGCGGCGTCGGGCCAGCCGGCCGCCACCAGGCGGCGGTGCAGGTGCTGGTACGCCGGCACCATCACCACGGCAGTTATGTCTGGCGCGCGGCGCAGCGCGGCGCGGCCGCCGCGGTCGTCGTCCAGGCCTTGCCACCATCGCAGCAGCAATTCGCCCCAGGCTTGATCTCGACGGAAATTGAGTGTGCTCATGCTGCCTCCCCGGCGGGGCCGCTGGTTGATTTCGGTGGGATGGACTTGCCAGCCGATTTGCGGGCCGGCTTGGGTTTGGGGGCGTCGACAGGCAGCCCCAATGCACTGCGCAGCTTCGGGCCGAACAGGCTGTTGCGCAGTTGTTTGTGGGCCAGCGCAATGCGCCGCGGGTTCTGGCGTTCGATGGTGCCCGCGCCCACCAGGCTGGTGTCGAACAGGCGCAGCGCGGTGTTGCGCAGCGTTGTGTGCCAGGCCTCGCGCACGGGCAGGGCAGGGTGCTCGGTGGCGCTGCGCGCGGCTTCGATCAAGCTTTGCAGGTGGCGATAGAAAGCAGGTTCGGTGGCTGACCAGAAAGCGGCGTCGATGTGGGCGAAGTCGCCGCGGGCGTTGCCGCCAAACCAAGCGTCTTTCACGCAACCCCGAAGGTACATCGATGCCAATTCAGCACCAGCTAGCCAGCGTGCTACCTCTGACTGGATCAGATGCTGCTGGTCCTTGTCGCACGCAGCCAGATGGTAGAGAGGCAACGTACTCTCGTGCCAAGCCACCGCTTTGTCTTTGCGCATCTCGTATCCGAATGACCACAAGCGGAGTCCACCGGCAATTTGGCGCTGGCGATGTACCAGCGCCCAATCAACTACCTTTGCGCGTTGTGTGGCCGACTCACCTACCGCCAACACCCAAGCTAACCAATGGCGATACCCTAGACCGTCAGACTTTGGTCTGATGGGCAGCCAAGTTCCTTCTTTTTCTCGGTAGGGTGTGAGTGGGTGTCGCCAAGCGTTGCTTGGGTAGTTGAGCCCGTTTGGCCTTGACCGGAAATCTGACACCGTCCGCGAGGACATGCGCTCGCAGAGGCTGCATCGGATCGGCTCACCCGATGTCGTGAAGTCCAAGCGAATGCGCCTCGGCATGGCCCAGAAAGCATGAAGGTGATCGGCTTGCGCGGAGGTGACTGAGCCGCCTGGTCGTTGCAAGGACTCCACGGCACTAAGCCAGGGAAACACTGATTGCGAGTTTGGTGAATCTCTTGCGCCCGCGTCGCGTTCGATTACGTTCATCCAAAGGTGGCGCCAAAGACTGGTTTCGTCAGCTTCAATCACGAGCGTTGTCAGCGGGCCACCCCCACGCAGACCCGTGAAGTGCCCACGGCCGCCCTCCGGCGCATTGACCTGCAATGTGAGAACAGCCGCCGCGGCACAGTCGGTGCAAAGTGTGCTGACTACGCCGCGTTTAACAAAGAAGTCTTTGTTGGCATCGAGACTGCTTTCTCCCGGTGCGTCGATCAAGATCTCGGGCACTGGCGATACCTTGCCCGGTTCGGTTACCAGCCCAAAGTCCTGCATGAACCGCGGCCCGTCACCGTCCAACTCAAACGCCGAAGCCACGGGCTCGAACCATCCCTGCAACGTGGCAGCATTCGGCGGTGCATTGAGCAGCCCGCGCCATTCGATGCTGTCACCCACCGGCGTGGTGGTCTGCAGCAGCCCGATGGCGAACTGCGCCAGTGCGCCGTTGAAGTCGGGCCGGTCGGCGTCAAAGGCGCGCCATTGCGGCTCTGCCAAACGGCTGGGTGTGATCCAGTGGCGCTGGCCATCGGCGCCGCGCACCGGCATCCAGGGGTCGTGCAAGAGGTTCATGTTTCGGGGTCCTCGTTGAGCGTGGGGTCGGTGGCCGCCGCGTCGAACAGCGCCAGCCCGGCCTGTGTGTCGTAGCGCCAGGCCAGGCGGTGCGGCGGCTGGCCCTTGCGGGGCGCCGCCAGGGCTTCACCCACCCAGCCGTCAGGGGTCAGCGCCAGCGGCAGCAGCACGGTCCAGCGGCCTTGCGCGGGCAATTCGGCCAGCGTGGCTTCCAGCGCCGCTTGTTGCCGCGTGTTCGTAGCCGGTGCGGTGGCAGCGATCAGGCGCTCGGCCATGCGCAGGCTGCTGTAGGCCCAGCCGTGTTGTCCGTCTATCCAAGGCTGTAAACGCCCGTTGACCCAGCGCGCCAGCGTCACGGTGCTGCTGGCTTCACCCAGGCGTGACGGGGTCTTGGCCTCGGTCCACCAGTCGATGCCTCCACGCTGATAGCCCTGGCGCAGGTTCAGCGAATTCATCTGCGCTTGTGTCAGGTCGGCAAAGCCCTGACCCTCGGCGGCCATCGCGTTGGCATCCAGGCCGGACGGTATGTCGGCGTCTGAGCTGAATACACATTCGATCAAGCGGCGCGCATCGTCGGGCATGGTGATCGCGCCAGCGCGCAGGGCCCGCGCGGTCAGCCAGTTCTGGCCGTGGTGGGCATACACATGGGCGGCCTTGGGAAATGCGGCCTTGTACCAGCGGGCATCGGGCTCATCCGTCCACGGCGGTGTCAGCACCCAAAGCCAGGGCGTGCCGCGTTGGTCTGGCGCGGCCGGGTCGGCCAGTGGTATGCCATCGGTGCTGCGGCGGTGCCGGCGCAGGCGGCCAGCGCGCTGGATGACGCGGTCTATGGGTGCCAGGTCGGTGACGAGCAGATCGAAGTCCACATCCAGCGATTGTTCGACCACCTGGGTGGCGATCAGCAGTCGACCTGCACGCTGTTCGGCGCTGCTGTCTTTGCCAAACGTGTCCAGCACGCGCGCTTCCATATCCAGCCGGTCGCGCAGCGCAAAGCGGGCATGGAACAGCAGCAGGTGTTGGGGTGGCAGTTGCGTCTGAAATTCAGCAAAAGCAGCCAGCGCATCGGCCACGGTGTTGCGCACCCAGCACACGCACTGGCCCGCTGCGAGTGCCTGCGCGATGGCCGCGATGACCTCAGCCACATCGCTGGTGCTGTGCACAGAAACGCTGCGTTGCACGTCGGGCCGCGTCGCGATTTCTTCTTGCTGCAACGCCGCCGCCGGGCCCGAAGGCCAGGATGTGGCGAGTGGATAGCCCGCCTGCCTTGCCGAAGGTGCTGGCTGTTGCAACCCCTTGGCAAACGCCGCCAGCAGCCCCTGCTTCATGCGCTGCGGCAGCGTGGCCGAAAGCAGGATGGCGCTGCCACCGGCGCGGGCGTGGAACGTCAGCAGTACTTCCAGCACCCCTTGCATGTACACATCGCAGGCATGAACTTCATCGATGACCAGCACTTTGCGCAACAGACCCAACAGGCGCAGCGACTGGTGTTTGCTGTGCAGTACCGCCAACAACACCTGGTCAATGGTGCCCACGCCGGCCGGCGACAGCAGCGCGCGCTTGTTGTGGTCGGCCAGCCAGGCGCTGCAGCGGGCCGATGCGGTGTCGTCAAGTTGGCGTGCGTCGTGTTCAGGCTGGTCTGCTGGCAGCACGGTGGCGGCAAACTCGTCCACCAGCTTGCGTTGGCCGTGGGCCAGCACCAGGCTGGGGGCGTCGGCAAACAAGCGGCGATAAGCCGAGGCAATGCGTCCGTACATGGCGTTGGCGGTGGCCATGGTGGGCAGCGCGATGAAGAAGCCGTCAGCACACCCGTTGGCCAGCAGCCGGTGCGTCAGCATCAACGCAGCTTCCGTCTTGCCGGCGCCCGTCAGGTCTTCCAGCAGGTGAATTTGCGGGCCGTTGTGCAGCGGCGTTTGTGCCGCCCAGCGTTGCAAAGGCGACGCGGTGGTGATGTGCTCGAAGAGGTCGCTGAACGGCATGGCCGCAGCGCTGGCTGGCGGCAGCACACCGCTGGCGTCAAGCGCGATGGTGGCCTGCCGGCATGCCTGCTGCCAGTAGTCGTCCAACGGGACAGGCTGGTCTTCGTAGGGGAAGAATTGAGTGTTGGAACCCAGCCAGTCGGACAGCACCGCCAGGCCCGCCAGCCACCACGACAGCTCTGTGCTGGCGGCAAGAAACGCATGCGGCTCAAGTGCTGTAACCGCCGCCGTCAGTTCAGGGCTGATGAAGTGCTGGCGCATCGCATCGGCAAAGGCCAAGGCCGCGTCACGGTCTTGCATTGGGTCGAAGTGCTGGCGCCAAGCGTCGCCTTCGGTGGGTGGCTGGCCGTGGTGGCCGGTGCAGGCGCGGGCCCAGCAGTCCAGCCCGTCGGCCAGGTCTTCTGATTTCGCGCCGAACCAGGCCTGGTCGATCACGACATCGCGCAGCAAGCTCTTCCACAACAGCATGCCCAGGCTGTCGTGCCGCAGCGTGTAGGGCTTGGCGGGGTTGGGCAGGCGCCCGCGCAGGCTTTTGAAAACGTCGGGGCACTGGCTTTGAAAGGACTCTGCAAATTTCCCCAGATCGTGCAGTGCCAGCCAGAAACCGACCCATGGCTCAATCTGGTCGCCCGGCAAGCCCACCTTCAACGCGAACAGCGTGCGCAAGGCAGGCAAACGCTTCAACGCTTCGGTGCCCACTGCTGCAACGTCCAGGCAGTGATGCGTCAGCAGGTGATACGGCTTGGCGTCGGCGCCGTGCATCGGCGGCCGCGCCTTGCCCCAGTAGGGCAGCGCTTCAGCGTGCATGAGTCTCCCCCGTGCCGCTGAATCTATCGGGAATTTGAAGCCCTAGCGCTGCAATTGAGCGGTCTGCGGCTTGATTTGTCGAAGCGGTGCGCGGCGCGACAGAGGTGGGCATGCATTGAGTTTCAGGGCGCAGTGGCTCAAATAGTGAGCTACTGGCTAAACGATCAGCCCTGGTGCGACGACTCAAGAGTGCGGCGATGCACCGCACGCTGAGAATGGCCTGGCCGGATGAACAACATGGAAGCACCATCACCATGAAGCTGACCCCGCGTGTTGTGCTGCTTGTCGCTGTGACGCCATTGGTGCTGCTGGCGACCTGGCTGTTGTCGCCTGCCCACGCCGGCAATGCCGCACCGCTGGCACACACCACAGCCGGCGATGTTGAAGGCGTGTCGCTGGACGGTGCCGCCACCTTTCGTGGCCTGCCTTATGCGGCGCCACCCGTGGGCCCTTTGCGCTGGCGTGCGCCGCAGCCCCCCGCGCCTTGGGCGGGTGTGCGCAAGGCCGACAGGTTTGGCGCCGCGTGCATGCAGAAGGCCGGGCTGTCGCTGGAAGGCGGTGGCGACCCCGGCCCCTTGAGCGAAGACTGTTTGAGCTTGAACGTCTGGGCACCTCAAACCGCGCAGGCCGCGCCCGGCGCGCCCGGCGTGTCAGGCGCGGGCCTTCCAGTGATGGTCTGGCTGCACGGCGGCGCGCTGATCTTTGGCGCCGGCAGCCTGAAGCTGTATGACGGCACGGCGCTGGCGCGGCAGGGTGTGGTCGTCGTCACGCTGAATTACCGCCTCGGGCCGCTGGGCTACTTTGTGCATCCGGCGTTGGAGAAAGACGCCCCCACAAGCCCAGCCAGCCCGGCCAGCCCGGCCAACTTCGGCCTGCTGGACCAGATCGCAGCCTTGCGCTGGGTGCAGGCGAACATCGCGGCGTTTGGGGGCGACCCGCGCCGCGTCACCGTCATGGGCCAGTCGGCTGGCGCGCAAAGTGTGCTGACACTGATGGCCTCACCCGCAGCGCGCGGCCTGTTCGCGCAGGCGGTGGCGCAAAGCCCCTACGGCCTGCCCAGCCACACCCGCCAGCAGGCGCGTGAATCGGGCGTGCGTGTGGCGCAGGCGCTGGGCCTGCCCGGCGCGCACGCCACGGCCGCACAACTGCGGGCCGTGCCGGCGGAACGTTTTGCCGAACTGCAGGGCAAAGGGCTTTCGCTGGCGCCCAGTCTCATCGTCGGCGACGCTGCCATGCCCCGCACTTTGTTGGCCAGTTTTGCGGCCGGTCAACAGGCGCCGGTGCCGTTGCTCATCGGCAGCAACAGCGACGAGACCAGCGTGGCGCTGGCCTTTGGCTTGCAGCCGGCCGAGCTGGTCAAGAAGCTGGGTGCCGCACGCATTCTGGTGCGCCCGCTGTACCCGGGCGTCACCGACGACGCCGAACTGGGCCGCCAGGTGGTGCGTGATGTGGCCTTCACCGCCTTCGCGCGCCGCATCGCCGTGCTGCATGCCAAACAGGCGCCCACCTGGCGCTACTACTTCGACCATCTGCCCGAACAGGCGCGCCGCAAGCAGCCCGGTGTGGCGCATGGCGGCGAGGTCGCCGCCCTGTTCGGCACGGGCGACTTTTGCGCCTGCCTGGACACACCACTCACCCAGCGCGATAGGCTGGCCTGGCGGGGTCTGGCCCAGCGCTGGGTGGCCTTTGCCACCACCGGCAAGCCAGACATTGCGGCGGGCCCGGCCTGGCCGCCCGACAGCCTGTGGCGGCCCGTCGTGCTGACGTTCGGCGCCGCCGGCCAGACCACCCAGCCGGGCTTCATGGCGCAGCGGCTGAATGTCTTGATCGGCGGGCTGAAGCTGGTGGGCCGGGCCCGTCCTGCGAACTAAATCTTGCCCAGCGCGCGCAAGATTTTCTCGGGCGTGATCGGCTGCGAACTGACGCGCACACCAAACGGCGCCAGCGCATCGTTGATGGCGTTCATCACCGCACCCGGCGCGCCGGCGGTGCCTGCTTCACCCGCACCTTTGGCACCCAGCATTGAGGAGCGGGTGGGGCTTTGCACATGGCTGACGACGATGTCGGGCATCTCGCCGGCCATCGGCACCAGGTAGTCGGCCATGTTGCCGTTCTTCAGTGTGCCGTCGCTGTCGTACAGGCATTCCTCGAACAGCGCACCGCCTATGCCTTGCACGATGGCGCCGCGCATCTGTTCGTCCACCAGCATCGGGTTGATGACACGGCCGCAATCTTCCACCGCCCAGTGTTTCAGCAGCTTGACAAAGCCGGTGTCGGTGTCGACCTCGACGTGGCTGACCTGCACGCCGTTGGTGAAGATGAACGGGTAGTCGCGCTGCGCGTAGTGGCGCGTCACCATCAGCTCGGGCGTGAAGTCCTTGGGCAGCGTGTCGCTGCGGAAATAGGCGATGCGGCCCAGCTCGGCCAGGTCCAGCAGCGTGTCGCCATTGCCGCTGTCGATGATGGCGCCGCGAAAAACACGCAAGCCTTGTGCGTCACGTTTGAGGATGGCCGCAGCCGTGGCCAGGATGTTGTCGCGCAGCACGCGCCCGGCTTGCAGCACGGCTTCGCCGCCAATGCCGGCGCCGCGCGATGCCCAGGTGCCGCCGCCATACGGTGTGGTGTCGGTATCGCCGGTGAGCACACGCACACGCTGGATGTCAACGCCCACCGCGTCGGCGGCAATCTGCGCAAAGATGGCCTCTGTGCCCTGGCCTTGTTCGCCGACGCTGCTGCTGACGGTGATGACGCCGGTCGGTTCCAGCCGAATCGTCGCGCCGTCTTGCGAAGCGATGCGCGCGCCGCCCACGCCGTAGAACGCGGCGGATGGATTCGTCAGCTCTATCAACGCCGCCACGCCAATGCCGCGGAACACGCCGGTAGCACGCAAAGCCTTCTGCTCGGCACGTAAACCTTCGTAGTCACAGACCCGCTGCGCCTCACGCAAACAGGCTTCGTGCGACAGCACTTCCAGCTTGATGCCGCTGGCCCCGGTGGCCGGGTAGGCATCGTCGGGAATTACGTTTTGCTGGCGGAACTTGATGGGGTCGATGCCCAGCTTGGCCGCCACGCCATCGACCAAAGCCTCCGTCACCGCACACGCAATCGGATGCCCCACGCCGCGGTACTGGCAGGTCGGCACCTTGTTCTGAAACACCACGTTCAGCTTGGCGCGGTAAGCCTTGTGCTTGTA
>JANMJI010000223.1:0-22766 GCA_031371275.1 Betaproteobacteria bacterium
GCCACCAGCGCCTCGGCCTGGCGCACGCTGAGCTTTTTGGCGACCACTTCTTGCGCCACCATCACCTGCTGCGCCGCCGGCAGCGCCAGCAGTGCACGCGCGTGGCCCATGTCCAGGTCGCCGGCCATCAGCATGTTCTGCACCGGCGCCGAAAGGTTCAACAGCCGCAGCAAATTGCTCGCCGCGCTGCGCGAGCGGCCCACGGCCTGCGCGGCCTGCTCGTGCGTCAGGTGAAACTCATCGACCAGGCGCTTCAAGCCCTGCGCTTCTTCGAGCGGATTGAGGTCTTCGCGCTGGATGTTCTCGATCAACCCCATCACCGCCGCGGCCTCGTCGGCCACGGCCTTGACGAGCACCGGCACGCGGTCGAGCCCAGCCAGTTTGGCGGCGCGGAAACGGCGTTCGCCGGCGATGATCTCGTAGCCGCCTTCGGCCAGCGGCCGCACCAGGATGGGCTGCATCACGCCCTGGCTCTTGATGCTTTCGGCCAGCTCGTACAGCGAGCCTTCGTCCATGCGCGTGCGCGGCTGGTACTTGCCGGCACGCAGGCGGGCCAGCGGCAAGCTGGTGGGTGGTGCGTCGGTGGCTGGGGCTTCGCTGACCTTGGGGCCCAGCAGCGCTTCCAGACCCATGCCCAGGCCCTTGGGTTTTTTGTTCACCATGGGCGGCGATTGTGTCTGACGGCCCGGGCGCGCTTTGTCAGCCTGTTTTCAACCGGCCTCGTGGCGACGGCTGGCGGGGTACAGCACCTCGCGTTCGAAGTAGCGGCGCAAGCGCTGCACCTTGGGCAAGTCGCGGCCGGGCATGGTGTTCAGGTGCTGCACCACGGCGTCCACGCGCAGCATCAGCAGACCTTCTTCGTTGCGGCGCCAGTGGCCGCTGTGGCGCGCGGCCAGCGCTTCTTCGGGTTCGCGTCTGTCCAGAATGCGCATCAGGCCGCCACCGTCTACCCACATACAGCAGCCGTCGTCTTCAATGTGCAGCGGCACACCGCCGAAGCTGTGAAAACGCCCTTGCTCGCGCGCCCAGAACAGGCCGCGCACCCACAGCGTGGCGTCGTCCAGCCAGCGCACGCCTATCCAAGGAAGTGCCCAGGCGACAAAGGCGATGAGGATGGCCAGCGCCAGCAGCAACTGCAAGCCCACACCCAACAGATGCAGCACCCCCAGCACGCCGGCAATCGCCAGCGCGACTTTCAGCGACCGTGTGATTGGGCTGCTCTTCATAAATGAACGTCGGCCTGGGTGCCCAAAATATTGCAGCAAGGCCAAGCCGGCAGCAGCAGCAGTACACGGATGCGCGCCCGAGCATGCGCAAGGCGGTTCATGGCGGGTATCCTTGCTGCATTGCAGCGGATTGTGTGCGAGGGCCCGTTATGACAACCACCGTCTTTGTCGATGGCCAGGAAGGCACCACCGGCCTGCGCATTCATGAATACCTGGCGCAGCGGCGTGATGTGGAAGTGCTGCGCATCGCCCCAGACAAGCGCAAGGACGCCGCCGAACGCGCCCGCTTGCTGAACGCCGCTGACGTGGCCTTCTTGTGCTTGCCCGATGCGGCTGCGCGAGAAGCAGCGGCGCTGGTGAACAACCCGAACACCTGTTTGATCGACGCCAGCACAGCGCACCGCACGCTGTCTGCGTGGGCCTACGGCTTGCCGGAACTGGCGCCGGGCCAGCGTGCGGCCATCCGCGCCAGCAAACGCATTGCCAACCCGGGCTGCCACGCCACGGGCTTCATCATGCTGCTGCGGCCGTTGGTGGATGCAAAACTGGTGCCGATCACGCTGCAGGTGGCCGCCACGTCCATCACCGGATATTCTGGGGGTGGCAAGAAAATGATCGAGCAATACGAGGCAGTAGCTGCTTCAGGCGCTGAGCCTGCACTCACTTCACCGCGCCCTTACGGCCTCACGCTGGCGCACAAGCACCTGCCAGAAATGGCGGCGCACACCGGCCTGGCCATGGCACCGATCTTCCAGCCCATGGTTGGCAACTTCTACAAGGGCCTGTCGGTCAGCGTGCCCCTGCCGCTGGCGCCACTGGGCACGACAGCCGAAGCTGTGCAGCGTGCCTATCAGCTTCACTACGCTGGCGAGCGTTTTGTGCGCGTGATGCCGCTGCGCGATCCGGCCACGCTGGAGACCGGGTTTTTCGATGTCCAAGCCTGCAACGACACCAACCGGGTCGACATCTTCGTGTTTGCCAACGACACCCAAGCCATCGTGATGGCGCGGCTGGACAACCTGGGCAAAGGCGCCAGCGGCGCCGCGGTGCAGGCCATGAACGTGCACCTGGGGGTGGACGAAGGGCTGGGGCTGTAGCTGGGCGGGTAGCGGCGGGCGCCGTTCGTCAGTCCGTCGGCGGCTGGCGGTAGTGGTAGCCGTAGGCGTCGGCAAAGCCCAGTCGTTCATAGACACGGCGTGCGACGTGGTTGTCGGTCTCGGTTTGCAGGTAGGCCACTTCGCCGCCGGCTGAGGCGGCCAACGCAAGCAGGCGCTCACACAGCAAGCGCGCCAGGCCGTTGCCGCGCTGGCTATCGCGCGTGAACACGTCGTACAGACCCACCAGTTCGGCTTCGCGCGCGAACTGGCCGCAGGCCAGCACATGACCGTCGCTGTCACGGCGCAGGGCATAACCTTCGTAAAGCACGGGCGACTGCAGCAGCCGCTGGGCGTGCGCCCGGCGTTGCTCGGGCGGTGAGCCGCGCAGCGCACCCACTTCTTGCGCGTAAGCGCTGGCGTCCAGCCGCTGCCAATCGGTGCCCGCCGGCAGTGCGGCCGGCGGCCCCGTGGGCAGCCGCGGGCAGACCATCACCCGCGTTTCGTCGACCGCCTGCCAGCCGCGGGCGGCGAGTTGAGCGTCCAGGTCGGCGGGTTCGGTGAAGCGCGTGATGCGCACCACCATCGGCAGACCGGCCGAACGAAAGGTGGCAGCGGCCAGCGCCAGCTTTTTGTCCAGCGGCAAACGGCCCGCGGCCACGGCATTGATGCAGCGCGCACGCCGCGCCTTGCCCGGCGATGTGCGCACTATCCAGCCGTCCATCCACAACTGCTGCGGTGGCGCGCTGGCGTTCAGGCTGGCGTCTTCGATGCGCGACAGCAGAGCCTCATCCAAGCCGCATCACCATTTCCTTGGCGAATTCGACAAAAGCCTGCGCGCCCTTGGAAGCGGGGTCGAAGGTGACACCCGGCTGACCATAGCTGGGCGCCTCAGCCAGGCGCACGTTGCGCGGGATGACGGTGTCGAATACCTTGCTGCCGAAGTGCGCCTTCAACTGCTCACTCACTTGCTGCTGCAGCGTGATGCGGGGGTCGAACATCACGCGCAGCAGACCGATGATCTGCAGCTCGGGGTTCAGGTTGGCGTGTACCTGTTTGATGGTGTTGACCAGATCTGACAAGCCTTCCAGGGCGAAGTACTCGCACTGCATGGGCACGACCACGCCGTGGGCGGCGCACAGGCCGTTCAGCGTCAGCAGGCTCAAGCTGGGCGGGCAGTCGATGAGCACAAAGTCGTAGGCCTCGCGCTCGGCATGCAGTGCTGTTTTCAGACGCTTTTCGCGGCGTTCCAGGTCGACCAGTTCCACTTCAGCGCCGGCCAGTTCACGGTTGGCCCCCAGCACGTCATAGCCGCCCTTGGGGCTGCGCAAACGCGCTTCGGCAATGCTGGCCGATTCAAGCAGCACGTCGTAGACACTGAGCTGCAGCGCGCGCTTGTCTATGCCCGAGCCCATGGTGGCGTTGCCCTGCGGGTCCAGATCGACCACCAGCACGCGCCGGCCCACCAGGGCCAGGCCGGCGGCCAGGTTCACCGTGGTGGTGGTTTTGCCGACGCCACCCTTCTGGTTGGCGACGCAGAAGATGCGTGCGGCGCTCATGGCGTAACAGGGTCGAGTGAGCGCACATGGGAAGCGCAGAACGCGCCGCAGTTGCCGGTGCCAAGCATGGTGTGGATGTTTTCGCTTTGTGGGGTGCGGGCCGGGGCTGCGCAGGCGGCCGGCTGTGGTGGGCGGAAGGCAGGTTTGGAGGTGCACGCACGGCGCGCCGCGGGCCATTCAAACCGCGTGTGAGCGTATCGCAGTTTGTGGCCCGATTCAGCTTGCGATGGCGCAGTCTTGGCGCGTCCCGTGTCGGTCGGTCAGTGTCGGTCGGTCAGTGTCGGTGGGTCAGTGTCGGTGGGTCAGACCGCGGCGTGTTCACGCATCCAGACCAGGCAGCGCTGGGCGTCCAGCCCCGGTACATGCAGATGTTCCACGTGAAACATCTGCACGCCAGCGGGCAGCGCCACGATCTCGTTTTCGGGCACCCTGCCCTTCATCGCCATCCACACACCACCGGGCGCGAGGTGCTTGCGCGACAACATGACGAAATCGGCCAGTGACGCGAACGCCCTGGAGGTGATGAGGTCAAAGGGCAGCTTGCTCAGCTGTTCGATGCGCGTGTGTTCGGCGTGCAGATTGGTCAGCGGCAAGCTGCCAGCCACCTGGCGCACAAAGGCTGCCTTCTTGCCAACGGCGTCGACGCAGGTGACATCCCAGCCCGGCAGCAGTGTGGCGATCACCACGCCCGGCAAGCCACCGCCGCTGCCCACATCCAGCAGGCGGCCCGCGACAGCATGGGCCTGCAGTGGCGCCACCACCGCCAGGCAATCGGCCAGATGCTGCGTCAGCATGGCCGCGGGGTCGCGCACCGCCGTCAGGTTGTAGGTGGCATTCCAGTGTTGCAGCAGCGCCATGTAGCGCAGCAAGGCACTCACTTGCGCGGCGCTGGGGGCCAGCCCCAGGCTGGCGCAAAGGGCTTCGACGGTGGCCGGCACGGCTGCGTGTTCAGGCAGCCCGGTCGCCGGCCAGATCGTCGGCCTGGTCGACCGTCTGGTCGGCGTTCAGACCGCGGTTCGGGTTTTTGAAGTGGCCTTTTTTCAGGTGCACCAGCAACAGCGAAATGGCCGCCGGCGTGATCCCCGAGATGCGCGAAGCCTGCCCCAGCGTCAGCGGCCGGTGGCGCTGCAGCGTTTGCCGCACCTCGAACGACAAGGCAGGCACCCGCGCGTAGTCCAGCTCTTCGGGCAGCCTCAAGCTCTCGAAGGCTGATGCCCGCTCCACCTCGTCGTTCTGCTTGTCGATGTAGCCGGCGTATTTGATACCGATCTCTGCCTGCTCGATCACCGCGTCGGCGTCTGTCTGGCCCCAGGCTGCGCGCAATGTTTCACGTGAAACACCGTGGCCGGCGATGGCCGCCACCGCACTGACGGCGTCAAAGCCGACCCCTGGCCGCCGCATCAGATCGGCGAGCTTGTACTCATGCTCCAGCGCCTTGCCCAGCAGCCGTTCGGCGTCGGCCGCGGGCACGGTGGCCGGGCGCACCCAGGTGGTGTTCAGGCGCTGCAGCTCTTGCGCCAGGCGCTCGCGCTTGATGTCGAAGGCCGCCCAGCGGGCATCGTCCACCAGCCCCAATGCCCGACCGACCTCGGTCAAACGCAGATCGGCGTTGTCTTCGCGCAGTTGCAGACGGTACTCGGCGCGGCTGGTGAACATGCGGTAAGGCTCGGTCACGCCCTTGGTCACCAGGTCATCGACCAGCACGCCCAGATAGGCCTGGTCGCGGCGCGGCAGCCAGGCTTGCCGGCCCAGCACCTGCAATGCCGCGTTGGTGCCGGCGTACAGCCCTTGCGCCGCCGCTTCTTCATACCCGGTGGTGCCGTTGATCTGGCCGGCGAAGAACAACCCCTTGACCGCCCGCGTCTCGAAACTGGGCTGCAGTTCGCGCGGGTCGAAGTAGTCGTATTCGATGGCGTAACCCGGCCGCAAGATGTGCGCGTGTTCCAGCCCGCGCATCGACTGCACGGCTGCCAACTGCACGTCAAACGGCAGCGAGGTGGAAATTCCGTTCGGGTAGAACTCGTGCGTCGTCAGCCCTTCGGGTTCCAGAAAAATCTGGTGCGACGTCTTGTCGGCGAAGCGGTTCACCTTGTCTTCGATGCTCGGGCAGTAACGCGGCCCAACGCCTTCGATGACGCCAGTGAACATCGGGCTGCGGTCAAAGCCGCTGCGGATGATCTGGTGCGTGTGTTCGTTGGTGTGGGTGATCCAACACGGCACCTGCCGTGGGTGTTGCCGAGCGTGGCCCATGAAGCTGAACACCGGCACCGGGTTCAGGTCACCGGGCTGTTCCTCGGTCTTCGAGAAATCAATACTGCGGCCATCGATGCGCGGCGGCGTGCCGGTCTTCAGCCGCCCTTGCGGCAGTTTCAATTCCTTCAGCCGTGCCGACAAGCTCAGCGCCGGCGGGTCGCCCGCCCGGCCGGCGCTGTAGTTCTGCAGGCCGACGTGAATGCGGCCATCAAGAAAAGTGCCCGCCGTCAACACCACCGCCCGGCCGCGCAGGCGCACCCCCACCTGCGTCACGGCGCCCACCACACGGTCGCCTTGCAGCAGCAGGTCGTCCACCGCTTGCTGGAACAACCACAGGTTTGGCTGGTTCTCCAGCCGCTGGCGGATGGCCGCGCGGTACAGCACACGGTCGGCCTGTGCGCGGGTGGCACGCACCGCCGGGCCTTTGCTGCCGTTGAGGATGCGGAACTGAATGCCGGCTTCGTCGGTGGCCGCCGCCATCGCCCCGCCCAGTGCGTCGATCTCTTTGACCAGGTGGCCCTTGCCGATGCCGCCGATGCTCGGGTTGCAGCTCATCTGGCCCAGGGTTTCAAGGTTGTGCGTCAGCAGCAGCGTGGTGCAGCCCATGCGGGCAGCGGCCAGTGCCGCTTCGGTGCCGGCGTGGCCGCCACCGACGACGATCACCTCAAATTCCTGGGGGTGCAGCATGGTCTGATTTTAGGCGGCCAGGCGTGCCGCGCGGCCGCCCTACTGCATGGGCGCAGGCATCGGAGCCGCGCCGCTGGGCACGCTGCGCAGGTCTTGCGCGACGCGGCCTTCGTGCAGCGCCACCACCCGCGCCGCCGAAGCTATGGTCTCGGGCCGGTGCGCCACGATCACGCGCGTCAGCGCCAATTGCCGAATGGCGTGGTTCACGGCGCGTTCGCGCTCGACATCCAGCGAACTGGTGGCCTCGTCCAGAAACAGGATTTTTGGGCGTTTGTAGAGTGCCCGCGCCAGCAACACGCGCTGCTTCTGGCCGCCCGACAAGGCCGCCCCCATGTCGCCGATCAGCGTGTGGTAGCCCATCGGCATGGCCATGATCTCGTCGTGTACCGAGGCCACGCGGGCGCATTCCTCGGCCCAGGCCAAATCGGGATGGGCACTGAAAAAGCTGATGTTGTCGACGATGGAGCCAGAAAACAGCGGCTCGTCCTGCATCACCACGCCCACATGGTCACGCCAGTGGCGCAGCCCGGTGCGTGCCAAAGACACACCACCCACAAGCACTTCCCCGGAAGTGGGCGCATGCACACCGAGCATCAGCTTGAGCAGCGTGGTCTTGCCGCAGCCCGAAGGCCCGACGATGGCGACCGACTCACCGGCTTCGATCTTCAAATTCACGCCGCGCAGCACTTCGGGCTCACCATCGGCATAGGCGAAGTGCAGATCACGGATTTCCAGCCCTGCGCCCAGATCGCGCGCCGCGCCGCCGGCGTCGGCTTCTGGCGCTGTCAGCACAATGTCGGCCAGGCGCTCGCCCTGCAACCGCAGCATCTTCAATTCCACCGTCTTGTCCACCAGCGCGCTGACGCGGGCGGCGAAGGTCTCCTTGTAGGCGAAGAACGCGAACAACATGCCCAGCGACAGGCGCTGGTCCATCACCAACAAAGCGCCGAGCCAGATAACGACCACCCGTTCGAGCCCGAACAGCAGCCGGTGCAAGACAGAAAACAGCAAATCCAGTTTGCGCACCGCGAGCTGCGCGTTCATGGTCTCAACCACCAGGCTGGCAAAACGGGACTGGCGGTCGCCCTGGGCGTTGAAGAGCTTGATGGCCTGCACGCCGCGCAGCGATTCCAGAAAGTGGCTGGTCTGCCGCGCCTCAAACACCAAGGACTCTTCGGTGGCAATGGCCAAGGGGCGGTAGAAGCCCCAGCGCAGCAGCGCATAACAGAGCACCGCAGCCAGCGCCACCGCCGTCAGCGTGGCGCTGTACAGCCACATCATGACCAGCGTCATCAACACCAGCGCGCCATCTAGCACGGCTTCGATGAAGCTGGTGGTCAGCGTGCGCTGGATCTGTTGCACAGCGCCAAAACGCGACCAGATGTCGCCGGCATGGCGCTTCTCGAACCACGCCACCGGCAGGCGCAGCAGGTGCGCGAACACGTTGACCAGCCACTGCAGGTTCAGGTTGCTCGACAAAGCCAGCACGGCCCAGGCGCGCCCGGCGGCGGTGGCGGTTTGAATCAACACCAGCAGGCCAAAGCCCAGGCCCAGTGTCAACACCAGATCACGGTCGGCGCTGACCACCGCGCCGTCGACCACCCACTGCATGAAAAACGGCGTCAGCAGTACAAACACTTCAAGCGCCAGCGCGAGCGCGAAAATCTGCGCCAGCGAACGCTTCAAACCCTGCACCGGCCCCAGCAACTGACGCAGCCGCACCTGCTGGCGCGCTTGCGCCGGCTTGAAGCCCGGGGCCGGTTGCAATTCAAGCAACACGCCGCTGAAGTGGCGCGACAAGGCTGACAGCTTGACCCGCTGCAGGCCGCGCCCGGGGTCGTGGATTTCGGCCTCATCACCCTTCAGGCGCACCAGCACGACAAAGTGGTTCAGGTCCCAGTGCAGGATGCAGGGCAGCTGCACATGGGCCAGTTCGTCGGGCTCGGCGCGCAGCGCGCGTGAATTGAACTGCAGCGCGTCGGCCATACGCACCATGTCAGCCAGCGTCACGCCTTTCAGCGACAGTGAAAACCGCTGGCGCAGCGTGGGCAAGTCGATGTCCAGCCCGTGCGCGCCGGCCACCATGGCCAGGCAGGCCAGGCCACATTCGGCGGCTTCGGCCTGTAGCACCATGGGCACACGGCGGCGACGGCCTGCGCCGAGGTGAAGATCATTCACAGACGGTGTTTTCGAAAGCACGGTTTCAAAGCCGGTTGCGCAAACCCAGCAGAGGCTCAAACAGCCACTCGATCAGACGCCGACGTTCCAGCATCACATCGGCCTGCAAGCGCATGCCGGGCGACAGCGGCGTGGCCACGGGCGGGCCGTCCAGCGCCACGGTGATGCGGAACATCGGCTCACCCCCGGCGGCCATTGCTGGCAAGGCCAGCGCGGCCATCTCGCTGGCGGCCAGAGGGGTGCGCGAGACCTGCAACACATGCGCCGGCTGCTGGCCAAACTTCTGGTACGGGAAGGCTTCAAAACGCAGCCGCACCGCCTGGCCCGGCTGCACAAAACCCACCGCGCTGGAAGGTGCGTACAACTGCGCCTGCAGCACCGCACCTTCGGGCACCAGCGTGGCCAGCGCCGACGCCGGCGACACACTCTGCCCGGGCTCGGCCAGCACGGTGCTGACGGTGCCCGACTGCGGCGCCCGCACCACCATGCGCTGTTCAGCGTCTTGTTCAGCAGCGTCGCGGTTGGCCTGTGCCATGTCGCGTTCCAGCCCGCCGACGGCGGCGCTGGCTCGCAGTGGCAAGGCCTGGCGTTCACCGTCCAATTCAGCGCGTTCACGCATCAGCGCGGCGCGCTGGCGCGACAAACCCTGGGCCGCGGCACGCAGCCCCAGCACTTCCTCGGATTTGCTCTGCACCTGCGCCGCGGAAATGAACTGGTCGGCCTGCAAAGCCTGCAGCCGTGCGAGCGACTGTTCGGTCATCGCCAGGCGCTGCTGCTGCAGGCCGGCTTCGATGTCGACCTGCGCCAGTTCGGCTTCCAGCGCCAACATGCGCCGCTCCAGTGCGGCGCGCTGCGTACTGCCAAGCACCTGCTGCGTGCGCACGGTGTCGGCCAGGCTGCGGCGGCGATCATCCAGGCTGCGGCGCACCAAGACCTGGGCTTGCTCAGCCAGCAGCGGGCGTTCCAGCGACAGCACGAACAGCACATCGCCAGCGCGCACCACCTGGCCTTCGACGACGCGCCGTTCGACCACCGTGCCCGACGCAGAGGGCACCAGCCGAATCAAGCCGCGGTCTGGCACGACCACGCCATTGGCCGTGGTCTTGCGGGTGTACTGCCCCAGCACGAGAAACGCTGCCACTGCGACCGCGCTGCAAACCACACCGGCGGTGATCCAGGCCAGCGCCGGCGGCCGCACAAGCTGAATACCGCCCAGCCCATGCTGGCGCTGGGCGTCTACAGCCTCAGGCCTGAACAGCGGACGCGCTTCAACCATAAAAATGCGGGCCGGCAGTGCCGACCCGCAAGTGCCTCAAGGCCGGAGGGACGAACCAGGGGGCACGAAGATTCAGCAGCCGAAGCTTCAGCCCACGCGGGGCAGTGCGGCCTCGACACCGCCGCCGTCTATGGTGACCGCACGGCCGACGCGCGGCAGGCCACCGCCCACCAGCTTCAACATGTCTGCCGACAAGACAACGGGTTGTTTGACCGAAACAGCGGTTTGGGCGGTTTGGCGGCGGCTGAAAAGCGATTGCAGGCTTTGCATGGCAGGGTTCCATCATTTAGAAAACGTGCGAAATCGCACGGTTCGTAGTGATTGGAGCAGCCCAAGGTGCGCGAGGGAACTGTCAAGTCTTACAGGGTGGTGCGCGGACCACAGCCTGCAAGCCCTGCCCGCGGGTTTTCACAAACGCGAAAGATCAGTCGATGAGGCCCAGGCGCAAGGCCTTGAGCACGGCCTGGTGCTTGTTCACGCAGCGCAGCTTGTGCATCGCGTTGTTGATGTGCAAAACAGCCGTGCGTTCGGTGATGCCGAGCACCGCGCCCACTTCCCAGGCCGTCTTGCCGTCCATGGTCCAACGCAACGCTTCCAATTCGCGCGGGGTGAGCGCCGGCCGCTCGGGCTGCTGGGCTACCGGCACGAGCAGGCGCATCGCGGTTTCTTGTGCATGTACAGCAAAAAGCTGCAAGTCGGCTACCAGTCGCTGCAGCTCGTTGGGGTCGGCGGGCAGCGCCTGGTCGCGGTCGACGCCGAGCATGAAGTGCTTGCCTTCCGGCAGGTGCAGCGCCATCGCAATGCCAGTGCGGTAGCCGTATTCCGCCTGCTGTTCCCAAAGCTCACCCACGCCGTTATCAACGTAGGTGTCCTGATTCCAGATGATGGGCACGGTCTGGCGCTTGCAATGCCGCAGCACCGGGTCGCGTCTGCAATTGGCGGTGTCGCTGTAGGGCTCGGCGTACTCGATGGGGGTGTTGTCAACGGTGATCAATTCACTGCGGCCCAGCCCGTGCTCGATCATCGTGACCGCCGAAACGGTCTCGAACCCCAGTTGCTGCGTAAAGCGCACAACTTCATCACGGAACTCTTGGCGGCTGCGAACGTGCAGCACCGCCGTGTATCCACCCGGGAGCATTGCTCTCCTCGCTCGCTTAAGCACCTGCTGCCCGAAGCGGGCCCTGACAGGGTTTACAGCTATCCGTCGCGGCCACTCTGGCCAAAAATCTTGTTATGCAACATCAAGCATCGTTGGCTACCGCGACCGTTATGCCCCTGACCACCGCGTGGTCGATACGCGCATGGCCGCCTCTATTGTGGCAGGCCACCGCCCCGGCGAACGTGCGGTTTCACCACCTTGGCACCCGTATCACGCTGGTCGGTGATTTTCCTGGCGCTGCAGCGGGCCAAACGGTGTGGGCCGCGCATGCCGAACAGGGTGAAGCCGGCATGGCCTGGGACTGGGTGCAGATCGCCCGCGGCGTGGTGGCCATTGCCGACCCGATGTCGGTGGTGACGAATGTGCGCCTGGTTGGGCAAGAGGGTGAGGTGCTGACATCGCTGCAATCGGCGCGTTTCCTGAACGAGATGGTGCGCGCCCTGCCCTGGCAACAGGAAGTGCAGCGTGCACTGGGCGAACGCGTGAACTGAGTGGTGTGAAGGGCCGCCGCGCCCGCCCGCCTTTGCCCGCCCGCCTTCGCGTGCCCTACTTCAGCGCCGCGCTGCGCAGCGTGCGCGCGACGAAAGCCATGGCCAGCACCGCCAGCACCACGCACACGCCCACCGAGGGCAGCACGTCGGCCCAGGCCAGCGCTTCGCCCTTCAGCACCCGCCCCATCAGCGTGGTTTGTGCCAGTGCCGGCAGCCACAAATGCCAGGCCTGGGTGCCTTCCTGGTTGAACAGCGACACCAGCGGCAGCAGCGACACCGCCAGCATCACCACCGTGGCGTTGGCTTGCGCTTCCTTGAAGGTCTTGCAGCGGATGGCGATGGCCATCAGCAGTGCCGACAGCGCGCCGGCCAGCGGCAGCAGCAACGCGATGAAGGCCAGCGCTTCATCGATGCCAAAGCGGAACATCGCCGCCAGCGCTTCGCTGCGCAGCAACCACTGGCCGGGCAGGAAGCTCAGGCAAGACAACACCGCAATCAACATGCCCACGCTGGCCACCGCGCCCCACTTGCCCAGCACCAGCGCCACGCGTGGCGCCGGGTTCATGAGCAAGGGTTCCAGCGAACCGCGTTCGCGTTCGCCGGCGGTGGTGTCGAGCGCGGCGTTCAGCGCACCGTACAACACGGCCATCAGCACGAAGTACGGCACCATGGTGCCGAGCTGGGCGGCGCGCGAACCCGGGTCGGCCAGGTCGCGTTCTTCGACGCGAACAACTTCCAGCGTTGAAGCCGCCACGCCGCGCATCGCCAGCCTCAAGGTGGCCTGTTCCTGGTTGAAGGCGCGCAGCAGGCGCAGCACGCCACCGCTGCCGGTTTGTGAACGCTGGTTGGCGGCGCTGGACACCAGTTCCAGCAGCGGCGCTTCACCGCGCGCCAGCTCGGCTGCAAACTGCCGCGGCACCACCAGCACCGGGTCACCCAGCTTGCTGTCCTTGAGTTGCTGTTCCCAGCCTTCGGGTGCGTTGCGGATGGTGTAGGTCTGGCGTTCCAGGAAGTTGCGCAAGGCCGGCGCATGATCGATGCCCTGGACGACGATTTCGCGCGCTTCGGCCCGCTTTTCAATGCCTGCCACCAGCTGCGACACCGCAACCAGCACCAGCGGTCCGATGGCCACCGAACTGAGCAGCACTACGATCAGCGTGCGGCGGTCGCGCAGCGCGTCTTTCAGCTCTTTGAGGTAGACGATCCAGGCGGCGGTCATCATGTTGACGTTCCCGTCTGTGCAGGCCTCTGCGCAGGTATCTGTCCGGGCGGGGGACTCAGAGATTGCGGGCCAAAAGCCAGTTTCACAAAGGTCTCCTCGAAATCGGTGTCGCCCGTGGCCAAGGCCAGCTCGGTCACGCTGCCCGCGGCCACGGTGCGGCCATGGGCCACCACCACCACATGGTCACAAAGACGCTCGACCTCTTGCATGATGTGGGTCGAAAAGACGATGCACTTGCCTTCGTCGTCGCGCAGCCGGCGCAAGGTGTCGCGCAGCGCGCGGGTGGCCAGCACGTCCAGGCCGTTGGTGGGCTCGTCCAATACGATGTTTGGCGGGTTGTGTACCAACGCGCGGGCCAGCGCAGTTTTCATGCGTTCGCCCTGGCTGAAGCCTTCGGTGCGGCGGTCCAGCAGGGCCTGCATGTCCAGCGTCTTGGCCAGGGCTTCGGCACGGGCGGTGGCGGCTTCGGCGCTCAGGCCGTGCAGGCGCCCGTAGTAGACGATGTTTTCGCGCGCCGTCAGCCGCGGGTAGAGGCCGCGCGCGTCGCTCAATACCCCCATGCGGGCCAGCGCGGCGGCGCGCTGCCGCGCCACCGCAATGCCGTCCACCAGCACCTGCCCGCCGTCGGCTTCGATGAGCCCGGCGGCAATGCGCAGCGTCGTCGTCTTGCCGGCGCCATTGGGGCCCAGCAGGCCGGTGATGCGGCCGTCGGCGGCGCTGAAGTCCACGCCGTCCACCGCGTGCACGGTGCGCGCCTGTTTGCCGCGGCCCTGGGTGAAGGTCTTGCGCAACTGCTGCACTTCAATCATGGCTGCTTCTCCACGGCCAGCGGCAAGACCGGGGAAAAAGGCGCCGGGCGCGGTATCTGCCGCGCGCAGTCGGCATCCACCTTCAGCGCCGCTTCGTCGCTGTCGGCGTCAATGAAGCGAAAGACCACGTCGCGCATGCAACCCAAGCCCATCACGCCGTGGCCGGCCTGCGGCACCACCACATGGCGCGCCTTGGCGCCCAGCGCCTTGGCCACGCGTTGCCCATGCCGCGCTGGCGTGACCGGGTCGGCCCCGCCAGACAGCAGCAACGTCGGCGCCGGCGTGGCAGGCAAGGTGTAGAAGGCCGCTGGCACCGCGCCACGCGGCCAGCTATCGCAAACCTTGCGGTATTGCGCCGCGAAGCTGTCGCCAAAGTCGGCACCCGGCGGGTCGCTGGCCTGTGCCAGGCGGGGCAGGTCTTCGGCGCAAACGACTGAGAAATGCATGCCCTCGGCCAGTTGCACGCCGCGCCCGCCGCCGATGGCCGATGCCAGCCCGACCAGGGCTTCAAAGCGGCCCTGGGTGGCCGCGGCCAGGGCCTGTGGCAGGGCAGACGCCAGTATCGGCACGTACAGCGGCACGCGGGCCAGACCCAGCACCCATTGCCGCGTGATGTTCAGCCGTTCTGGCAGCCCGGTCACCGGATGCAGCACGCTCACTTCACGCGGTAGGCTGGCCAGCATGTGATGCCAGTCGGCACGCAGCGCGGGGTGGCGTTGGCGGCAGGCGGCGTCGGCTTCGCAGGCCGCCAGCGTGGCGTCCAGCGCGGCCTGGTTGTCGGTGGAAAAGGAAGCCGGCAGCACCATGTCAGGTGGCGCCACGCCGTCTATCACCACCCGCCGCACGGCCTGCGGAAACTGGCGCAAGTAGTCCAGCGCGGCACGCGTGCCGTAAGAGCCACCGACCAGGTTCACCTGCGCTGCGCCCAGGACCTGGCGCACGGCGTCGGCGTCTTGCATCGCCACCCAGGTGGTGTAGTGGCGCAGATCGCCATGGGGCAGATTTTGCAGATCGGCCTGGCAAGCCCGCAGACGCGAGGTCTGGCGTGCCGGGTCTGTGCCCTCTGCCATCGGAGCGTTCGGCGGCGGTTCCTTGCACAGCAGCGGCGCGCTCAGGCCGGTGCCGCGCTGGTCTATCAGCACGGTGTCGCGCCGGTTGCCCAAGCGCGCCAGCAGGCGGCTGACGGTGCCGGCCAGTGCCATCGCGCTCTGCCCCGGCCCGCCGGCAAAAAACAGCACCGGGTCGGGCTTGCGGTTGCGGGCCAGCGCCGGCAGCACAGCGTAGTGAATGTCGATCTGCACGCCCTGCGGCTGGGCCGGGTCCAGCGGGCGGCGCAACTGGCCACACCAGGCTTCGTGTTCCACACCTTGCAGCCGGCAGGGCTTCAGGCCAGGGCGGATTTCGGCGGCCGGCGCGGGCCCGTGGGTCAGCAGCGCGAGCAACAGGGCCGTGCCCGCGGCACGGGTGAAGGGTCTTGGATTCATGGCCGCGATTCTGCGGTGGCCCAGGCCGCCCGCAGCCGCGGCAGCGCATGAAGGGCCCGACGGCGCGACAAACGGCAGCGCAGCGCGGCCGACTGGAGCGTCAACCCATCAATCCATCAACTCAACAAGCGCTTCAACTCGCCGCTGTCTATCAGGCGCACCAGGTCTTGCGCACCGCCCACCAGGGTGCCTTTGACAAACACCATCGGCAGCGTCGGCCAGCCGGTCCACATCTTCAGCGCATTGCGGCGCCGCCATTGACTCAAGTAGCTGCCGAAGTCGATGTCGTGGTGGGCCACGCCGGCGGCGTCCAGCGCGCTGCGGGCCTTGCGCACCCAGGGGTTCTGGTGCATGCCCACCACGACCACAGCGTGGCGGGTCAGGGCGTCCTGCACGGTCTGCACGGTGGCCGCGTGCCCGCCACTGACGACATCGCGCACGGCGGAGTGAATTTGGGTTTCTTCCAATATCGGTCTTGGCATCGGCAGGGGCTCCTTGAAAGGCGCCAGTATGGGGCGCTGGCGTCAGCGTGGGCAGCCAGGCTTGGCTATGCTTGCAGCCCGCCATCAACCCCGAGAAACAGCACCATGACCAAGCTCTACTACAGCCCCGGCGCCTGCTCACTCAGCGCGCACATTGCGCTGCGCGAAGCCGACCTGCCCTTCACGCTGGCGCTGGCCAACCTCAAGATCAAGAAGCTCGCCGACGGCGGCGACTTCCTGGCCGTCAACCCCAAGGGCCAGGTGCCGGTGCTGGAACTGGACGACGGCCAGCGCCTGACCGAAGGCCCGGCCATCGTGCAGTACGTCGCCGACCAGGCGCCGGCCAAGCATCTGGCACCCGCCGCGGGCACGATGGCACGCTACCGTTTGATGGAGTGGCTGAACTTCATCACCAGCGAACTGCACAAGGGTTTCGCGCCACTGTTCAACCCGGCCACGCCTGAAGAAGCCAAGGTCTTGTCGCGCGACAAGGTGGGCGAACGTTTGAAGTGGGTGGACAGTCAACTCGAAGGCAAGGCCTACCTGATGGGCGAACAATTCAGCGTCGCCGATGGCTACCTGTTCACAGTCGCCAACTGGGGCCAGTACGTGGGCATCGACATCAAGCCGTTGGCAAACTTGTCGGCCTTCATGGCCCGCGTGGCGGCGCGCCCGGCGGTGCAGCAAGCCTTGAAGGCCGAAGGGCTGCTGAAGTAGGCGTCTTCAACACAGGGCTGTGGTGACCGCCGCCTTCGTTGACCGTCGCCCTTGTTGAGCACCGAAACAAGCACCCGCTCACGCCGCTTTCTTTGCCGCCGGTTTCAGCAGCGCCTGGCAGACCGCACGCTGGCCCTGCGCACCTTCAACCTGGGCGCACACGCCGTCAAGCTGGGCTTGCAGGCGCTTGATCGTGGCGGCCTGCTTGCCATCGCTGTTCCAGCTCACGAGCCGGGTGCTGACACGCTGCAAAGAGCGCCCGCTGCGACCGTCAAAAGCGCCGCCGTCCTTGGCCGCCTCGACCAGCAACTGGGCGGCGGCTTTTTCGATGCGCGCGGTGTCCTTGGGCGCCAGGTCCAGCAGCGCCGTCAAGTAACCGGCGCCCCATTGCAGCCGCGTCGCCGGGCCTTCGCTTTTGTCAAAAGCCTGGCCGTACCACAGCAACGCTTCTTCCTTCTTGCCCTGCTTCTTGGCGTTGCTGCCGAGCTGGCTCATCAGGTAGTAAGGTGAATGGCTCTTGGCCAAATTGGCCTTCAACAGCGTTTCGCTTTCGGCCCACAAACCGGCCAGGGCCAGCGTGCTGCCGGCGGCGGTGATGACGGCCTGGCGCTCGTAGCCATCGGTGATCTCGCGGTCGGCCGCGGCCACATGTTCGCGCACGTCGTGCAACAGCGCAGGGGCCAGCTTCACCTGCACGCTGTCCTTGGGCAAGTCCAGGCGGGCGAGCTGCACGCGGCCATACAGCGCGTCCATGCGGTTACCGCGCGACAGCGTGGCGTCGGCCACCAAGCGCTGCAGCGCCAGATCGAAAACCGCCACCAGCGCCGCGCGGTCTGGGCTGCCTTCGGCTTGCAGGGTGCGCACGATGTCGGTGGCGCCGTTGCTCAGCACGTCCATCTGCACCCGCGCCTGCGCCGGGTCGGCCAGCACGCGCAGCACCCGTTCACGCAGCGCGGCGTCGGGCTTCACACCCTGGCCGTCGTCGCTGGCGGCCAAAGCCTTCAGCCACAAACGGGTGGTGGTTTGCGCATCCGCCGCCGGGCTGGCCACGGCCAGGCGCGTCAGCAGCGCGGGCAACTCGGCCTTGGGCACCAGTTGCTGTTCATCGGTTTCCCATGAATAAAAAGCCAGCAGCCGCCAGTCGCCGGCGGCCTGGGTTTTGCCCGCCAGCGCATCGGCCAACACGGCCTTTACGGGCCGGCCGCCGGCCAGGCCCAACTGCAAGATGGCCAGCGCCTGGGGTGCGTCCACTTCGCCAGGCAGGCGGGTGATTTCCTGGCCTTCGGGGGTGAACAACACCGTCGTCGGGTAGCCGCTGACCTTGAAGCGTCGGCCCAGCTTTTGCGCGCCGGGGCGGTCGCCGTCGACATGCACGGCGACGAAGTTCCTGGCCATCGCGGCAAATTCCTGGCGGTTGAAAAGCGTGGCCTTGAGCTGGTTGCAAGGCGGGCACCAGGTGGCGCCCCAGTACAGCAGCACCGGCTTGTGCTCGGCGCGGGCCTGGGTGAAGGCGCGGTCGATGTCGGCGTCGGCCGCGGCGGGCTGCCAGGCGACGTTGGATGAGGGCAGGCCGGGGGCGGCCAGCGCATGCAGGCACGCAAAACCGAGAACGGCCACGATGCCAACGGCAGCGAACAAGGGTTTCATGGGCATGAACTCCAGATTGCGGCCCTGCTGGAGGCCACGCTCGCAGCCTGTGGCCGAAGCGACACCCAAGGACCGACCATAAGACCACAATTGTGCGCCGTCGGTGGCGCCGGTTGGCCGGCGAAAGCCGGGCGCCCATGGCATCTGCCGGGGTTTGCAGCCCCGCATCCGCGGGGTTGTTCACGCAAGAATCGCACGCCAAGCCCGACCCTGTGACCTGCGGCCCGCGGCCCAGGGCCCAAACCTCCTAGCATCCCCAGCGATGAAAATCTCAGCTTCCACCCGCGGCGCCAAAGGCAGCCCGGCCTTGCGTGGTGTCGCGCTGGCATTGCTCGTCGCCTTTGCAGCAGCCGGGTGCTGGGCCGCCGACCCGAAGGCTGCGCAGTACTACGAAGACGCGCTGGTGCGCTTCGAGAAAAAGGATTTTGCGGGCGCCATCATCCAGCTGAAAAACTCGATCAAGCTCGACCCGAAACAGCTTGCCGTGCAGGTGCTGCTGGGCAAAGCCTTGCTGGCCCACGGCGAGGTGAACGCCGCCGAAGCGTCGTTCGAAAACGCGCTGAAGTTGGGCGTCAACCCCACCGAGATCGTGCTGCCCATGGCCGAAGCTGTGGTGGCCCAGGGCAAGCCCGATCAACTGCTGTCGCAGCCTCGTTTTGCACACGCTTCCTTGCCCGCGGGCATCAAGGCCAAGATCTTGCTGATGAAGGCCGCCGCCGCCGGCGACATGGCCAACACGCGCGAGGCATTGAAACTGCTGGAAGAAGCCCGCGCCCTGGACGCCACCAGCACTGAAAGCTGGATCGCCGAGGTGCCGATTCGGGTGCGCGCCCGTCAGCCGGTCGAAGCCAAGGCGGCGGCCGACAAAGCGGTGGCGCTCGACCCCAAATCGCCGACGGCTGCCTACCAGCAAGCCACGGTGGCCCATGTCTCGGGTGATCTGAAGACCGCCGCGGCGATGTACACCCGCACGCTCGAGCTGAAACCCGATCATGCCGACGCTTTGGTTGCGCGTGCCGGCTTGTACATCGACCTCAACCGCATCCCCGAGGCCACAGCCGATGTTCAGGCGGCACGCCGGGCCAACCCCAAAGACCCGCGCTCGGCCTACCTCAGCGCCTTGCTGGCCGAGCGCGCCGGCAACGCGGCCGAAGTCAAGAAGGCCTTGAACGAAGTCATCAACCTGCTTGACCCGCTGCCCATCGAGTACATCCGCTACCGGCCGCAGGTGCTGATGCTGGGCGGGCTTTCGCACTTCGGCCTGGACCAGTACGAAAAGGCCAAGCCCTACCTGGAAATGGCCCAGCGCCAGGACGCCAACAGCGCGGTGTCCAAGCTGCTGGCGAAGATCTACCTGAAAGAAAAGCGCGTCGACAAGGCCATCGAAGCGTTGGAGTTGTACCTGCGCAGCCATGGCAACGACATGCAGGCCACGATGCTGCTGGCGTCTTCGCACATGGCGCAGGGCCGCCATGCCCGCGCCGCCCAGCTGATGCAGGACGCACTGAAGAAGACCGACGACCCTTCGATGCGCGCCATGCTGGGCATGAGCCTGGTGGGTGCGGGCAAATTTGCCAGCGCCGCGGCCGAGCTTGAAGCCACGCTCAAGAAAGACCCGAACCAGATTTCCGCCGGCGTTTCACTGGCCGGCCTGTACATCGCCGGTGGCCAGGCCGGCAAGGCCGTGACCGTCGCTGAAGGCCTGGTCAAGCGCCAGCCCAAGAGCCCTGGCCTGGCCAACCTGCTGGGCTCGGCACTGGTGGCCAAAGGTGACGTTGCCGCGGCCCGCAGCGCGTTCGAGCAGGCCGTCAAGCTCGACCCCGGCTTTGCCGAACCGCAGATCAACCTCGCCAAGCTGGACATCGACCAGAAGGCGCTGGACGCGGCCCAGGCCCGCCTGACGGCCGTGCTGGCCAAAGACGAAAAGAACTTCGACGCGGCGATGGAGATCGCCCGCCTGTACAGCGCGCGCGGACGCGCCGACGAAGCGCTGCGCTGGCTGCAGCGGGCCGACGACAACAGCGGCCAGAAACTGCAGGCCGGCCTGCAACTGGTGGAATTCCACCTTGCACGCAACCGCGCCGACCTGGCCAATGAGGCCGTCAAGCGCTTGCAGAGCCGGGCACCTGACTCGATGGTCGTGTTGCTGGCCCAGGCCAGGGTTCAGCTGGCCGGGCCTGCGCCTGCCGATGCCAAGGCCACGCTCACCCGCGCTGCCACCACGGCGGCCTTCGACCCCGCGGCACTGGTACAGATTTCCAGCCTGCAATTGCGCGCCGGCAACGTGCCCGGTGCCGCCTATGCGCTCGACAAGGCGCTATCAGAACGGCCTGAGCACCTGGGCGCCCGCGCGCTGCGGGCCGACGTTTACCTGATGCAGGGCGATGCGGCCAAGGCCGAGCAACTGGCCCGCAGCATCCTGGCCAGCGATCCGAAGATCGGCCTGGCGCATGGCCTGTTGGGCGATGTCGCTCGCTCGCGCAACCAGATGCCTGCGGCCGTCGAAGCCTACCGGCGGGCGCACCAGCTTGACCAGTCCAGCGACAGCCTGCTGCGTCTGTTCGGAGCACTGCAAACGAACCAACGGCCGGCGGCTATCAACCTGGCCGAACAATGGCTGCGGGACAAGCCGGCCGACGTGCGCGTCTGGCGCGCATTGGCCGATGCACAGGCCCGCATCGGCAATATGGCAGCGGCCCAGAGTGCCTATGAAAGCGTCATCAAGCTGGCGCCTGATGACGCTTTGGCGATGAACAACCTGGCCAATGTGCTGATCGCCCTGCACGACCCCGGCGCCCTGAAAGTGGCCGAACGCGCGTTGGCCATCAAACCCGAAACGCCTTACATCATCGGCACGGTGGGCTGGGCCGCTTTCCACGCCAAGCTGCCCGACCGTGCACTGCAATTGCTGCGCGACGCGCGCCTGCGCGACCCTTCCAACGCCAATACGCGCTACTTTCTGGGCGCGGTACTGGCACAACAAGGCCGCAAAGGCGAAGCGCGCGACGAACTTGAAAGCGCCCTGCGCGCCGGCTCGGCGCTGGCTTACACCAAAGAAGCCGAAGGGCTGTTGCAAACACTGAAATGAGGGGTCGCAGCGGGCGTCGGCGGCCTTTACACTTTCTTCCATGTCATCGCAGTTCGCGGCTGCAAGTGTCTGATTTCAAATAACTTTGAACCTCAGGCACAGTATTCGCTAAAGGTTGTACAGCGTTTAGTTACTGACCCCAGGGTCGTCTGCTCCGAAGGATAAGTCCCATGAAACTTCAAATTTCCAGCCTGCTGTCCGGCCTGGCCCTGTCTGCCAGCCTGTTAAGCCCCGTCGCTTCGATGGCACAAGGAACCTGGGATTTCGGCGGCAGTAGCTGCAACCCGGGTGGTGCACCGGCCACTGCCACCTGCGCCGTGGGTGCTGTCACCGCCACCATCAGCGCCTGGGGCTTCACCACCGCAGGTACGGGCTTTGCCCAAGGCAACCTGGGTGAATTCGACCCCAACGGCTTTGGCGCCTACACCGGCAGGTACGAAACCGGCGCCGGTGGTTCGCAGCACGGCTTCGACAACCTCACCGCCAACTGCGGAATCACCATCGTGGCGGGCAATTCAGGCTTGTCTACTGCCAACAGCGGCTGCGGCGGCAACGTCGAAGCCATGTTGCTGAACTTCGGCAGCGCCAAGGTCAACCTCAGCCAAGTCAAAATCGGCTTCTACGACACCGACGCCGATCTGTCTGTCTACCGTTGGGACGGCGCCGCGGGCGGCCCGACCTTGACCACGACAGTCGCCACGCTGGGCACCAGTGCACTGAGCGGCTGGACGCTGGTTTCCAGCAACGACAGCGACATCGTCAACCCGTTCAACGTCGGCGGTTCGCAGTATTCCAGCTACTTCCTGATCTCGACCTACTTCGGTGCCTCATCGGGCAACCTGGACAGCGGCAACGATGCGTTCAAGATCTTGAACGTCACCGCCGGCACCTGCACCGGCACGCTGACGGGCGGTAGCGGCGGCAATGGCGGCAATGGCGCCACCTGCACGCCCAACAGCGGCGGGCAAACGCCTGAACCCGCTTCGCTGGCGCTGGTGGGCGTTGCCCTGCTGGGCGCCACGGCAGCCCGTCGGCGCATCAAGCGCGGCTGAGCTTCGGGCAGTCGCCCAGTTGAAAAAAGCCCGGCAGTGCCGGGCTTTTTGCATTGTTGTTTGCCACTTTTGGCACAGGTGAGATGCTTGGCTTGACGAGCGCTTGCGGCAGCGCCCGCTCGCAAAGCCGCAGACGCGGCCGTCGCGGCCGATCAAGGCCCGCGGTCGGCCGGCACATGGTTTTCCTGGGCAATGCCAGAGCTAAGTGACATGAACCGGGCGAGCACCCCGGATGATGGAAGACACTGTGGGTGTGCGGGCCTGCGCGGGTAGAGGTCGATCAATTTATTGATGGCCTTGGACCGCGATCTCTAAGTTGACCCGCTGCCGACCACTCGTACC
>JANMJI010000225.1:0-6245 GCA_031371275.1 Betaproteobacteria bacterium
GCGCACCGCGCGCGACCTTGGTGCAACTGCGCAGTTTCGAAGCCGTGGTGCGCCTGGGCGCCGTGGGCCGCGCCGCGCAGGCCTTGCACCTGGCGCAGCCCACCGTCTCGGCGCAACTGAAAGAGCTGGCTGCCGCGACCGGGCTGGCGCTGCTGCAAGCGCGCGGACGCGGCCTGGTGCCAACGGCGCACGGCGAACGCCTGGCCGAAGCAGCACGAGAAATGTTCGCGGCCTGGCAACGCTTCGAGGACCACGCCGCCGAACTGCAAGGCCTGAAGCGCGGCCGGCTGCGGCTGGCTGCCGTCACCACCACCGAATACTTCCTGCCCGACCTGCTGGGCCCATTCGCGCGCGCGCACCCGGGCATCACCATCGAACTGGCCGTCGAAAACCGCGATGCCGTGGTCGCACGGCTGGAACGTGGCAGTGATGAGCTGGCCGCGATGATGTTGCCGCCAGACCACCTGGCGCTGCACCGCTGGCCGTTCATGCCCAACCCGCTGGTGGTCATCGCCGCAGCCGGCCACGCGCTGGCAACGCGCGCTGGGCGCGCAACAACCGCCGCACGGGCAACACCCAAGCGGCTGGCGCTGACGCAACTGCTCAGCGAACCCCTGCTGGTGCGTGAGGCCGGGTCGGGCACGCGGCTGGCGCTGGAACAGCTGCTGGCCGAACGCGGCGTGGTCTGGCCGCCGCGCATGGCTTTGGGCAGCAACGAGGCCATCAAGCACGCCGTGCGCGCCGGCCTGGGCCTGGCCGTGCTGTCGCGGCACACCCTGGCCACCGACCCGGCCAGCGATGGGCTGGCCGTGTTGCCAGTGACGGGTTTTCCGATTCGCCGCATGTGGCACCTGGTGTGGCGGCGCGACCGGCCGCTCTCGCTGCCGGCCCGCACCTTGCTGGCCGACCTGCGCCAGCAACTCAAGGTGCGGCCACGGCCGGCGGTGTAGCGGCTTGCGTTGTAGCGAGAGGCGACCGGCGACCGGCGGCAGGCGGCTGGACTGCTGAAGTGTCGGGCCATGCAGGACATGTCTGACAAGCGAAGGGGCCTGCTGCCTAGAGCTTGAGCAGCCTGCGCTGCCGAGAATCAAAGGCGCGCCGGCATCTTGCAGGTGCGCGACTTTCAAGCCAAAGGGGCACGACCATGAATCCGATTCAAATCACGCGAACCAGCATTGGCGCGGCGGCTGCGGCGGCGCTGTTTTTGACTGGCTGCGCCGACATGAGCGAACGCCAAAGGGGCACCGCACAAGGTGCCGGTGTGGGTGCCGTGGCTGGCGCTGTGCTGGGCTCAGTCACTGGCGGCAAGGCCGGCACGGGCGCCGCCGTTGGTGGTGCTCTGGGCGCGGTGATCGGCAACATCTGGTCCAAGCGCCAGGAAGACCGGCGCGTGGCGCTTGAGCAGGCGACCAAGGGCACGGGTGTCGAGGTCAGCCGCACGGCGGACAACCAGTTGAAGCTGAACATTCCGAACGACGTTTCCTTCGACTTCAACAGCGCCAGCATCAAACCGATGATGCACGGCGTGCTCGACCCCTTCGCCACCAACCTGCGCGGTGACCCAGCGGCGCGTGTCGACATCGTCGGCCACACCGACAGCACCGGCTCTGACGCCGTCAACTACCCGCTGTCGCTGGAACGTGCGCAAAGCGTGCGCGACTACCTGTTGAGCCGCGGCGTGCCCGCAACCCATGTGCGCACCGAAGGCCGGGGCGAACGCGAGCCGGTGGCCGACAACAGCACCGACGCGGGCCGGGCACGCAACCGACGCGTTGAGATCTTTCTGCGCGAACCTGCGGCTTGATTGACAGCCCGGGTGATGGCCGAAACGCTGGCTGCGGTGGCCCAAGCACAGGCCGGTGGCTGGCTCTGTTCAGCGCGCCGGTTTGAACCTGTTCAGGAAGGCCAACACCGCCGTCCAGTGGGCCTCGGCGCCGGCTGCGTTGCGGTCGCTGCGCAGGGTTGAAGAACCGTGCACGCTGCGGCCTGGCGACACAAACAGCGTCTTGTCGTTGCTGGCCGTGGCGGCCAGGATTTGGCGCGACTGCGCAAGTTCGTCTTCATCACCGGCTTGCGTGATGAACACCGGCACACGCACCTCTTTCGCGGCCTTGCGCACCGCGTCGCCGCTGCCCAGATATTCGCCGGGTGAGAAGGCCAGCAAGGCGTTGATGTCAGCGCCATGCGCAGCAGCCAGCAAGAACACCAACGCTGCGGAATAACTCGAACCCCACACCAGCACCGGCGCACCGGCGGCCTGGGCTTTGCCCCAGACCAATGCGGCTTCCAGGTCCTTCAAGGCCGCGCCATAGGGGGTCGATCGGCCCAAGGCAGCCACAGTCTGGTTGCGACCGCCAAATTCACTGCCGCCTGAGCGCTGGTCCAGCGCCAGCACGCCAAAGCCGGCGGCGTTCAAGCGCGGCGCCAGCGGCGCGTATTCGGCACGGCTGGCACCGGCCTGGTGAAAGGCCAGGATCAGCGGTGACTTGGGCGCAGCGGCCGGCCAGTATTCGGCAAACACCGCCACGCCATCAGCGGCCTTGAGCTTGATCGGCTCGGCCGCCACGCCGGCGGTGAAAGATGCCAGCGGCAGCGCCCGCGCCAGCCACACAAAAGCACGTCTGTCCATCGCAGCCACCTCACCTTTCAAACCAGCATCGGGTGTGTCGGCGCAGCAGCGCCATCCTTACGCAAAGCGCCCAGTGCTGCCAGAATCTTGGGCATGAGCATGCACCCGCTTCCGAACAGCATCGACGATACCGCCGCACGCCTGCTGGCCCACGACTATGTGCCTGAACGCGCATTGGCCACGACGGTTTTTCTGGCTTTGAGATTGCAACGCCCCTTGTTCCTGGAAGGCGAGCCCGGCACGGGCAAAACCGAGATCGCCAAGACCCTGGCAGCGATGCTGGGCCGGCCGCTGATACGCCTGCAATGCCACGAAGGCCTGGACCTGGCGGGTGCAGCCTACGAATGGAATTACGCACGGCAAATGCTGGAAATTCGTCTGGGCGAATCAGCAGGTTCGAGCCGCGAACAACTGGCCACCGAACTGTTCAGCGACCGCTTTCTCATCCGCCGCGCTTTGTTGCAAGCCATAGACCCCGCCCAACCCGTGCCGCCGGTGCTGTTGATCGACGAGCTTGACCGTGCCGACGAACCCTTCGAGGCCTTCTTGCTGGAAGTGCTGAGTGATTTCCAGATCACGATCCCCGAATACGGCACTGTGAAGGCCGTCAACCCGCCCATCGTGGTGCTCACCAGCAACCGCACGCGCGAAATTCACGACGCCGTGAAACGCCGCTGCCTGTACCACTGGGTGGGCTTTCCCGACGCCAAACGCGAGGCTGAAATCCTGGCCCGCCGCGTGCCCGGCGCGCCGCAAAAGCTGGCCGCAGAAATCGTCGCCTTTGTGCAGCACCTGCGCGAAGTCGATATCTACAAACTGCCCGGCATTGCAGAGACCATCGAATGGACACGCGCGCTGATGGAATTGGACGCATTGGTGCTGGACCCTGAGACCATCAACCACACGCTGGGTGTGCTGCTGAAGTACCAGGACGACATTGCCAAGGTCAAAGGCAGCGAAGCCGCGCGGCTTTTGGAACTCGTCAAGCGCGAGACTGAAACCATGCGCTGAACGCGCCCATCGGAGCAACAATGTTTGAGCGTGTTTGCAAGCCCGTGCTGGCCGTCGGTCGGGTTGTTGGCCTTGTTTCTGGCCTTGCCTACAGCCTGGTTTCTGGCCTGGTCTTGTGCGCGCCCGCCCAGGCGGGTATGGGCGCGGCGGCTGCGCTGGCACAAGCCGCAGCCGAGGCCGCGCCGCCCCCGGTCGACGAGCGCTACACCAAATACGAATTCCGCATTCCCATGCGCGATGGCGTCAAGCTGTTCACTGTCGTCTACCTGCCCAAAGACACGCGCAAAACCTATCCCGTTTTGATGATGCGCACGCCGTATTCGGTGGCCGGGCGCAGCCGCGGCCAGTCGCGTTACGGCGTTGATTTCACCAATTCACGCCTGGGCCCATCTGAAGACTTTGACAAGGCCGGCTACATCTTTGTCAACCAGGATGTGCGCGGCCGGCATATGTCGCAAGGCGTGTGGCAAGAAATGCAACCGCACAAGCCAATCAAGAGGGGCACGGCCGATACAGACGCCAGCACCGACATGCACGACAGCGTGCAATGGCTGCTGAAAAACCTGCCGGGCCACAACGGGCGTGTCGGTATCTGGGGCATTTCCTACCCGGGCTTTTATGCCGCCGCCAGCATCATTGATTCGCACCCGGCCATCAAGGCGGCATCGCCCCAGGCCCCGGTGGTTGACCTGTACATGAACGACGACGCGTACCACAACGGCGCCTTCATGCTGGCGGCCAATTACGGCTTCTATACCTTCTTCACACCGCAGGCCAACCCGACGGACAAGACCAAGGTCGAGCCCTTTGAGTTCGGCAACACCAGTGCCTACGACTATTTTCTGAAGCTGGGCACGCTGAGCAACATCGTCCAGAGCTTGAAGCCCGAGCAGCGGGCCTATTTCAGCGAACAGGTAGTGCACCCCAATTACGACGACTACTGGAAGCAGCGCAACATCACCGCGCATTTGAAGAACGTGCGCGCTGCGGTACTCACGGTGGGCGGCTGGTACGACGCCGAAGACCCGCAAGGCCCTTTGAGCACCTACGCCGCGATCGAGCGCTTCAACCCAGCCACCACCAACCTGCTGGTGATGGGCCCGTGGGTACACGGCGGCTGGGCCGGGCTGGACGGCGCGCGCATTGGCAACGTCGGCTTCAACGGCCCCACGGCCGAGCAATACCGCAAGGACATGCTGTTCCCGTTCTTTGAAAAATATCTGCGGGGAGATGAAGCAGTTGCTGCAGGCGCGGCAGGCGCGGCAGGCGCAGCCAGCGCCAAGCCCGCGCCCGAACTGGCCAAGGCGACGGTGTTCGAGACCGGCACCAACGTCTGGCGCCGCTACCCCGCTTGGCCGCCGCAACAAGCCGTGCCGCGCACGCTGTACTTCCAGCCCGGCGGCAAGCTGGGCTTTGATGCGCCCCAGCCCGCGGCCGACGCAGCGCCTTTCGACGAATACCTGAGCGACCCCGCCCACCCCGTGCCTTTTGTGTCTTATGCAGCCCTGGGCGTGCCGGCCGAGTACATGGTGGGCGACCAGCGCCACGCCGCCACACGGCCCGACGTGCTGGTCTACCAGACCGAGCCGCTGGAACAGGACCTGACGGTGCTGGGCCCGCTGCAGCCGCGGCTGTTCGTGTCCACCACCGGCACCGACGCCGACTGGGTCGTCAAGCTGATTGATGTGTACCCGGCCGAGTACCCGGCGCCACCGTTGCCCGAAGCTGCTGGCGGCGCTGACGCGGCCGGTGGTGGTGCTGCTGCTGGTGGGCCGAAACGTCCCAACGACGTGGCCGTGCCCGCGGTTGCCATGGGCGGCTACCAACAGCTGGTTCGCGGTGAACCCATGCGCGGCAAGTTCCGCAACAGTTTCGAGAAGCCCGAGCCCTTTGTGCCCGGCCTGGTGACGGCAGTGAACTTCCGCATGCCCGACATCAACCACACCTTTCGCCGCGGCCACCGCGTCATGGTGCAGGTGCAGAGTTCGTGGTTTCCGTTGGCCGACCGCAACCCGCAGACTTTCGTCAACATCCCCGACGCCAAGCCCGAAGACTTTCGCGCCGCCACGCAGCGCGTCTACCGCAGCGGCACGCAGGCCTCTGGCATCACTGTGCTGGTGCTGCCGGGGATAGCCAATTAGCGAATTGACCAATTAGCCAGTTAGCCAACCACCTCACGTTGATGTTCCCTGCATCCAAGGCCAGCCAGCTGCCCGGCCACCTGGCAGAAAACGTCATGCACTTCGGCCGTGTGCTGCGCCAGGCCGGCATGCCGCTGCCCACCGATCGAATTCAATTGGCGCTGAACGCCTTGCAGGTGGCGGGTCTGGCCAGCAAACGCGACTTCCACGACACGCTGATGGCCTGTTTGCTGGACCGGATAGAGCACCGCGAACTGTTCGACCAGGCCTTCAACCTGTTTTGGCGCGACCCCGATCTGGCGGGTCGCATGATGGCCCTGCTCATGCCCAAAGTGCAGGCCAAGACCGAGCAACCCACGGTGCCTGAAAACCGCCGCCTGGGCGAAGCACTGTTCCCGCACCAGCCGCACGCACCCCACCCGCCACCGCCGCCAGAAAAACTCGAAGTCAACGCCACGCTGACA
>JANMJI010000261.1:0-7201 GCA_031371275.1 Betaproteobacteria bacterium
CCCAGCGCAGCAAGCCCTTGTGCTGCCCGCGCATCGCGTCCAGCTCAGGCAGCCATGCGCTGAGCATGCGTTGCAGGGCTGTGCGCGAAGGGCATTCCAGCAGCATCTGCATGCGTTCAACGTCGGCCAGCTTGGCGACGAAGGGCGGCACCGGCGGATAGATCGTCACACCGGCTTGTTCGGCGTCGATCAGGGTGGCGGCCTCCTGCAGAAAGCCGCTGGCGGCCTCGGCCGTGCGTGCTTCGGCGCGCAGCAGCGCCAGGCTGGCGAAGGGCGGCAGGCCGGCGGCCCGACGTTCTTCCAGCTGCGTGGCGGCGAAGGCTTCGTAGTCGTGTTTGCGCAGCGCGGCGTAGATCGGGTGCGTGGGGTGCCAGGTCTGCACCCACATCTCGCTGTGCGCGGCCTGCGAAGCCTCACGCCCGGCGCGGCCGGCGGCCTGCATCAAGAGTGCAAACAAGCGCTCTGGCGCGCGAAAGTCGCTGCTGAACAGCGCGCCGTCGGGGTTCACCGCGGCGACCAGCGTGACACGGCGGAAGTCATGCCCCTTGGCCAGCATCTGGGTGCCCACCAGCACGTCCACTTCGCCGGCATGCACCTGCGCCAGTTGCTGCTGCAGGCTACCCACGGCGCGCGTGCTGTCGGCGTCCAGCCGGCCGATGCGGGCCTGCGGCAGCAGCGTGGCGAGTTGCTCTTGCAGTTTTTCGGTACCCCGCCCGATGGGCGCGATGTCCAGGTTGCCGCAGTCGGGGCAGGCGCGGGGCACGCGTTCACTCAGGCCGCAGTGGTGGCACTTCAGCGTGCGGTCCAGCTTGTGGAAAACACGCCAGGCACTGCAATGCGGGCAGCCGCTTTTCCAGGCGCAGGCGCCGCAGTGCAGCACCGGCGCATAGCCGCGGCGGTTCAGCAGAAGCAGGCTTTGTTCGCCGTGGCTGATGCGGTCTTCGATGGCCGTCAACAGGCCGGGGGCGAGCACCCGTTCCTGCGCGGCCGGACCGGCCAGTTTCGGCAGCAGGTTCATATCGACCATGCGCACCCGCGGCATCGCGCCGCCGCCAATGCGCTGCGTCATGGCCAGGCAAAGGTAGCGCCCTTCCTGCACCCGCTGCCAGCTTTCCAGCGACGGCGTGGCCGAACCCAGCAACACCGGCACGCCAAGCTGGTGGCCGCGCCAGACCGCCAGGTCGCGCGCCGAGTAGCGTGCCCCTTCCTGCTGCTTGAAGCTGGGGTCGTGCTCTTCGTCAACGACGATGAGCCCCAGCCGCGGCATCGAAGCAAACACCGCCAGCCGCGTGCCCAGCACCAGACCGGCCTGGCCGCCATGTGCCAGCAGCCAGTGGCGCAAGCGCTGCGCCGGCGTCAGCCCGCTGTGCAGGCTGACCAGGCGCTGGCCCGGAAAGCGTTGGCCAAAACGTGCTTCCAGCTGCGGCGTGAGGTTGATCTCGGGCACCAGCACCAGCACCTGGCGGCCCTGCGCCAAAGCGGCTTCGGCGGCGCGCAGGTAGATCTCGGTCTTGCCACTGCCCGTGACGCCGTGCAGCAGCACCGGCTTGCCGGCGCCACCGGGGGTGGCCAGCACCGCCAGCGCCGCGGCCTGCTCGGCGCTCAGTGCAGGCCTGGGTGGCGCGGCGGTGGCCGCTGGCGCGGGCATGCTGGCCAGGCGCTTGAGCCGGCGCGCCAGGCGGGTGTCGTCCAGCTTGCGCAATTCCGGCGGCAGCACCGCCAGCGCCAGCTCGCCAATGCCGCGCTGGTAGTAGCCGGCGGCAAAGTCGAGCAGCGCGCGCCAGTCGGCGTCAAGCGGCGGCAGCGCCATCAACGCTTGCTTGATGGGGCGCAGTTCGGCCGACGGCGGTGGCGCTTGCGCCGCCCGTTCCCACACCAGGCCCGGCACCTCGCGCCGGCCCAGCGGCACGCGAACCAGCGTGCCCGGCGCGAGTGTCTGCTCACTGGCGTAATCCAGCAAACCGCTGACGCTGGTGTGTCTTGGGGTTTCCACGGCCACCGCCGTGGTGCAAGGTTCGCCCACGTTCAACGTGCCTGCATTTGCACGCGGAATCTCGGCATCACTTCAAACAAGCGCCGCAAGTGCATGATTGAAAAAGGTTTTTCAAACTATCCACGAAAACTGTGGATAAGTTTGTGGGAAAGCTGCGCCAAGCTGCGCCAAGTGCTTGATTCTTCGGGCCTCAAGGCCCCAATGCCCGTTTTGGTGGCACGCACTGGATTGCATAGGAATCAATGACTTAGCTCGAATGTCAGTGATTTTGCGCGGCCCGTGCCGGATGCCGGAACAGCGCTGCGCCGCAGCATGCATTTTGGGGATAAGTCAAGCCTTGGGCGCTGGCTGGGCACTTTTTTCTGTGGCGGCGGGTTGGTGGGCATGTAGCGGCCATCGCCTGCTGAGCGCTCACTCACGCCAGCCCACAAGCCCGCCGCGGCGGCCAAGCCAGCGTTCGCTCAGACAGGCGCGCGCTGAAGCCGCGAATGCGCATGCACCGCTGCCACCAGCGCTGCCACATGCTCGGGCGGCGTGAACTGGCTGATGCCGTGGCCCAGATTGAAGATGTGGCCGTCCCAGCCGCCTTCGGCCTGCTGCGGGCGGCCGAAGGCCTCCAACACCGCCACGCCTTCGCGCGCCACCGCGTCAGGCGGGGCGAACAGCACCGCAGGGTCGAGGTTGCCTTGCAGGGCCACTTGCGCGCCCACACGCCGGCGTGCTGCACCCAGGTTCACCGTCCAGTCCAGGCCCACCACATCGGCGCCAACAGCGGCAATCTCGTCCAGCCAGGCGCCACCGCCCTTGGTGAAGACGATGACGGGCACCCGGCGGCCGTCGGCTTCGCGCTGTAAACCGGCCACCACGCGGCGCGTGTAGTCCAGGCTGAAGCGCTGGAAGGCGCCGTCGGCCAGCACGCCACCCCAGCTATCAAAAATCATCACGGCCTGGGCACCGGCTTCGATCTGCGTGTTCAGGTAGGTCGTCACGGCCTCGGCGTTGACGGCCAGGATGCGGTGCATCAGGTCGGGCCGGCTGTAAAGCATGGTCTTGATGAGGCGGTAGTCGTCGCTGCCCGCGCCTTCGACCATGTAGCTGGCCAATGTCCAGGGGCTGCCTGAAAAACCGATCAGCGGCACGCTGCCCTGCAAGGCGGTGCGAATGCTGCGCACGGCATCGAACACGTAGCGCAGCTTGGCCATGTCGGGCGCACGCAGCGCATTCACGGCCGCTTCGTCGCGCAGCGGGTGGGCAAAGCGCGGGCCTTCGCCGGCGCCGAAGCTCAAGCCCAGGCCCATCGCATCGGGCACGGTGAGGATGTCGGAAAACAGGATCGCGGCATCGAGCGGAAAACGCTCCAGCGGCTGCAGCGTCACCTCGGTGGCAAAGGCCGGGTTAGTGGCCAGGCCCATGAAGCTGCTGCCGGCCTTCACGCGCGTGGCCTTGTATTCGGGCAGGTAGCGGCCAGCCTGGCGCATCAGCCAGATGGGGGTGTGGGTGGTGGGCTGGCGCAAGCAGGCGCGCAGGAAGGTGTCGTTGTGGATAGGCGCGGGCATGGTTTTGATTATCTGCGGCAGCGCCACGGCCAGCTTGAAGCCGGCGACTTGCCCCCCACCTGCGTCTGCGGGGTAGCATCGCCGCCCCTGCACTGCCTAGGAGAACACCCCATGCGCCTGAAGCTCTGGTTCACCACGCTGTTTGCTGCACTGGCACTTTCCGGCTGCGGCTACAACGATTTCCAGCGCCTTGACGAGCAGGTGAAAGCGGGCTGGAGCGAGGTGCTGAACCAGTACCAGCGCCGCGCCGACCTGATCCCCAACATCGTGGCCACCGTCAAGGGTGAAGCCAGCTTCGAGCAGGACACGCTGACCAAGGTGATTGAAGCCAGGTCCAAGGCGACTTCGATACAGGCCACGCCAGAACTGGTGAACAACCCCGAGGCCTTTGCGAAGTTCCAGGCCGCGCAAGGTGAACTCACCGGCGCCTTGAGCCGCCTGATGGTGGTCAGCGAGCAGTACCCCAGCCTGAAGGCCAACGCCGCCTTCCAGGACCTGCGCGTGCAGCTGGAAGGCACCGAAAACCGCATCACCGTGGCGCGCAACCGCTACATCAAGACGGTGGCCGACTACAACGTGCTGGCGCGCAGCTTTCCCAGCAACCTGACGGCCAAAGTGATGGGCTACGACGTGAAGCCCAGCTTCACGGTGGCCAACGAAGCACAGATCAGCGCGCCACCCAGCGTGAGCTTCGACAAGCCGGCACCGAAGTAACTTCAGCCGCACTGCAAAGCGACTGCACAGTCACTGCGAAGCAATCGGGAAGAAACGCGATGCGCTTCATTGCCCTGCTGCCTGTGGTGCTGCGAACGCTGCTGCTAACGCTGCTGATGCACGCATCGGCGTGGGCGCAGGATGTGCTGCCGGTGCCGGCCCTGAGCGGCCGTGTCATCGACCAGACTGCCACCTTGAGCGAAGCCCAGCGTGCCGCGCTCGACAGCAAGCTGGCGGCCTTCGAAGCCGCCAGCGGCCCGCAGATCGTGCTGTTGATGGTGGCGGCCACCGCGCCCGAAGACATCGCCAGCTACGCCCAACGGGTGGCCGACAACTGGAAGATCGGCCGCCGCGCGGTGGGCGACGGCGTGCTGCTGGTGGTGGCCAAGAACGACCACGCCGTGCGCATCGAAGTGGCCAAGGCACTGGAAGGCGCGATACCCGACCTGGCCGCGCGCCAGGTCATAGACCGCGCGCTGCTGCCGGCCTTTCGCACCGGCGACTACGCCGGCGGTCTGAACGCCGGGGTTGACCTGCTGGTGGCGCGCATCCGTGGCGAAGGCCTGCCCGCACCAGCAGCCCCTGCGGCACGCGGTGGCCAGGGCGTCGGCGTTGGCGGCGGCCTGCCGCTGGAACAGTTCGGCATGTTTTTGTTCATCGGCGTGATGGTCGTGGGCGGCGTGCTGAGCGCCGTGCTCGGGCGCAAGGCCGGTTCGGTGTTGACCGCAGTGGCTGCTGGCGGCGCCGCCTGGTGGCTCAGCGCCAGTGTGCTTTTGGCCGCCGGCGCCGCGGTGGCTGCGGTGTTGCTGGTGGGCGTGTTCGGCATTGGCACCGTGCTGCGCCTGGTGGCCATGGGCGCGGGCCGCGGCGGCGGGGGTTACGGCGGCGGCGGTGGCGGCGGGTTTTCGTCAGGCGGGGGCGGTGATTTCGGCGGCGGCGGCGCGTCGGGGCGGTGGTGATGAAAGCGCCTTCACGCGGCATCGCCTCACGCTGGGTGCGTGTGCTGCGCCACCGTTGGCTGGACGAAACCGACACCCGGCGCGCGCTTGGCGCGGCAGCCCTGGCGCGTCTGCAGGCCCAGGTGGTGGCCAGCGAGTTGCAGCACAACGGCGAAATCCGTTTGTCGATAGAAGCCGGCTTGCCACTGTCTTACCTGAAGCGCGACCTGGCCAGCCGCGACCGCGCGCTGATGCTGTTTGGCAAGCTGCGCGTGTGGGACACCGAGCACAACAACGGCGTGCTGATCTACCTGCTGCTGGCCGAACGTGCAATAGAGATCGTCGCCGACCGCGGCCTGACACGGCATGTGCCGCAAGCCCAGTGGGACGCGTTGGTGGAAAGCATGCGCGGGCCTTTGCGTGCAGGGCGTTTTGAAGATGGGCTGACGCAGGCCATCGCTGCCGTGACGACGTTGCTTGGCCGGTATTTCCCGCTGGCACCGGGGCAGGCCAACCCCAACGAACTGCCCGACGCGCCCGACCTGCGCTGAAGCCTCGGGCTCAGGCGTCTGTCACACGCCCACGCGGCAGGCGGTATCGGAAGCGCTCCAGTCGGCCAGGTTGCCGCCCAGCACCACGCCGCGGCGCACCGCGGTCATCTCGGCCACCACGCTCATCGCAATTTCTGGCGGTGTCTTGCCACCCAGGTTCAGCCCCACCGGGCCGCGCAGCTTGGCGACCTCGGCCTGGCTCACGTCAAAGTCCAGCAGCCTTTTGCGCCGCCCTTCGTTGTTGCGGCGTGACCCCAAAGCGCCGACGTAGAAGGCCGGCGTCTTCAGCGCTTCCATCAGGGCCAGGTCGTCCAGCTTGGGGTCGTGCGTCACGGCCACCAGCGCGCTGTTGGCGTCCAGGTTCATCGCAATCACCAGGTCGTCGGGCATCAGGCGGCTGAGCGTCACGCCTTCCATCCTGCCTTGCTCGTTCAGCCAGCCTTCGTGGTATTCCTCGCGCGGGTCGCACACCGTGACGCGGTAGTCCAGCATCACCGCCATGCTGGCCAGATAACGGCTGAGCTGGCCGCCGCCGATGATGACCAAACGCAGCCGCGGCCCGTGCACGGTTTCCAGCACCTGCCCGTCAAAGTGCAGGGCATCGCCATCGTCACAAGGGCGCAGGCTGACGATGCCCGTGGCCAGCTCCAGCCGGCGGCGCACGACGCGGTGTTCTTCAATCGCCGACAGCATTTCGCGCAGCAACGATTGCGCGGAAAGCGGTTCCAGCACGATCTGCACCGTGCCGCCGCAGGGCAGGCCGAAGGACTGCGCTTCTTCGGCCGTCAAGCCATAGGTCGTGCTTTGTGGCAGGCGCTGCGCCAGTTCACCGCGCTTGACACGGTCGATCAGGTCGTCTTCGATGCAGCCGCCAGACAGTGAACCCGCCACCTGCCCGTCGTCACGAACAATCATCAAAGAACCCGGTGGCCGCGGGCTGCTGCCCCAGGTGCGCACCACCGTGCCCAGCACCACGCGGTGGCCGCGGTTCATCCAGTCCATCGCGGTGCGTATGACTTCGACATCCATGCTGTTCATGGGCGGGTTCCGATCAAGATGGGCGCAGAGATTGCCACAAGCGCAGGCCGGCCGCGCAGCGGCGCGCCGGGCGGCCTTACACCGCGCAATACCGCTCCTGAATCCCCGCGTCCGCCAGCAGCGCCTGCGCATCGCCCTCGTGCACGATGCGCCCCTGGTCCAGGATGTAGGCGCGGTCTGAAATCTGCAACGCGCGTTCGACGTTTTGTTCCACCAGCAGAATGGTCGTGCCTTCACGCTTCATGCGTGCGAACAGCTCGAACATCTCGTGCACCAGCAGCGGCATGATGCCTTCGCTGGGCTCGTCCAGCAGGATCATGCGCGGCTTGGCCATCATGGCGCGGGCGATGGCCAGCATCTGCTGTTCACCGCCGGAAAGGCTGGTGCCTTCTTGCTCCATGCGCTCGGCCA
>JANMJI010000281.1:0-2183 GCA_031371275.1 Betaproteobacteria bacterium
ACGTCCATGCGCGCCGCCCACGCAGCCGGCGCAGACGAGGAGAAAAAGGGTGCCGAGCGTAGCAGAATCGATGCATGGTCTATCTGCTGGGAGACGTGCAGGGCTGTGATGCGGCGCTGGCATCCATGCTCGATCGCATCGGCTTCTCGGCCTCACGCGACCAGCTCGTGGTGCTGGGTGATCTCGTCAACCGCGGGCCGGATTCGCTGGCAGTGCTGCAGCGGCTGCATGCGCTGGGCAACGCCGCCACCTGCCTGCTTGGCAACCACGACCTGCACCTGCTGGCCGTGGCGCACGGCGTGCGGCCGGCGCACCGCAGCGACACCCTGGGCAGCATCCTCGATTCGCCGCAGCGTGCGATGTGGCTGGAGTGGCTGGGTGCGCGGCCGCTGGCCTGGCGCGTCGAAGGTTGGTTGTGCGTGCATGCGGGGTTGCTGCCGCAATGGGATGGCGCGTTGACGCTGGCCCTGGCCGATGAAGTGCAGGCGCTGCTGCATAGCGAGGAGCTGGCATTGTTCCTGCCGCAGATGTACGGCAACGAGCCGCGGCAATGGGACGATGCGCTGCATGGCGCCGACCGCACGCGGCTGGTCATCAACGCGCTGACGCGGCTGCGCTTTTGCACGGTCGACGGTGTCATGGACTTCAAGACCAAAGATGGCGCTGACGCCGCGCCGCCAGGGCATCACGCCTGGTTCGACGTGCCCGGCCGTCGCAGCCAGGGCGAGCCCATCGCCTTCGGGCACTGGAGCACGCTCGGGCTGGTCAATCGGCCGGACCTGCTTGGGCTGGATACGGGCTGCGTCTGGGGTGGTGCACTGAGCGCGGCGCGTGTGGATGGTGGCAGGCGTGAATTGATTCAGGTGCCGTGCCTCGCGGCGCAAGAGCCGGGCACCTAGAATCGCGTTCCCCAGGAAGCGTGGCCGAGCGGTTTAAGGCACCGGTCTTGAAAACCGGCGAGGGCTTATCCCCTCCGTGAGTTCGAATCTCACCGCTTCCGCCAGATAGCTAGCAATTTCAAAGGTCATGTGGCTTCTGATGGATTTCGGCCCGCACAGCGACCCAGCACGGCAACAGCGGTTGATCGCGACGCGCTGACGCAACGGCGCCTGCAAGCTCGCCCCGCGAGCCCGCGCTTTGGCAGCCATGGCCTAGCGCAGTAGACAGCGTCCTACGTCTGAATCAGAGCACGCGCCATTGTCCCAGGGGCGCACGGAAATGGATCATGAGGCGCTTCTGCAACGGAAGTACCCATTCACCATTTCGCGAAGGAAAGACAGATGACTCACGATGTCAATTCAGCGCTCAACGAGCTCATTGAAACTTCGATTGACGGCGAGAAAGGATTTGCGAAAGCTGCCGAAGATGCACACGATGCGCAGTTGAAGACTTTCTTCACACGGTGCGCACAGCGATGCCGCCAAGGTGCATCCGAGTTGCAGTCGGTAGTGCGCGCGCACGGTGAACGTCCCGAGACCTCGGGCAGTGCGGCGGGCGCTCTCCACCGTGGGTGGATCAGCGTCAGAGAGGCGTTGTCCAGTCGAGATGACAAGGCGATCCTCGAAGAGTGCGAGCGGGGCGAAGACTATGCCAAGGCTGCCTACAGGAAGTGCCTGGCCAAGGAAATGCCATCGGAAATTCGCTCGATCGTGGAACGGCAATACCAGGGAGTGATCGCCAATCACGACGAGGTACGGGCGTTGCGCGATCGGTATCGCGTTACGGCCGCATGACGCCAGAACGGCGGTACGACAGGAACCGAACCGTCCCGCCGTGCATCGAGAATCAGCTCAAGTTGAAGTGATTCTCGGGGTCCAAGGGCAGGCGAGCCGGTCCGGCGTCGCCTGCTAGGCGCGCTTTTCGATGTTCTCGATCAAGCTCAGGAGCCACTTTCATGACAGCAGTCTCGGAAATCATGACGACCGACGTGCAGGTAATTTCGCCGCGCGCAAGCCTGCAGAGCGCAGCCCAGCTGATGGACCAGCTCAACGTCGGCTCGTTGCCGGTCTGTGAAGACGGACGCCTGTTGGGCATCGTCACCGACCGGGACATCACCGTGCGTGGTACCGCCGTCGGCTTTTGCCCGTCGTCGACCAGGACCGACACGTGATCGGAATCGTGTCGCTGGGCGACATCGCGACCCGCCAGCCCGGACGCATCGATGGGGTTGTGCGCCGCATATC
>JANMJI010000304.1:0-16361 GCA_031371275.1 Betaproteobacteria bacterium
GGCCTGGGCGTGAACGCTGTGGCCGCCGCGGCCGGGGTCGACAAACAGCTTATCTACTACCACTTCGGCGGCCTGGACGGTGTCGTGCGCCAACTGGGCCCGTCGCTGGAATTTTGGCTGGGCGCACCTTTGCCAGGCCGCCCCGGCGAGGCCCATGCCAGCGCCATGCAACGCCTGCTGCTGGAATACGCCGCCGCGCTGCGGGGCAACCCGCTGGTGCTGCGCCTGCTGGCCTGGGAACTGGTGCAGCCTGGTGCTGTGTTGAAGGAACTGGAAGCCACCCGCGCGGCCGCCATGCAGCCCTGGGCGGCGGCCTTGCGCAGCGCGGCACAGCCGGTGCCCCAAGGGCTGGACGCCGTCGCCATCAACGCACTGCTGCTGGCCGGCCTGCACTACCTGGCGCTGCGTGAACGCGCCAGCGGCAGCTTTGCCGGCATTGACATCACCAGCGCCGCCGGCGCCGCGCGCATCGGCGCCGCGCTGCGGCTCATCACCGAACGTGCCTACGCGGGCCCTGCGCCCGGGCCTGCGGTCAAGCCGGCGCTCAAGCCAGGCCCCAAGCCCAGGCAAGCCAGGTCATGAATGTTTTTGCTGAATGCATGGAGGCCGCGCCGCCGACCTGCTTCACCACCCGTTGCCCGTTGGTCTCTTCAAGGAAATTCCATGTTCATGCTTCACCGCTTCGCCCCGGCCCTGGCCACCTTCACGCTGCTGCTGCCCATGCTGGCCAGTGGCCAGACTTTTGACGATGTGCGCCTGCTGGACACCGCGCCTGGGCAGAACGTCGGCCTGGCCGGCGCGGCCGTGCACAGCGGCCCGAGTTACAGCGGTGCCAGCAGCCGCCGCACGCGGCTGGCGCCACTGCTGAACTACCAATGGGCGAACGGCTGGTTTGCCGGCACCAGCCACGGCGTGGGCTACAACGCTTCCAGCACCCCCGGCCTGCAGTTCGGCCCGCGCCTGACGCTGGACTTCGGCCGCAAGGAAAGCCGTTCCAGCACACTGCGCGGCATGGGCGATGTCGATCCTTCCCTTGAGCTTGGTGGCTTCGTCAACTACCGCATCGCGGGCGCGCTGCGGCTGACGGCAGCGCTGCGCGCCGGCGCCGGCGACGACCACAAAGGGGTGCGTCTGGACCTCGGCGTGGGCCACGGTTTTGAGCTGGCCCGCGGCCTGCGCCTGAACCTGGGTGTGGCCAGCACGGTGGCCAACCAGGCCATGCTGCAAAGCTACTTTGGCGTCACCGCAGCCCAGGCCGCACGCAGCGGCTACGCGGTGTACACGCCCAAGGCCGGGCTGCAGGACGCTCGCGCACATGCGTCACTGGCCTACAGCGTGGCGCCGCGCACCACACTCACCTTCGGGATTAGCACCACCCAACTGCTGGGCGATGCCAAGGCCAGCCCGCTGGTGCGCAAAGCCACCAGCACCGGCGCCGTGGCGGCCGTGGTCTACGCGTTCTGATCGAGTGCGGGCGCGGGCGCCGGCACTGGCACAGGCACCGCCACCGGCTCCGGCACCGCCGCAATCAACACCTGCCGCGGTGCCCGCAAATCAAGCACCGCGGTGTGCGCCGCCTTGTCGTGCAGGCCCTGACGGTTCGGGTCCCACAGCACCTGCGCAAAACCCAGCCCGCCGGTGGCCACGCCAGCGGCGTAACCACCGTAGCGCTTCAGGCAGCGCATCACCGTCATCGGTTTGCCGGTCAATTCCACCACCCGCAGGCTAAAGAATTTCTTGCCCACCGTCTGTCCACCCCACCAGGCCGGCAACAAAGAAAAGTAGACCACGCCCCAGCCCAGCCCGGCGCCAATGTCGTCCAGAAAACGCGACAGCTGTTGACGCAGTTTCAGCGGCTTGGGCTGGCGTGCTTCGGCCAGTTCGGCCTGCAGCTTGGCGATGCGTTGGGCATCGGTGATGCGGGGTGCGGAAGCGGCGCTTGCGGCCGCAGCCGGGGCCATCGAGATGGCCGCATCCAGCGCAGCCACGGCAGCAGACGCTGCGGGGCCTGCGGCCAAGGCTGCATCGCGGGCTTCCTTCAACTCTGATGCAGCGCTGGTAGCGGCCGCATCGCTGGCATCGCTGGCATCGCTGACATCGCTGACATCGCCAAAGGCCGCCACAGCAGCCACTGCCGGATGCCGCCATTCATCCCACTGCGTCTTGGCCTCTTGCAAGGCCAGCAGGCTGATGAGCCCGGCCGCCGCCCAGCCCACCCACGCCCGCCGCCCGGCCGGCGCGCTGCGCGGGCGGTTGCGCAACTGCAGCACCACGGCGGCCAAGCCGGCCAGCAGCCACAGGCCACTGATGCTGGTGAGCAGCGCCACCACGCCCAAGTCCAGGCCCATCGCCAACGCCCGCCGCGCGGGTGGGGCCAGCGGTTCGCCCACCAACGCCGGCGCCAGGTTCAGCGGCTCGGGAGTGATCCAGCGAGCTTGGTTTTTGATACGTGGGGGCAGCACGCTACTAGGGCACGTCGCAGTGGCGGAGATGGCGCGCGAGCGCCAACGGAACGGCAAACAAACTGGTCAGCGGCGGCACCTGCGCTAACAGCCCCCGCTGCGCGACCTGTGCGTTGCGGCAGCGCGGCGACATAGCTCGAACTGTTCGGAAACACCGAATAGTTCGATCAGGGTAAGGCACTCGCGTAACCATGTGAACACCCTACACGCGACGCCGGCGCGCCGGGCGATCCAATCCCGCAAGGTCACCGTCCAGCGTCCAAACCCACACGCGGCTGAAAGCGTGCCGACTACAAAGCGCCGTCCACTCCTGCTTGATGGAAAGGTCGCCCATGCCCGCGCACTGGGTGGCTGCGTCGGGAAACGCATCCAGCCAGTTCAGAACCTCTTGGTTGGACGGAAAGTTGATCGGCTTCCAAGGCGCTTCACCAGCCAAAGCACTGCGCACCTCTTTCACGAACCGCTCTGCCGAAGCGCGGCGCTGTGTACCGTTTTTCACATGGGCTATGTGATTGCCCACCTCGACAATCGCCGCCATCGGAATGAAAAGGTGGTCACCAGCGTCAATCAGCCGCCCAAGGCGGTCAAAGACTTCTGGCTTGCGCTGGTTTCTGTCGGGCACGTCCATGATGTTCAACAACACCGACGTATCGACGATGACGATCGAACTCATCCCTCGACACCGGGATTGGCCGTCCGCAGCGAATCTAGCCACGCCTTGGCCTTGTGCTTGCGGGCTTCAGAGCCCTGGTGCGTCTTGACGAAACGCTCCAGTGCACTGGATGTCATCAAGTGACCCAGCGGACCCTGAACCAGGAGTTCGGGAACATCGGGAATCTCATGCATGCGCACCAGCTTGCTGGCGCCACTGACCGGGTCGCGATAGCAGAACACCACGTCGGGCACGGCCACGTCGGGCAGCGCGTCCAGCATCGCCGGGTTGTGGGTGGACAGCAGCACGCGGAGCTTGCGGCGTTCGGCAATCGACCGGATGCTGTCAAGCAAATGGCGCGCGCGGCTGGGATGCACGCCGTTGTCGATTTCTTCGATCACCACCAGGCTGCCTTCAGGTGCCGACAACATGGCCGCAGCAATGGCCAGCACGCGCAAAGTACCGTCAGAAAGCAGCGATGCGTCATAGGCCGTCGGCTTGCCGCCAAAGGTTTCCTGCAATTGCAGCATCACCTCACCTCGCGGACCGTCCAGGAAACTCAAGCCCGCAATGTCCTGTTCGGGCAGGCTTTGGATGAACGCGAGGATGGCTGCACGTTGCGTCGCAAATGGCTCTGAGCTTGCTTCAGTGTCTGCGCCCCACAAGCGGTGAAGCACGCTTGAAAGGTTGGTTCCGTCGCCCAGCAGCCGCTTGTCGTTGGTGAAGCTGTACTCGCGCATGCGAGCAGGCACCGGGTCGAGAAAGCGCCAGCCCGCTACTTCAAGCAGCTTGTTGATCTTGATCCGGGCAGTGGCTTCTTTGGTCACAGGCGCCTACCTTAACTGGTACCAAGCGCCACGCCCGCCGCCTTGCTGGCTGAGCTGACCGCTCTGCACCAAAGCCCTGAAGTGCTGCTTCAGCGTATTGCGGTTGCTGCCCGTCAGTGCGATGGCATCGGCCATCGTCACCCGACCATGCCCACGCGCGAACTCGACGATGGTCAGCGACAGTTCGGGTAACACCGCCAGTACGAGTTTTTCGCGCTCGATCTTGCGGTTCAGGCGCCGCACCTGTTCGGCCAACGTGCGAAGAAAGAAGACCAGCCACGGCTGCCAGTTCGGTTCAGCCTTGCGGATCGTGCCCTGCGTTTGGCGCAAGGCCAGGTAGTAGGCCTCTTTGTTTTGCTCCACCACGCTTTCAAGCGAGCTGTAGGACACATAGGCGTAGCCTGACTGCAGCAACAGCAAAGTCGTCAGCACGCGGCTCAAGCGCCCGTTGCCGTCCTGGAAGGGGTGGATTTCGAGAAACACCACGGCCCAGATCCCGATCAGCAGCAAGGGGTGCGCACGCCCTGTACCGCGCTCTTCGACAAACCAGGCCACCAGTTCTGTCATCAGGCGGGGCGCATCGAAAGGCGTGGCGGTCTCGAACACAACACCGATCTGCTGGCCGCTTGCGTCAAACGCGACAACGCTGTTGCTTGAAGTCTTGTACTGGCCGCGGTGCCAGGCATCTTTGTCGCTGTGGATGAGCAGGTCGCGGTGCAACTGCTTGATGTGGTTTTCGGTCAGCGCAATGTCCGACCATGAGGTGAACACCAACTCCATCACCTTGGCATAACCTGCCACTTCCTGCTCATCGCGGGTGGCGAACTTCTGGACTTGCAGGTTGGACAGCAAACGCTCAACTTCGCGGTCAGACAGCTTGCTGCCTTCAATGCGGGTGGAAGAGCCGATGCTTTCGATGGTGGCCACACGCAGCAGCGCCGACAACCTGTCGGGCGCCAGCGTGCCCAGGGCGCGCCAGGCACCCTTGAACTCGTCGATGCCGGCGACGAGGCTCAGTATCTCGGGGGTGATCTGGATGGTGTTGGCCTGGATCATCGCCAAGCATGCTACGCCATTACGACACCCATTTACACCCATTTACACCCAATACGGGCTGACCCTACAACAACACGATGTCGTACTGCTCCGGGTTCATCGTCGGCTCGACACTCAGTGATACCGGCTTGCCTATGAATTCACTCAAACCCGCCAGGTGCACGCTTTCTTCGTCCAGCAGCATTTCCACCACCGCGGCGCTGGCCACGACGCGAAACTCGCGCGGGTTGAACTGGCGCGCTTCACGCAGGATTTCGCGCTGGATGTCGTAGCACACGCTGCGCGCGGTCTTCACCTGCCCGCGGCCCTGGCAGGTGGGGCAGGGTTCGCACAGCATGTGGGCCAGGCTTTCACGCGTGCGCTTGCGCGTCATCTCCACCAGACCTAACTGCGTAAAACCACTGACGGTGGTGCGGGTGCGGTCGCGCGCCAGTTGTTTGCGCAATTCGGCCAGCACGGCCTGCTGGTGGTCTTCACGCGCCATGTCTATGAAGTCGGCAATGATGATGCCGCCCAGGTTGCGCAGCCTTAGCTGGCGCGCCATGGCGCCGGCGGCTTCCAGGTTGGTTTTGAAAATCGTGTCTTCGAAGTTGCGCGCGCCCACGAAGCCGCCGGTGTTCACGTCCACCGTGGTCAGCGCTTCGGTCTGGTCGATGATGAGATAGCCGCCGCTTTTCAAATCAACCCGCCGCGCCAGCGCGCGCGCGATTTCTTCTTCAATGCCGAAGAGGTCGAAGATGGGCCTTTCACCGTGGTAGTGGTCCAGCTTGGCCACGGCGCCGGGCATGTAGGTGTCGCCGAAAAGTTTCAGTGCGTCGCATTGCAGTTTGCTGTCTATGCGTATGGTGTGGGTGGCTTCGTTGGCCAGGTCGCGCAGCACGCGTTCGGCCAGGCTCAGGTCCTGGTGCAGCAGGCTGCCGGCCGGGCGCTGTTGCGCGCGCTGGCGTATCAGCGCCCAGGCGCGGCGCAGGTAGGCGATGTCTTCAGCCAGTTCGCTGTCTGATGCTTCTTCGGCATTCGTGCGCAGGATGAAGCCGCCGCTGTCCTTGCTGCCGTCTTTGCTTTCAGAGGCCGTCAGTGCCTGCATGCGCGTGCGCAGTTGTTCGCGCAGTTCGTGGCTGCCTATCTTCTGGCTGATGCCGATGTGGTTGTCGTGCGGCAGAAACACCAGCATGCGCCCAGCGATGCTCGCCTGCGTCGACAGCCGTGCCCCCTTGGTGCCAATGGCGTCCTTGATGACCTGCACCGTCAGCGTCTGGCCTTCAAAGACCTGGCGTTCGATGGGCACCAGCGGCGCGTCGGGGCGGGGGTCGTGTCTGGGCGGGCCGCCATGCAAATCGGCGACATGCAAAAAGGCCGCGCGTTCGAGCCCGATGTCGATGAACGCGCTTTGCATGCCCGGCAACACACGCACCACCTTGCCCAGGTAGACGTTGCCGACCAGGCCGCGTTCCAGCGTGCGTTCGACATGCAGTTCCTGCACGGCGCCGTTCTCAACCACCGCCACGCGCGTTTCCTGTGGCGACCAGTTGATGAGGATGTCTTGCGTGGTCGGCATGGTGACTACAGTTCCAGCCGCACGCGGGCGCGCGACAGCAAGGTGGTGGTCTCGAACAACGGCAGGCCCATGATGCCGCTGTAACTGCCTTCGATATGTTCTATCCACGCCGCGATGCGGCCCTGGATGGCGTAGGCGCCGGCCTTGCCTTGCGACTCACCACTTTCGATGTAGCGGCGAATGGTGGTGTCTGACAGCTCGGCAAAACGCACGCGCGACACACTGGTTTGCAGCAGCGTCTGGGCATCTGCACTCACGGCCACCGCTGTCAACACACGGTGGCTGCGGCCCGACAGCGCCCGCAGCATGCGCGCGGCGTCTTCATCGTCGGCCGGCTTGCCCAGGATGCGTGTGCCCACCGCCACCGTGGTGTCGGCGCACAGGATGGGCGCCGGTGGCAGGCAGCGGCGCTGCAGCCGCGTGCGCGCGGCGTTCAGTTTGAGCCGGGCCACGCGCTGCACATAGTCCAGCGGCAACTCGCCCTTTCGTTCGGCTTCCAGACCTTCGGCGTCTTCGCCTTCGTCGGCCAGCAGCGGGCGGTGGGCCACGCCCAACTGGTCCAGCAACTGGGTGCGGCGCGGGCTTTGCGATGCGAGGTAGATGAAGGCGTGCGGCAGCATGGGCGCATTCTCCATGCTGCGCTGGCCAGTGGCGCTTCTGGGGGGCCACCCACTGCGGGGGAATGCGCTGCGAAGCGGCGGCGCCGACCATGCCGGCATGCACCGCGCTGGCCTTGTTGGCACGGCGGCTGGTGCCCACCGGAGAAACCCATGAAGCACCTCACTGCCGCCACGTTGGCGGCCGCTCTCGCCTTGGCCTTCGCGCAGGTGGCGCTGGCGCGTACCGAAGCCCCGGTCCGCGCACCCACTGCGGTCAACACGGCCGCCAAGCCTGTGGTCTACGTCAGCCCGCACCGCACCGCGCCCAAGCAAGCGCCTGCAGGCTCCGGCGCCCCGGCCGCACGTCGGGCAGCACCGGCCCCGGATGTTCGCCGGCTGCCTTTTCCCGATAACGACGGCAGTCGCTTCCAATACGACAGTTGCGGCTGCCTGGGCAGCTAAAGCCCGGCCGCACCGCGCACCGCAGCGCAGCTATTCGCGGTGGTAAGGGTGGCCGCTGGCCAGCGTCCAGGCGCGGTACAGCGCTTCGGCCAGCAGCACGCGGGCGAAGGCGTGGGGCAGTGTCAGGTCGCTCAGGCGCAGCGTTTCGTCGGCCGTGGCCTTCAACGTGGGATCAAGCCCATCGGGGCCACCGATGAGCAAGGCCACATCACGGCCTTGCTGGCGCCAGATGGGCAAACGGGCGGCCAATTGCGCGGTGGTGTGGCGCGTGCCTTGTTCGTCCAGCACCACGCGGTGGGCGCCTTTCGCCGATGACAGCAGCGCGGCCTCGAAACGCGCGGCCTCTGCGGCCATGCACTGCGCGGCGGTCTTGCCACGCGACTTTCCACTGCCCCGTGGCTCGGCCTTCAGCGCCCTCAACTCCAGCCGCATTTCTGGCGGAAAGCGCTTGGCGAAATCGGCCCAGGCTTCATCGGCCCAGGCCGGCTGGCGCAGGCCGACGGCCACCACCAGCAGTTTCATCGGGGCCCTAACTGGACCGCGGGCCCTTGCGTGCCGGCGCCTTGCGCGCCGTGACGATGGTCTTGATGGGTGCTGACTTGCCCGTCGGCCGGCGCGCGCCCACGCGCTGGTAGGCGGCCGATTTGTCGGCGGCCTTGCGGTCGGGAGATTTCACCGGGGCCTTGCCCGCCGTCTTGGCTGTCGTCTTGCCCGCCGTCTTGCCCGCCGTCTTTCCAGCGAACTTTCCAGGTGGCTTTGCAGCGGGCTTGCCGGCAGGCTTTCCAAACGGCGTGCCCCTTTCAGGCGCCTGCTTCGCCGCCGGCTTCTTGCCCGGCCGGGGCGCGGCTTCGGGCTCGCTGGCCTTGACGAGTTTGGTGTTCACCTCACCCACCTTCATGCGTACGTTCTTGCCGCCCCAGATCTCTTCCAGGTGGTAGTACTCGCGTATGGCCGGTTGCATGATGTGGGCCACTGCGGCGCCGCAGTCGACGATGATCCATTCGCCGTTGTCTTCGCCTTCGGTGCTCATGACCTGCATGCCGCGGCCCTTGACGCTGTCGCGCACGCTGGCCGCCAGGGCCTTGGTCTGCCGGTTGCTGGTGCCCGACGCGATGATCACGCGTTCGAACATCGCGCTCAGGTGTTCGGTGTTGAAGACGGCGATGTGCTGCGCCTTCACATCTTCCAGGCCATCGACGATGGCGCGTTGCAGCTTGCGAATGTCCATTCAACTCCCAGGGGTGGCTTGGTACAGCCGGTGAAGATCAATATAGCGCGCCACTTCGGGCGGCACCAGTGGTGAGATGTCCGCACCCGTTGCGGCGCGGTGGCGAATGTCGGTGGCCGAAATGTCCAGCATCGGCAGCGGCACCACGCGGTGGGCAAAGCGCTGCACCTCTTCATGCGCCGGCAGCACAGGCCCCGGGCGGTTGGCCACGGCCAGTGTCACCAGGCCCAGCAGTTGTTTCCAGTCGCGCCAGGTGTGCAGGCTTTGGTATTGGTCTTGGCCGATGATGAGCACCCAGTCGGTGCCCGGGTGCGCGGCGGCCAGTGCGCGCACGGTGTCCAGCGTGAAGCTCAAGCCCGCGCGTTCGATTTCGATGCGGTCGAGCACGAAGCGCGGCTCGCCGGCCATGGCCAGACGCACCATCGCTTCGCGGTCTGGGGCGGGGGTGATGTGGCGGTCTTTCTGCCAGGGCTGGCCGGTCGGTATCCAGCGCACTTCATCCAGCGCCAGCCCCACCAGCGCCGCATGGGCCAGGGCGACATGGGCGTTGTGCACCGGGTCGAAGGTGCCGCCGAACAAACCCACGCGCCGTGCTGTTGGCGTGTTATTCATTCAGCCCATGCATGGCGCAAGCTCATTCAGCGATCTCATTCAACCAGTCCCGCGGGCGCAGAAAATCGCTGTACAGCCGCGCTTCCGGCGTGCCGGCTTCCGGCTGCCAGTCATACCGCCATTTGACGATCGGCGGCATGCTCATCAATATGCTTTCGGTGCGCCCGCCGCCATGCAGACCGAAGTGGGTGCCGCGGTCCCACACCAGATTGAATTCCACATAGCGGCCACGCCGGTAGGCCTGGAAGTCGCGCTCGCGTTCGCCATAGGGCATGCCACGGCGGCGCTGCACCAGCGGCAAATAGGCAGGGATGAAAGCATCGCCCACCGCCCGCATCAGCGCAAAGCCGTCGTCGAATGTGCCTTCGTTGAAGTCGTCGAAGAACACGCCGCCGACACCGCGCGGCTCGCTGCGGTGCTTGATGAAAAAGTACGCGTCGCACCAGGCCTTGAAGCGCGGGTATTTGTCGGCACCGAAGGGCGCCAACGCTTCGGCGTTGACGCGGTGGAAGTGGTGGGCGTCTGCCTCGAAGCCGTAGTAAGGCGTCAAGTCCATGCCGCCGCCAAACCAGGTCACCGGCGGCTTGTCTTTCGGCAACGCGACCAGCAGCCTGACGTTCATGTGCACGGTGGGCACATACGGGTTGCGCGGGTGCATGACCAGCGACACACCCAGCGCTTCAAAAGGCGCGCCGGCCAATTCGCCGCGGTGCTGGGTGGCCGATGGCGGCAGGCTGGCGCCCTTGACATGGCTGAAGTTGCAGCCGCCGCGTTCCAGCATCTGGCCTTCTTCCAGCAGCTGCGAAAGACCGTCGCCTTCCAGCTTGCCGCCCACCGGGCGCTGCCAGCCGTCGCTGCGAAAGGGCAGGCCGTCTTCGGCCTGCAGGGCGGCCACGATGCGGCCTTGCAGGCCCAGCAAATAGCTGCGCACGGTGGTGGTGTCGGTCATGCTGACTGCAATTTCAAAGCGGCTGTGCGGTGATCGTTTTCAATGCTTGATCGCGCGCTGGCCAATGTCGTTGCGCCACTGCGCACCGGCCATGCGGATGTCGCGCACCGCCGCCAGCGCGCGCTGCTGCGCCAGGCGCACCGAATCGCCCAAAGCGGTGACGCACAACACGCGCCCGCCGTTGCCCTGCAATTGGCCATCGACCAGCGCCGTGCCGGCGTGGAAGACCAGCAGATCGGGCGCTGCCGCCGGCAGGCCGCTGATGGCGTCACCCTGGCGCGGCGCCGCCGGGTAGCCTTGCGCGGCCAGCACCACGCCCAAAGCGCTGCGGCGGTCCCATTGCAACTCCATGCCGTCCAGCGTGCCGTCGGTGGCGCGCATCAGCAACTCGAACAAGTCGCTTTTCAGGCGCATCAGGATGACCTGCGCTTCGGGGTCGCCCAGACGGCAGTTGAATTCCACCGTGCGCGGCTGGCCCTGGGCGTCGATCATCAAGCCCGCGTACAAAAAGCCGGTGAAGGGCACGCCGTCCCTGGCCATGCCGGCGATGGTGGGGAAGACGATGTCCTGCATCACCCGCGCATGCACGTTGGGCGTGACCACCGGCGCCGGTGAATAGGCGCCCATGCCGCCGGTGTTGGGGCCCGTGTCGCCGTCGCCCACGCGCTTGTGGTCCTGGCTGGTGGCCAGCGTCAGCACGCTCTTGCCGTCGCACAGCACGATGAAGCTGGCTTCTTCGCCGTCCATGAAGTCTTCGATGACGACCCGTTCACCTGCCGTGGTCAGCATCTGGTCGATGGCCCCGTGCGCCTCATCCAGCGTCATCGCCACCACCACACCTTTGCCGGCGGCCAAACCGTCGGCCTTGATGACAATGGGTGCGCCGTGTTTATCCACATGCGCATGCGCGGCGGCGGCTTCGGTGAAGGTGGCGTAGAGCGCGGTCGGGATGCCGTGGCGCTGCATGAACTCCTTGGCGAAGGCCTTGGAGCTTTCCAGCTGAGCCGCGCCGCGCGTGGGCCCGAAGATGCGCAGACCGCGGGCGCGGAACACGTCCACCAGACCGGCCGCCAGCGGCGCTTCCGGGCCGACCACCGTGAGTGCGATCTTCTCGGCCTGGCAGAAGTCGGCCAGCGCGACGGGATCGGTCAGCGGCAGGTTCTTCAGGCCGGGCTCCGTCGCCGTGCCGCCGTTGCCGGGTGCGACGTAGACGGTCTGCACGCGGTCGCCTTGCGCCAGCTTCCAGGCCAATGCGTGTTCACGGCCGCCACTGCCGATGACCAGAACCTTCATTCGGAGATCAAGGCGTTGTGGTACAGGTCCTGCACATCGTCCAGGTCCTCGATCACGTCCAGCAGCTTCTGCATGCGTGTGGCGTCTTCGCCCGTGAGCTCGATGCTGTTCTCGGCGCGCCAGGTCACTTCAGCCACTTCGGGCTTCAGACCTGCGGCTTCGAGCGCGGCTTTCACGGCTTCAAAGTCGGCCGGCGCGGCCAGCACCTCGATGGCGCCGTCTTCGTCGGTGATGACGTCTTCGGCGCCCGCTTCCAGCGCCACTTCCATCACCTTGTCTTCGTTCGTGCCCGGCGCAAACACCAGTTGCCCGCAGTGCTTGAACTGGAAGGCTACCGACCCTTCGGTGCCCATGTTGCCGCCGTACTTGCTGAAGGCTTGGCGCACTTCGGCCACGGTGCGCACGCGGTTGTCGGTCATGCAGTCGACGATGATGGCCGCGCCACCGATGCCATAGCCTTCGTAGCGAATCTCCTCGTAGCTCACACCTTCAAGGTTGCCGGTGGCCTTGTCGATGTTGCGCTTGACGGTTTCCACCGGCAGGTTCACCGCCTTGGCCTTTTCGATCGCGAGCCGCAGCCGCGGGTTGGCCGACACGTTGCCACCGCCCAGGCGCGCCGCGACCATGATCTCGCGGATCACCCGCGTCCAGGCCTTGCCGCGTTTTTCATCCTGCCGGCCCTTGCGGTGCTGGATGTTGGCCCATTTGGAATGACCAGCCATGGGGTCTTGTGCTCCTCGATATCAAGGACTGATTTTACCCGCCGGGCCCGCCGCGCCAGCCCGGGCCGCAACGGGCGTCTTTTCAGGCGCCCGAAGTGCCGCTACCGTTGCCACCTTCAAAGGAGGAACCATGGACTTCGACACCTTCATCGGCCAGGGCTGGGACCAGCACGTCAAGGACGCCCCCGGCGTCGCCGCGCGTCTGCAAGCCGATGGCATCGCGCTGCTGAGCGAGGCCCAGCAGATCGTGCCACTGGCGCACCTGGCACACCATGTGATGGGCGAACACCTGGGTCGCTGGCAAGAAGGCCTGCAGTTCCAGCAACAGCTGGCGGCGCTGCCGCTGTGCCAGCCCGGCAGCGCAGAAGCGCTGGCGCTGCGGCGCTTCATGGCCAGCCTGCAGTTGGCGTCCGGCGCGGCCGACGAGCGTGCCGCGCTCAGCCCATCGGACGGTGTCCGCGTCACGGCCATGGCCGCGGCCAGCCTGGCCGAGCAACACACGGCGCGAGCGCTGCTCTTGTTCCAGGACGCATTGGCACAAGCCGACCGCGCCGCCCTGCCCGACTCGGACCCGTGCACGCGCGCCCTGGCCGTCAGCGGCAACAACCTGGCGGCCACGCTCGAAGAGAAGCCGCAGCTCAGTGCCGAAGAACGCAGCCTGATGATCCTGGCCGCACAGACCGCCCGCCGTTACTGGGCCATCGCTGGCGGCTGGCTCGAAACCGAGCGCGCCGAACACCGGCTGGCCTTGACCTGGCTCAAAGCCGGCGACCCGGCTCTGGCACGTCAGCATGCGCAGAACTGCCTGCAGATCATCGAAGACAACCAAGCCCCCGCGCTGGAGCGCTTTTTCGCCTGGGATGCACTGGGTCGGGCCGAACACGCCGGGGGCGACCGTGCTGCGCAGGCGCGGGCGCTGGACCAAGCGGAAGCCGCTTTTGCGGCGCTGGACAAGAGTGACCGCGGTTGGTGCCAGGCCACACTGGACAAGCTGCGGGCCGCCTGAAGGTGACGGTGCAGATGAAGGCGCTGCGCCGCTAGACTTGCCGCGCCACTTACCCGCCAACCCTCACCCGCCACTTCACCCGCCCTTTCACTGCCACGCCGTTGCCGGAGCCCCGCATGCCCGACCCGATCCTCGTCGCCCAGCATGGCGACATCGAATGTTTCCTGCTGCCCGCCCTGGCCAACCGCCACGGCCTGATCACCGGCGCCACCGGCACTGGCAAGACCATCACGCTGCAGACGCTGGCCGAAAACTTCAGCAAACTCGGCGTGCCGGTGTTCATGGCCGACGTGAAGGGCGACCTCACCGGCATCACGCAGCCCGGCAGCCTGAGCCCGAAGCTGGCGGCTGTGATCAAGGAGCGCGGCCTGCCGACGCCCGAGAGCATCACCTGCCCGGCCACGCTGTGGGATGTGTTTGGCGAACAAGGCCACCCGGTGCGCGCCACCGTGTCCGACATGGGCCCGCTGCTGCTGGCCCGCATGCTGGCGTTGAATGAAACGCAAGCCGGTGTGCTGAGCCTGGTGTTCAAGGTTGCCGACGACAACGGCATGCTGCTCTTGGACATGAAAGACCTGCGCGCGATGCTGCAGTTTGTGGGCGACAACGGCGGCCAGTTCACCACCGAATACGGCAACGTCAGCGCAGCGAGCGTCGGCGCCATCCAGCGTGGCCTGCTGCAGATTGAAGAACAAGGCGGGGACAAGTTCTTCGGCGAGCCGATGCTGAACATCGCCGACTTCATGCAGACCGTCGACGGCAAGGGTGTCATCAACATCCTGACAGCCGACAAGCTGATGAACGCGCCGCGGCTGTACGCGACCTTCCTGCTGTGGATGCTCTCGGAGCTTTTTGAACTACTCCCCGAAGTGGGTGACCTTGAAAAGCCCAAGCTCGTGTTCTTTTTCGACGAAGCGCACCTCTTGTTCAAGGACGCTCCGGCCGCGCTGACGGAACGCATTGAACTGGTCGTGCGCCTGGTGCGCAGCAAGGGCGTGGGTGTGTACTTCGTGACGCAGAACCCGCTGGACGTGCCCGACACCGTGCTGGCGCAGCTGGGCAACCGCGTGCAGCACGCGCTGCGCGCTTTCACGCCGCGCGACCAGAAGGCGGTGAAGGCGGCGGCAGAGACCATGCGCGCGAATCCCGGCATCGGCGACATGGCGACGGCCATCACCGAGCTGGCCGTGGGCGAAGCGTTGATCAGTTTTCTCGACACCAAGGGCCGTCCGAGCGTGACCGAGCGCGTCTTCGTGCTGCCGCCGGGCAGCCAGATCGGGCCTATCACGGCTGAGCAGCGCCAGGCGCTGCTCAAAGGCTCACTGGTGGCCGGCGCCTATGAGAAGGTGGTGGACCGCGAATCGGCCTACGAGAAGATCAAGGGCCGCGCGCTGGCCTCGGGCGACGGCGCAGCCCCCGCAGCAGGCAGCAGCGGCAGCGGCGGCCTGACGATGGGCACCCCGATTGCCGGCGGCGCGGCTGCAGCGCCGGCCCCCGCTGGTGGCGGCATGATGGACATGGTGAAGGATGTGATGTTCGGCAGCACCGGCCCGCGCGGCGGGCGCCACGCGGGGCTGGCCGAGAAGGCGGCTTCTTCGGCGGTGCGCAGCATCGGCTCGGCGGTCGGGCGCGAAATCATCCGCGGCGTGCTGGGGTCTTTGCTCGGTGGCACGCGTCGGCGTTAGCCGGCGCCTTGAAGTCCTTGGCGACGCTGGTGCAGCGCAACCACGGCCTGCGGCTGTCGATCCAGCAGCGGCTGCAGGACACGCCGGTGCAGTCGGTGGCAAGCACCAATTTGCGCCGCGCCGCGGTCGCGCTGGTGTTGGTGGATGCCGGCTTCGGCGCTGAGCTGCCGGGCTTTGCGCAGCATGCAAGTTGGAGCGACGAGGCAGCCTTCCTGCTGACGCGCCGCGCCACCACACTCACGAGCCATGCCGGCCAGTGGGCACTGCCAGGCGGGCGCATCGATGCCGGCGAAACGGCCGTGGCCGCCGCGCTGCGCGAATTGCACGAAGAGCTGGGCCTGCAGCTGCCGCCCGCCAGCGTGCTCGGCAGGCTTGATGACTACACCACACGTTCAGGTTATGTCATCACACCCTTTGTCGTCTGGGCTGACTTCGGGACTGAATCCGGGCCCGAACCAGCACTCAGGCCGGACCCGGCCGAAGTCGCCAGCGCCCACCGCATCCCACTGAGCGAACTGCTGCGTGCCGACGCGCCCCTCATCGACCCGCCGCATGAAGGCCACAGCCAACCGGTGCTGCGCATGCCACTCGGTGACCACTGGGTGGCGGCACCGACAGCCGCCGTGCTGCACCAGTTCTGCGAATGGTGCCTGCACGGCCGCAGCACCCGCGTGGCGCACTTCGACCAGCCGCGTTTCACCTGGCGTTGAATTCTGGCGTTAGCCGCCTTCCAGGTCCAGCACGAAGATGCGGTTGAGGAAAGCTTCGCCTTCAAAGACGTAGTCAGTCGAGCCCACGTCGCGCCAGCCTGATGCCGCATAAAAGCCAATGGCGCGCGGGTTGCCCACCCAGGCCGTCAGCCACAGTTGCGTGGCGCCGTGCGCCGCCGCCAGCGCCTGCGCCTGCTGCAGCAGGCGTGTGCCCAGGCGCTGGCCCTGGAAGCGGGGTTGCACGTACAGGCGCACGACTTCCGCCGTCACCTCGCCTGCAACCTCGGCCTGGCGCGCGCCGAGCGTGATTTGCACAAAGCCGAGCAGATGGCCCTGGCGTTCGGCGACGATGAAGCGTGTGTCGGGCCGCGCCAGCAGCGCCGCGGTTTCTGCGGTCGAAAAGTGTTCCAGCGCCTCGCGCGCCAAAACCGGCCGCACACCGTCGGTGGCGTAGGTGTCGAGGAAAACCTGCGTCGCCAGCACGCCGATGCACAGTGCGTCGTCGGCGACCGCGTTGCGCAGCAGCGTGTCGCCTGTCAT